>JAWKNX010000013.1:0-80873 GCA_041391465.1 Bdellovibrionales bacterium
GGTAGTTATTCCATGTCTAAAGTAACTTACATTTTTTCTTGGCTAAGCCTTTTATTTTTAATTCCTCTTTTCGTCGCTTGTGAAAACAAATCTGTTAATAAGGCAGAGACTGTGGAGAAAAAGGTATTTGACCATCCGGATTTCGATTATGATGAGACATCTGGTGATCTAAACGCCGACATTCTCAGCGCAAAGTCAGAGCCTAAATACAACCCTGAAGACTCAAAGAACTTTCAATTGGTGGAAAAAGAACAGCTAGAATCGGCGGTTTCCTTTTGCGAAAAAAGTTTGGCAAAGGTCCCTAATCCGATGAAGGCGAGTGAAATTAAAAAACTTTGCCAAACTGTTTCACTTGAAAAGTCTTGTTACAGTAATGAAAACGCACCCATATTTCACTATGACCGTAAAGGCTATAGCTCGCGAGGTAAGAGAATATTAACAATTTCACTTATTCATGGTGATGAACATGCCAGTGGTACTGTTGCCACTCATTGGATGAACCGTTTAGAGGGGTTGAATCCAAGGAATGCATGGCGAGTGATCCCTGTTGTGAACCCTGATGGGTGGGCAAAAAATAGTCGTGTCAACGCCAGAGAAGTGGATATCAACCGAAACTTTCCGTCAAATGATTGGGATAAGTTGGCTCTGGAATGGTGGAAGACAAAAAAGAACTCTGACCCGCGTAGATATCCTGGGCCGTCAGCTTCCAGTGAACCTGAGACTCGATGTTTGATTAAACATATTAATGAGTTTAAGCCAGATTTTATTATTGCTGTGCATACTCCTTTGGGTGTTTTAGACTTCGACGGCCCTCATGTGAAGGCTCCAAATGGCGCTCCCCTACCATGGCAGAGGTTAGGGAACTTTCCGGGGAGTTTAGGTCGATACATGTGGGTAGACCACAATGTACCTGTTTTGACTATTGAACTTCGAGGTTCGGATGGCCTTAAAAAGCTTGCACAGTTTGACCATCTGCAGGACATCTCGGGTTCTGTGGCCATTCAAGCGGGTCGTGCTTTGAATAAAACCAAAAACAAAAATTAATTACCCAAATTAAAAAGTTTGTTGCTATACTTCCTGAATTCTTTAACAAGACTCCGGGGGGATCTGTGTTTCATCAAATTATTATAACCACGTTTTTATTGATTTTAACCCAATCAGCACTGGCTGAAAGGGCACCGTTTGATATTGACTTTTATGGAAGCCGTAGTGATTACGATCAACTTTACAATTACTACCGTCAAAACAAAATGGAGCTACTCGGTCAAGTCAACGGGTCGCCCACACGGGATTTAGACACGATCGTAGAGCTAGGTCGGCGCAATTTGCAATGGTTGGATCATTTAAACCAATTCCGCCCAGAAAATCCCCTGACCTTTTCATCAGAGCAAACGCAAAAAGGTATTCCTATTGAAGAGCCTATGGTTTACGGACCTTCCACAATCTATCCAGAGCATGAATCCCTATTGAATCATCTGCCGGAACAAATGAAACGGGTTCTCGTAGATTTACAGCCATTTGAAGATCAATTGCAGATTGAGGATGAGCAGTACGAATTGAATGGTAGAAAGCTCGATCGGCTTTATCAAATTACGGTTCGCTGGCTATCTCTGTCAGGCTGGAAGAACTGGTATGCAGGTCGAAAAAGAAATGATGTGAGAGGTTATTACTTTCTTTCGAAACGAGAGAACCTCACTGCAGAGCTCAATGAATTTTCAAACTTACCTATTGATGTTCAAAATGAGCTAACACCTCTATTAATCAATATCTGTGAGAATTCAATGGCGCAATGGAGAAGGTGCCCTGATTTATTTAACGATGCTAGAGAGTCGAATCAACTCAACTCCTATTATCATCGGTATATAGATTCGGCCGAGGCCACATATAATGAATTTTTTCGATTAGATGTCCGTCGAAGTGATACTCATTGGAATAGTGATCAACAAATGGATTTTCCGTTCCAACACCCCAATGACGTTGCAGTTAAATCTTGGTTGATTGAAAATATTCAGGATGAGTGGCAGTGGGAAGATTGGAAGCTTGTTTTGGATTTTTCAAACTCGGCACGCCCTCGGGTACGGTTCTTGCCGAACGTTACTCCCAACGTCAATGGATTAGGTGGTAACATTATCACAATGAACTCATTAAATAGCCTTGAGGACTACAATACACGTTGGACTATTCGTCATGAGTTTGGACATGTGTTGGGCTTTCCAGACTGTTATGTCGAATTCTATGATGAACCGAAAAACTTGATGGTTAACTATCAAATCGATATCACAAATTTGATGTGTTCCCGCAGAGGTAAATTAAAAGAAACCCACCACAACGAACTCAAGCGAGTGTACGATCGAAGAGCTTCGCAGGCAGACATATAACTGTACATGTGGCTATATATTAGGGACTGGCCATTAATCAATGGCCAGCTCAAAGTTTTAACCGATATGATGTCCCTTGTTCTCCTTATTAGAGTGGGGGGAGTTCTATGGGTGCACAATTCGATAAAAAACAATTTAGTGAGTCGGATTTTGCTCATTTTCATCGCGAGTTGATGAAAGAGACATTAATGGTGCGCGATTGGATTCGCGATGGTCGGTTTTCTGAACAGTCTGATACGATGGGAGTCGAATTGGAAGGTTGGATTATCAACAATGCCACCGAAACACCCAACCCAGTGAATGAAACATTTATTAGCGAAATGTCCCACCCACAAGTTGTCAGTGAGTTGTCCAAATACAATATTGAATTAAACAGTTTGCCTGAAAAAGTTGAGGGAGAGGTTTCACCCGGTTGCAAGAACAGATGGAGAGCTTGTGGTCAGAGTGCCAATTGCAGGCGAACTCTTTGAGTTCTCATTTGTTGATGGTGGGGTCGGCACCTACGCTGACAAGGCCAATGTTAAGCCGAGAGTTTATTACTTCTGAAAACCGATACGAGGTTCTCAATGAACAACTCATAAATACTATTGATGGCAAAAGGGTGAGAATACATTTAAAAGGCGATGATGAGCTCGACTTCATCAGCTCTGATGCTTCCCGCCAGTGCGGCCACCTCTTTGCAGATCCAGTGGAAAGTGCCCGCCAAAAGAGCGCATATTTATTATAATGCAGCACAAGCGGTCAGCCCTATGATGGTGGCTCTTTCCGCCAACTCCCCTTTTATTTTTGGAAAGTGCCTATGGCATGAATCTCGAATTCCCTGTTCGAACATGCCATATCTGGTTCTCGAAGTTCAGGCAAACAAGATGCTTTAAGAAGAGCTCATTTTGGTCGCCAATATTTCGATGATTGTATTTCAAGTTACTATTTAGAGGTGCCCACAACTGACAATGTTCTTATTCCTCTGTTTGATTTAGCTGAAAATTCTGAATTTAAACATCTGCAATTTCACAATGGTACAGTTTGGAAGTGGAACCGCCCGGTCATTGGGTTTTCTGGAAAAAACAATGATGAACCTCATATTCGCATCGAGCACCGACCACTTTCAGCCGGTCCGACAATGATCGACTGTGTGGCCAATATGTGTTTTTTTATTGGGCTTACTCAACACCTTGCAAATTCAATTGAAGACTTTGAAATTGCCATCCGATTCTCCTAGACGAGCCGCAACTTTTATGATTGCGCCCGAGAGAGTTACGATGCCCGCGTTCATTGGCGACAAGGCCCTTCCAGTGTTCAAAGTTTAATTCTCAATAAACTTTTAAATGATGCTTATGAGGGCCTTTGCCAAATAGGAGTGGATGAAAAAACAGCGAAAAAATATCTTGGAATTATTGATCAAAGAACCACTCGAAAAATTAACGGAGCCAAATGGCAGATCAATCAATTTCGAAAAAACAATGGCTGCTTCGAAGATCTAAGCCGTCAGTATTTTAATTGCCAAGAAAGCAAACTGCCTGTGCACGAATGGGCACTAGCTCAGTAATTAACATTTAATCAATGAATTCACAGGCGCACCAGACAGGCGGTTGCGGCCTTTTAGTGCTTCAATTTCCATTAAAAACTCGAACCCAACCACTTGAGCTCCCATCTCTTCCACTAACTTTTGAGTAGCCATTGCCGTTCCACCCGTTGCGAGCACATCATCCATTATAACCACTCTCTCTCCAGGTTTAAGTGCGTCGCTATGGATTTCAAGTGTGTCCGTGCCGTACTCTAAATCGTAAGTATATGATTTCGTTTCACGGGGAAGTTTTCCGGGTTTTCTTACTAAGACCAAGCCCACATCCAAATGCTGACAGACAGCGGCCCCAAAAATGAATCCTCGAGATTCCATTGCAACGATTTTACTAATGTCTTGGGGAAGCTGGCGTACAAACTGCCGCGCTACCGATACAAATGCTTCGTGATTTTCCAATATGGGGGTGATGTCCTTGAATACGATCCCCGGAATTGGAAAATCGGGGACATCCAAAACAAGTTCATTGATCTTTTCAATAGTCCACATGTTATTGATCCCAGAGTTCAAAGCCGGCTTTTTTGGCTTTTTCCAAGTCACTGGAATTAATCTCGTAAACATTATTGATTCCAGTGGATCCACCGCATACAGACATATACATTTTTCCATCGTGCAGCTTTTTAGAGCTTATGACTTTAATATCAACCAGCTGTTTTGACATCGCATCCAATGCAACGCCAGAGTTTTTCACACTGAGCTGAAAGTATTATCAGGTTTATATGCCAAATACAGTACTCGTCTGAATTGGAGGCATCTGGTGTTTTGTGTGGATCGCATGTTCGCTGCTTTGAGCTTCATTTCGGCGGCAATGCCCCCTGTAGCACATGAAATGACAAAGTTCCAAGAAGCATATTAATAACAACCAGAAACAAATCGAAAGTACCAAATTCCTCCTACCGTTTCTTCCAGCCGAGTTTGCAAAAAATGATATAAATTGGCCTCTTTTGAAATGAAAAACAAATCGCCACTTTCATTATCGATGGCAGCAGAACTGGTCACTCCCCGACCCGGAAAAAAGTCACCGAGTTTCTTACCGCTTTGGGCATCCAGCGCAAGCAAAGCACCATCACTTTCCCCGACGACCACGGTGGACTTATATAATTGTGGTTGCGTTAAATAACCATTTTCAGAAGCATAGTTCCATATTTTTTTACCCGAAGATTTATCCAGAGCGACAATATTATATTGTGTGGTCGAGAAATACACGCGATCTTCGTCAATGGAAACGGCAGCATATCCACCTTCATCATAACGCCAAATTTGTTGACCTGTATTTGCATCTAAACAGTAAAGGGCTTCGTCAAAACTTGCGACATAGATGCGATCATCCAAGACAATGGGGCGGGCATCAATATCAGTAAATCGTTTTTTCGAATTTAATTTTTTTTGCCACTTCATCAGTCCCTTTTTTTGGTCAAGGCTCACTAGAAAGCCATCATTGAAGCCCAGCAACACTTGGTTTTTATAAACACTCGGCTGGCTGCCTCCGCGAATAGACAGCATGGTGGTTGACCGCCGATTGTAAAGCCACACTTGGCGACCCGATGTAATATCTAATGCGTAGGCAATGTTATTCCCAGAAATAAAGTAAACTATTCCATCGTGGACCATGGGCGTGCCGGTTCCCTCCGAGCGGATAGGAAATACCCAGTTGGTTTTGCCGTTATAGACATTGACGCTGTGAAAATATCCGTCGCCCGCAGCGAAAAACAAATCGTTTCCATGAATGACGGCTCCGGACTCGACTCCGTTTTCAATTTTTTTCTTCCAAATTTTTTGGCCCGTTTTTCGATCATAGGCAATGATTCCGTCGACAGCATTGCCTTGAATCACCATGTCTTTGAATAAAATGGGCTGAAACCGATGTAAAACTCTAAACTTCAAGTAGTCGGTCAATAAAGTGGACCGAACCCATTTTTTGTCCATGGCAAAAGTTTTTTGGTGGCTCTCCTTTTGAACAAGCTCCTTAAACTGTGCACACCCTAGCGTGGCAGCGGTCAACCCAACGATGATTCCAGTTTTCGCGACGAATTTAATCATTCAATACTTACCCTTGTGTACTATTTATTAATTTCAAATAAATTTCTGCTGAACGTCCTGGTTCAGAATCGGAAAACTCATTTGAAATGCGAGTTAACAGTTCTTTTGCTTTATCCATTTGATTATCTTTGTAATAACTCAACCCAAGGTTCAACAGGGCGACGGGATGGATGAACTTCACTGAGTTTTCATTGATCACCTTATTTAGAACTTCACGAGAGGCTTCGAACTCGTTGAGCTCTAAAAGGACTCGTCCATATTCTACATGATAAAGTGCGCCGGTTAACGTTCTAACATCAACATTGCTAATCAGCAGTCCAAGGACATCTTTTGCTTTTTGGTGCAAAGAGAAAGTGGAGTAAAGCTCACCCAGTTCCATTGCCGCCATTGTCGCAGCCGCCCTGCCTTTGTTGGCAACGATAAAAGCCTCCATCTCGGCACTGGTTCCAGCGAAGTTTTGATTAAAAACTTCTTCTGTATACTGAATGTCTTGCTCCGGAGGCATATTTTTACGAAGCTCCCCTTGTATTGAATCGAATTGTTTCTCGAGCGCATAAAATTCGCCGTAAGCCTGTTTTTCGGCGGATTCTTGACTGTAGTCGTAACCAATCATACCCAATCCGACCGCAACGACCATGACTAAACCAATCGCGATTGTCTTTGAGTTTTTAGCGATAACTTCAATGGCTTGTTCAATGCTTTTTTCAATAGATTTTGTGTCTTGACTCACTCTAAACCCTCTTTTTTTGAGTTTGAACTCCCTCCCATGTTGTCATGATGGGGGGATTAATGTTTAATTTTTTTATTACTTTTGTCGACTCGTCATTTCTTTAAGCGTCGAGAACGGACGAGACATTCTTCCTTGATGATGCTTTCGGATGCCACCGATGTGCTGGATGCGACTTTCTGCGAGTCGATTGGCTGCATCTTCGGTGGTGCATTCTTCTTTTTCAGCAATATCAAAAACTTGCATCAAATTATCGTAAACCTGCGAAGCTTTGTCGATAGCTCTTTCTGAAGAATAACCTTCGAGCTCAACGAAAACATTCATGAGTCCTCCTGCATTGACCACGTAGTCAGGTGCATAGAGAATGCCCTGCTCTTGAAGGGCTCTGGCATGACGGGATTCTGCCAACTGGTTGTTAGCGCCGCCAGAAATGGCTTTGCACTTCAGATTTGCTATTGTTTGGTCATTAATTATAGCGCCCAACGCACAAGGGGCAAAAACATCACACTCACTTGTGGTGATCCCCTCAGGATCGAGGCTTTGCAAGCTGTATTTGTCACAGATTTTTTTAACTTTCTCTTTATCGATATCTGCCACTGTAACGATCGCCTTTTCAGAGACCAGATAATCCACGAGATTACTGCCAACGTTACCAAGACCTTGAACAGCCACGCGCACGCCCTCTAAGGTGTCTGAATTTAATTTTCGCTTAGCAACAGCCTTTATGCCCATAAGGACACCATGGGCTGTATAAGGGCTGGGGTCACCCGACCCGCCAAATGCTTTAGGAATGCCCGTTACATAGGGGGTTTCCATGAAAATGTATTCCATATCTTTGACTGTGGTACCAACGTCTTCTGCTGTAATATACATGCCGTGGAGTGAGTTAACAAAGGCGCCAAAAGCACGAAACAATGATTCGGATTTTTGGGTTTTTGGATCACCAATAATGACGGCTTTTCCGCCTCCTAAATTAAGCCCTGCTGCGGATGCTTTATAAGTCATGCCTTTACTGAGTCGGAGGACATCTATCAGTGCTTCTTCATCATTTTTATAGTTCCACATTCGAGTGCCACCTAGAGCTGGGCCCAGAGTTGTATTATGGATTGCAATAATCGCTTTCAACCCAACTTCTTTGTTATTACAAAAGACCACTTCCTCGTGATCGCCGTGTTTTTCGATGATTTCGAATGCCATGCACCCCTCCCTCAGGTGATCTCCATAATATGTTAAATAAATGCATTTATAGATAGAGCTTTGAAGATCAGTGGATTGAAGCTAATCGACGGGCATGAAAGACACAACCAAAAACGCAAAGTAGCAAGCTAACTGCCGAAAAGCAGTGCATTTTTTCGGATTATCCTAGGAAGAGTGAAGAGAGCAAATACCCCCCTGCTGTGGCTATAATAGCTAGAAGAGTCCACTTGATGGCCGTCTTGGGAATCTGAGATTTTTGCTTTTTAGAGGTCATTATGGAGATCTGTTGCTCGAGATATTGTAGTTTTCGAGTGAGTTTTATTAGGTCTTTGTCGGTGGTGCTCTCTTCTTTTGGGATTTGCGGATTTAAAATGCGATTAAAGCTATTCTGCGGGTGCCATTCGGGGTGTTTATCAATCAGTGAGAGATACCATTGGAGAGACCTATAGATATGCGGGGGAGCATTGTCGTCCCGACTCCATCTTGTCCATGCCGATGGATCAACCATCAAAAGCTGACTGATTTTTCGCCGTGAAAGTCCCAATTCGCGACGAATAGCTTCTGTTTCCACATTTCTTTTTATGACTTCTACCTCGGCCAAATATTGGGTCCTCAAAGGGTATTTAAGCGCCTTTGATTGGATGATTCATTTTGTACCTGGTTCATCAAATTCCCTCGTCTTAATGATTATATCCATATTAACATCTAGTCGAATATTACCAAATCACAATTTAATGATGTGATATGCAATATATTTGCTTGTAATACACAATTATCTAATAATGCAACGCAATATCGAATCAGAATTGATTCTGCGCTGGGGGTCGTTTTTTTAATGTGGGGTTCATTAGCCTCACCTTCGAAATAGACTATAGATTATAGTTATAATATATAGTGCTAAATACTTGATAATAAGGGGAATATATGATTAATAAGAGGTGGGTATGTTTCTCAAGGGAAGAAATTTTGGGGAATATGACCTTTTTTTAAAAAATTATTGGGACACGGCTGATATATGCAGTGCAACGTAAAACAACAAAATATATTTATATGGAATTGCTATGTCTGGACAACGTAAAACTCCCTATACATTGAACAAGAACAAATATCTCCTGCCACCCGAGTTGGAACGTCTGAACTACATCATTGACAGTTTTATTGATACCCAACCTAGGACTGCCTTCTCCTGCATCTAGCCTCTAAAAACGGGAGCAAGAGCCCAGGAGCTATTGAATATAGAGTTTCGTGATATTAACGAATATGATGAGACGGTGTTTATTAAAGGCATCAAAAACTCCAATGACCGTGAACTCCCCGTCAAGAAAGAGACCTTTCGGAGAATCACCCGCCTCATGTTAGATTCCAGAGACCTAGGGGCAAATAAAGGGCTTAGTGAGGGGCAAAAGAGGCTATTTCCTATTTCGTACCCTCGGCTCGTGCAGATATGGCAGTTTTATCGCCCTGTTCATAAGAAATTCCATAGCCTGAGACATACTTTCGCCATTGAGCTCTATAAGAAAACAAAAGACATTCGACTGTTGCAAATGGCCTTAGGGCATCGAAATATAGCCAACACAATGATATATGCTGACTATGTTTACTCTCAGAACGAACTGAAGCGACTTCTGCTGTAAAAAGGTGATGTTTTTCCTGTTAATATTCCAAATTCGAACAGGTTGTTTGAAATAGTTTGCGGAGACTCAGGGGAGTCTTTATATGTAACGCATGGAGCAAATCACCCAATATTACAGGCAATTTTTAAAGTCAGAGCTGGATCGTCGTATTCAAGATAATGCTCGATACAGCCTGCGAAGCTTTGCTAAGGCGCTGAATGTGAGCGCGGGGAATTTGTCCGACATTATTAATGGCAAAAGGCCCCTCACCTATAAAACGGCTCAAAAAATTGTACAGGCGATGCCCATCAGTCCCGAGGCGGAAAAGTTGTTTTTGGGTTCTGTTGTGAACGAACAGTTGCATAGATCGCTGAATCGCACCGATCCGAAAATTAAAAATTTGAAGAAGACCTTTGAGGCTCGCACTATGGACGTGGATATTTATCGCCTCATTAGTGACTGGTATCATTTGGCCATTTTGGAAATGGTTTTTTTGTCAGACTTTCGCTTAGATCCCTCTTGGATTGCAAAAGAACTTAATATATCTCCCATGCAGGCTAAGTCGGCCTTGGACAGATTGTTTGAATTGGGTTTACTCGAGGATGATGGAGAGAAAATCACTAAAAAAGATGTTTATTTCACATTGGAAAGGCGTCGAGGCTTAAATACCAACTCGGCACAAATTTCTAAACAAAAGCAAATCCGCCAAATGGCAATTCAATCTTTAGAAAATGATCCACTGTCGACGCGATCCATGACTACGGTCACAATGTGCATCGATCCAGATAAACTCGATGAAGCTAAAAAGCGTATTGATGAATTTAATCAATCTATGTGTGAATTCCTGACCTCGGATAAGCGTGAGCAAATATATGTGATGGAAGTGAGTTTGTTCCCCCTGCAAAAGAAAAAGGAAAGTGAAAGATGAAATACATGAATTGCTTATTGAGTTTTCTTTTTACGTCACTAGCAATAGGACTCAACGTGTGGGCGCAACCTGCCGCAAAAGTGAATGTCCTGGACTCCTTAGATTTGGCATCGCCTCCGACCCTTCAGGTATGCCGAAACAGTGGGATGCCTTTTGATGACTACGACGCCAATTGCGAACGCGGAGGAGGCGGTGGCGATTGGGGAGATGATGCGTTTCAATCCACAATGCGTGAAGGAGCGGCATTCCTAAAAACTCATATTGAGAATATCGACTTTGATCAATTAATTAAAGCACATGTGGGCGGCGCCAGTGCTTCACAGTTTTTAAACTATTATTCGCTCCATCCAGAAAGATTTGAAGCGGGACAAAACCTGCTTTTAGAAGAATTGGATCGAATGTCTTTGGTCATTGCAGACTCTGCATGTGGCGATTCATTGCCAGGTCTGCACTCGTGGATTTGTACTAAAGATGATGTCGGTGCCGTAATATATGTATCACCCAAAAAGTTTGCCCAATTTCAGGCCCACCTTTCTGGAATTAACTCGGTAAATTTAAATCCGAGTAAGCCGTCTTTATTGCAAGCAGCGCGATCCATATTACACGAAATATTACATCACTTAGCGCCCATATACATGTCGACTTATAGAACTGAACTTTACCTTTTCGGTGAAGAGGAGTTTACAAACCGTATTGAAAATGCTGTGCAATCGGATACGTGGATATTGGCACGAGATCTACATAACTCTTACATAGAGAGTTTTGCACCTGTTGCCCCGGGTATTTATCGCCCTACTTCGTCGGATGTTTGCTACAAGGAGACGCAGATCTCTTTTGATTACGAAAGCTCTAGTAGTAAAGCTGTTTTGTCCATCAAAGGGCCCATATCTGATGACTTGAATATTCAAAAAGGTCTAGTTTGCACGACTTTAAAGAACATGGGTCATTTCGATGAAACTCTAAATACATTGGAATTGAAATTTAACTGTGACTCCTTAAATTCTTGTCAGCTAATAAGTGAAAGCGAAGAGCCCTACGAAATCCAATTGGGTTTTGTTAATAAAAGCGTCGTAATGACAGTGCCTTCAATTCTCAATATGTTTGGCCGGGAGTACATTGAATTTCGACCAATGTTAATTGAGCAAGAAGACAATAGTTACGGTCACTTTCGGCCCTAGTAAGAAATGACAAAATATTTTTCAAAAAAAAGGAGGCTAAAAAGCCTCCTTTTGAGTTTAAATGAGTAAGAATATTAGTTTTTGCAAAATGGAAGATCTGGCTGGATCCCACAAATGATTTGGCAGAGCATTGGATCACCAATTGAGCACTCCACCGCCGCCGGATTGTCAGGCTGTTGATCTGTCACAAAAATAGAAAGAGACGTTGCCGTATTCCCAGAAGCATCTGTTGCACTAACTGTGACTTCTCCATTGGCTGTTGCAGTCAATTGCCCATCATTCGTAATACTGGCAACGGCTGGATTAGACACTGAGAAAGTCACATTGCCGTTGGCGTTAACAGCATTAAAATTGAGCGCTGTCCGACGGTGAAAGCGTCATCGCTGCTGGAGAGATGAACATGCGTTTCTCAACAAGTGCGCTCATGGCCTCGCCGGCGTCGATTCTGCAATTGCATGCGGTTTCGATGCTCACCTTCGCACCCGTTGTTTGTAAAAGTGCTCTTGCATCTTGTCCTGTAAGCTCGGGATTTTGTGATTTTAAAAGCGCAACCAGACCAGCTACAAGCGGCGTCGCCATGGATGTACCAGAAAGGTTATCATACCTGTTGTTAGGCAATGTGCTCATGATATCTAACCCTGGGGAAGCTAAATGAACAGTTCTTCTTCCGTAGTTAGACCACTGAGGTTTTTGATCATTAGATCCACTCGCCGCCACAGAAATTGTGTTGGCAAATTCTGCGTTGGCAGGAAAAACGTCTGTAGCATCATTGTTTCTTCCATCATTGGCTGCTGCAGCCACGAAAATCACGCCTGCATCACTTGCTCTTTGTACGGCCTCAATTAACGGTTTCGCCTGAGCCGCAGATATTGTAGCTCCCCAGCTGGCTGAGATGACATCAACACCTTTTTCAATGGCGTAGTCGATAGCTTTTAATTCCTGCCATTAAATCACCGCCGCCATCAGCACCTAAAAAACGAATCGGCATGATTGAAATATTTGGAGCCATTCCAACGATTCCACCGTCAACTAGCCCTGTAGCACCGATGATTCCTGCACAGTGAGTCCCGTGACCAGGGGTTGCGAGTTCGGGTTTCATCCATTGGGTCGCTGTCGTTGTCTCTAAAGTCATAACCAGAAACCATGTTCACAGAGAGTGATTCGTGATTGTAGTCAATTCCTGTGTCGATGACGGCAACCACAACATTGCGATTTCCTTTATTGTTCGCAAGACCCCATGCTCTCTCTGCATTTACTTTGGCAATGGCCCATTGTTCTTTAAGCTCAGTCATGTTGACTGGTTTACGAAAAGCTTTCAGTTGAAAGTTCTTCACCACGTATTCAACGGCTGGATTTTTATAAAGCTCATCCAACAATTGAATTTCCTGGTTTTTGTCAATGTTGAGTTTAATCAGTCCCGCTTGGCTATGCTGATCCAACATTTGAATGCCCACCATGTTGTCCATTGAAAACACCATGTTTGGCTTTGTTTTTATAATGTATTCTCCTGCAGTAGCATATAGTCCGGATAGGACTAAACCCGCTGCTAATATAAGTCGAAGCATTCCCAACCTCCTTGTACTTAAGTCTTGCGTCCGTGCTCACAAAAAATATTAACCCACTTGCCGACTAAGTTGTCCATCCCGTTCCTAGTGGATTTTTGAAAATTGATTATTATTTGGGGAGTTTACAGTTCAGAATCAATGAGTTGCTTGAGATCATCAAATAATCTTAAAAACAGGACTATGGTCTATATACGGCGAGTAGAACTATAATAATCAGTAAAGGCGTAGGGAATTCATTCCACAATCGGCACTGTTTTGCAGAGAAAAACTTCGTCTTCGGCAAATCGGCGACGGACATACCCAAGAAAAACAGTGTAAGCGATCAGTAAAGCGATTAGGCCTAACTTCAATTGAATCCATAATAGTCCCAAATATTCTTGATGGATGGTCAGCATGGTAAAGCCTGCCGTCAGTGTCACAACCATTGCTGGCCAAGTAATAAAGTACAAAAGTTTTCGCTCCATAACTTTTAAAACATTGGTCACTTCTTTTTTGTCGGCATTCTCAGCATGATAGACAAACAGACGAAACATATAAAACAAACCAGCGAACCAAGCGACCATGGCAATTAAATGTAGAGCTTTAAATGCGAGTAACATGACTTCCCCCCGGCCAATGACCCTATTGAGGTCATAGGCTTAAATATTTTGAAATAAATTCAACCACTGCCTGTAGTTTCACTTTTCTATAAAAAGGTTTATTGTACGGGAAAGTTTTATTTTCAAAATCTATCTATTAGGGGTTTCAATATCTTGACGCGTAGAGTAGATTTTTGCGGTGGAAGGAATTCCCTCGAGATGCGTAAATATTTAGCAATTATATTGGTGACTTTAACTCTGTTTGGCCTCCCTTGGGCAGGTGCAGACCCTCTTCCGGAATTGGAGTTTAACTTTAAATCCTTTGGAGTGGGTGATGTCTATTCTGCTTCAAACGATGGGACGGAAGCAGATAAATGCAATTTGCTCCGGAGTATTGCGAAAGTAAAATCCAAATACATCTGCGATCGCCAAGAATATCTTTTTTTTGGCCCTGATACGGGTCACGACTACGATGCGCGATTAGCCCGTCAAGGTGATTTGAAAATAGCATCCTTTAATTTGCTTCACTTAGGCAACTTAATAGCGCCTTTTAAACAGTTGGATCTGATCGCTGAGATCATGAATCAGTGGGATATTGTCGCGGCTCTAGAATTAAAGACTTTGCCTCGCTCCAGTCTCATCTTTTCACATAACCAAAGAATGTTGGATCGGCTGGATGAAATTCAAAACCAAATGAATCGAAGCCAAAGTCCGGCGCAGAGAGATGATCTTTTGAGCGAGAGAAAGAAAATCTATGAGTCCTATGTTTTTCCAGGATATCTTCAATTGCTCTTTTCATTGAAGGAACTGGACCCCTCTTGGTCACTGATTTTAACAGCAGAAGGACAGGGACAAGGGTCGCAACTTGAACTGTCAGGATTTTATTTTCGAGGAAGCCGAGTAAGAAGTATTTCAACACGGGCATGTAACCATGGACGTTGGGGAGCCAGGGCCTGCGTTATGGATGTTGCCGCTGGAGATAGAGACCTGATCTCTCGCCCTCCATTTATTGCTGGGTTCCAGTTCGGGGACGATAAATACACGCTCTATGCAAACACACCCGATTTGACCCTCATACCGATGAAACCTATACCCGTGCCTTCGGTAGGCTGGATCAAGTCATTCGAGAAGTTGGTGATGAGGGATTGATAAATGATTTTCAAGGGATGGCGGTTCCGTTTGTCAGTCGATTTGCTGAGGTGCTAATCACACTAGAACATCTTCGAGACTCTATTGAAAGAACGGATCGAGCGCAGGATCAAAACCTATTTCAACGTTTTCTACAAGGGTTCACTCCAACCCATATGGGTCACAATTTTGTATTGTTGGGAGATTTTAATTTGCCTTCTGACAATTACTTGCAAAATGTGTGGAAGGCACTATTGGATTATGTCGTTCCGGGTTTTAGGATTTACGTGAACGATAAAACGAGTATTTCACAAGAATCGGGTTTATCAGAAGCTTATGATCATATAATTGCGAACCCCGCACGTACTCAGCAGTGCCATTTAGACGATGATCACCTCAGTCACGATTTAGCGCTTGCACCTCGCTCTTTTGACTTCACACAAATTGTAGAGGCCCAATCACAAGCCGATTTGGAGCAAAGAATTCGCTATCATCAAGAGCTCGGTCGTACGGTTAATGGTGAAGACCGCACGTTAAAAAAGCTAATGGATTGGGTGAATGAATGGCGAGGAATCTCTGCATCGGAATTTCGTCGAAAAATGGACCGATCGTCTATGCGTAGTTTGTTTGGCCTGTCATTTAAGACCTTTGGTGAAATACAGACCATTCGTAGAGGCCGTTGGCAGCCACTTTATACAGAAGAGAATATGGACGATTTTAGGCGTGATATGTTTGAACGAATTATTGATATGAGTCTCGATTACGTGACTCCATACAGGTCAGTGGTACATGGTTTTAGCGACCATATACCGGTTTATATGACCTGCAAATAGTATTGAAACTTAAAGGCCTCGAGGCCCTTTTGCTTTCTCAGATTCGACGATCTTTGAGTGACTGTCCATCGCGTTTAACTCGTCAGCGATAAAGTCGATGACCTCAGCATTTTGTTTATTGTACTCATGCTTTTCAATTAGAGCTGAAACATCCTTGCTGAGTTGGTCTCGCTTCATGTTAGCTTTTTCAATAAGCTGGTTAAACGATATGTCACTCGCACTCGCCATTACAGGTAATGCCAATAGACTGATTAGTAATGCCAATTTCATTGGTATTTTCTCCTTCACTATCTCATTATGGTGCATTGGCTGTGCCACATATATATCAATAATATCAGTATGTTAGGCTGCCCTCTTCAATCCATTTCCGGTTTTTGGCCCGAGAACTATGACGAGTGTCAAAACTATAAACACCCGTTCTATGCTTGATTTATGACGCGTTTTGCCTTAATTCTTCCACTCTATGGCACACAAAAAACACCTACCCCACCCAAATTCACCTATCAGAAATCCCTCAAGAAGGGATGGAGTTAAGTTATTCAAAGGATTCAGGGAGTTGACAGAAATCCTCAAAGACTTGATTGGGGAGCATAGATCACCATTAAAGGCGATGAAATTGCTTCCCATGGGCGACATTTATCAACTCAAAGGTAGTGTTAAAACGTCTATTGATCAGTGTGCTCGCGATGTGCGATTGAACTTGTTGAAGGTATTCAATGTGAATTTGATGAATTTTTAATGGTAGATGACACACCCCAGTCTTTATAAAAACAGCCAGAGCCGGAGCCATTTTAGTAAAGAATTCCTTTTCGAGAAGAAGACCCCTTCTGCCATTACTTGGGCCTTGAACAATTTAACATTGGTGAATTTGTCCATGAGATCATTGCCATAAATGAGCTTCCTCTGCCCGCTGGGAAGACCAGATTGCGATGTTTCTTGTGACAATTATGATAAGGCGATCAATAAAGGTTGGATCTCGATTGATGATGCAGAAAGCCAAAAACCCGAGAGCCCCTTTTCTGTGCTTAAGGATTTGAAATTAAATTCTTGATTTTTGGATGGTTTTCATTATTGTAGCGCACTGTTTGAAAACAATAACTTGCTGATTAAAATGAGTTAAAAGGTGGAATTCCATGGCTAGTCCGAAAAGTAAAATTTCAAGATCTAAACGCGGAATGCGCCGCGCTCATAGTACGTTAAAGCCCCAACAGTACACAATTGCTCTAATTGCGGTTCAATGGTTCAGCCACATCGTGCATGTCATTCTTGTGGGTACTATAAAGACCGCGAAGTGATCACTGTTGTTGATTAATATTTTCTCAAAAATGACATCAGGCTTTAATCAACAAAGTTTTTAAGGAGTTCAACATGGGGGATACCTTCTACCAAAACTCATGGGCCTGGGCACAGGGCATTTTTTACCTGAAAAACTCCTTACAAATAAAGATCTAGAAAAAATGGTGGATACCACCGATGCTTGGATTAAAGAACGCACAGGGATCAGCGTACGGCATATGGCCGAGCCAGAACATGCCGCCAGTGATATTGCGTTGCCGGCCGCCCAGCAGGCCATCGAAGCTGCTGGACTCACGCCAGAAGACATTGATTGCATTATATTTCCGTCAGTGAGCCCGGATCATGTTATGCCGAGCTCAGCTTTGCTTCCTTCAAGAAAAGCTGCGCACGCAATTGTATGGCATTTGATCTAACGGCGGCATGCAGTGGTTTTATCTATGCAATGAGCATTGCACACAGCTTATTCAAACAGACACTATAAACATGTTCTGTGTAAGCTGCGTTGAAGTTCTTTTCTGAAGTTTGTGAATTACAAAGAACGTACGACATGTATTCTCTTTGGTGATGGCGCTTATGAGCTGCTGTCCTATCAAGAGCCATCCAGTACATGCAGTTTCGGAGATTTTATTCAAGACATTGTTTTGCAGAGGGGAAATATGGAAAAACTTTTGTATCTCCCCATGGGTGGATCTGCCAACCCACCGAGCCATGAGTTTATTGATAAAGACATGCATACGGTGGAAATGAATGGCCGGGAAATTTTCAAACAAGCTGTTAGAACTATGGGCAAAGCGGCTCAAATCACGTTGGAAACTAACGATATGGACTATGAAGATGTGGATTGGTTCATTCCACATCAGGCTAATTCGGATTATTGAAGCCGTGGCAAAGCACATTCATTTTCCACAAGAAAAAGTAATCATAGAGCTTTCCGATATTCGAAACATTCCCAGCGACTATTCCTATTGCTTTAGATAGGGCCATTCGAGATGGTCGAATTCAACGGGGTCAAAACATTCTTTTGGCGGCTTTTGGTGGTGGTCTCACGAGTGTCGGGACTATTGTTCAAGTATTAAATAAAGGAATTCATTTATGATTCACGCTGTATTCCCTGGACAAGGCAGTCAAGCAGTTGGAATGGGTGGCTATTTGTATAACGAATTTAGCCGAGTCCGATTTATTTGAGGAAGCGAGTGATGCACTTGATTTGGATAGCGAAAAAACTGATGATTGAAGGTGACGAAGAGCAATTAAAACTCACTGAGTTTGCTCAACCTGCAATTGTTTTGTGTTCCGTTGCGGCCCATTTAGCAGCCAAAGAAGAACTGGGTGTTAAAGTTAATTTTGGAGCCGGTCACTCTGTTGGTGAATGGGCTGCACTTATAAGCAGTGGATCCCTACCCCTTTCTTCGGCACTGCGAGCCGTTCGACAAAGAGGTCGAGAGATGCAAAAGGCCATGCCGGTTAACGAGGGCGGGATGGTGGCCGTAATGGGTATGACACCAGTACAGGTAGAGTATTTTTGCGGCTGGGTGCAGTCGGAAAATCCAGAAGGTGGAGTTCTGCAAGCTGCTAATTTCAATGCTCCGGGACAGATAGTATTGAGTGGTCATCAAACCCAAATAGATTGGGCAATGAAAAACTGCACTGGAGAAATATTTAAAGGCCTCCCCGACCCCGATAATAAAGTTTCTCGTTTTAAATTTATACCTCTAAAAGTATCGGCCCCCTTTCACTCTTCACTGATGCAACCTGCGGAAAATGCGATGTTGGAAGTGATTAATAGTTTGCCGGTGGTAATGGGTGCGTTTCCAGTCATACAGAATTTTGAGTCCAAATATTATGATACAGTGGGTGCGATAAAAAATGCATTGGTTCGTCAAATCACAGCACCCGTAAAATGGATCGACTGCGTGCAAAATATGCTTGCTGAGGGTTCGGATACATTTATTGAATTTGGCAATGGTAAAGTCATTCAAGGTTTAATCAAAAAGATTGCACCTGCCGCAATTACTTATCCCACGACGAGTCTTGAGGACTTCAAAAATTTGGAAACCTTGGCAAAATAGGAGTTAATAATGTCCACAAAACTATCCGGAAGTAAAATTATTGTCACAGGAGGTAGCCGAGGAATCGGCGCTGGGATTGTACAATATTTGGCTCACCAGGGAGCAAGCGTCGGGTTTACTTACTCTTCCAACAGAGAGTCCTGTGAAAAAATCCTAAACGATTTACCAGGAAATGGGCATGTCATAGAACGAATGGACATTCGAAGTAGCGACGGTGTGCAAACAGCTATGAAGTCATTGATTGAAAATCTCGGAGGAGTTGACGGCCTGGTCAACAACGCGGGGGTTACCGCGGATCAACTGCTATTACGGATGAAACCGGAGGACTTTGAAAGCGTTATTTCTACGAATTTAACGGGAACATTTCTCTGCACGAAAATGGTGCTGAAACCCATGATGAAGGCTAAAAAAGGCTCTATCGTAAGTATTACTAGTGTGGTGGGGCAAATGGGCAATGCGGGTCAGGCGAACTATGCCGCCTCAAAAGCCGGAATTGATGCGTTTTCCAAATCGGTGGCACTGGAGGTGGCTTCAAGAAACATTCGTCTAAATTGTGTCGCTCCCGGGTTTATTAAAACGGATATGACTGAAACTCTTGATGAAAATCAGAAAAAACAGATGTTTGAACGCATTCCAATGGGACGTATTGGTGACGTAGAAAATGTCGCTGCTGCTGTTGGATTTTTACTCAGTGAAGACAGCAGCTATATCACTGGCCAAACTCTTGCCGTTAATGGCGGCATGTACATGTAATATCGGCACTGCATCAGGTGGTTGAATTCAATTTAAAAGGATTGTTTTCTGTTTTGAAATCGATAGAATCGACGTGTTTTATTATTGTAAATCAGGAGTGAATTGATGGAAGCAAAAGTTCAAAAAATTATTGAAGAACAACTTGGCGTTGAATCCGACAGAGTAAAACCAGAGGCTTCTTTTATTGAAGATCTTGGCGCAGACAGTTTAGACATTGTCGAGCTAGTGATGGCTATGGAAGAGGAGTTTGATTTAGAAATTCCTGATGAGGACGCTGAAAAACTAAAAACCGTTCAAGACGTCCTAAATTACCTTAAAGAAAAAGGTAAGGCATAACACTAATCCCATCAAATTTCGGGGTGATTATGAGCGAATCCATATTTGAACGACCAAGCTCTGCTCAAAGGCGAGTTGTAGTTACTGGATTGGGTGTCGTGTCGCCCTTGGGTTTAGATGTACAATCAACCTGGTCGGCAGCCCTTTCGGGCCAAAGTGGTGTGGGAGCAATCACGCAATTTGATGCCAGTTCCGAATCGGTGCAAATAGCCGCCGAAATCAAGGGATTCGATCCCGAAAAATATATACATAAAAAAGAATTAAAAAAGATGGATCGGTTTATTCAAACATCCATCGCAGCCACTGATGAAGCCTTAAAGGACAGTGGTCTCCAGTTCTCTGACGAGTTAAAATCTCGGACTGGTGTCATCATTGGGGTTGGAATGGGGGTCTTCCATCCATTGAAGAAAACCACAGTATTTTATTGGAAAAAGGGTCTTCTCGAGTCACTCCTTTTTTATCCCCAAAGTCATAACTAATTTAGCTTCAGGTCAAATTAGCATAATGAATGGCTTTCAAGGTCCTAATTATACAGTGACCTCGGCCTGTGCCAGTGGGAATCACAGCATTGGTGACGCTGCCCTTCTTATTAGAAACGGTATGGCTGATGTTATGGTGGCCGGCGGGAGTGAGTCCGTGGTTTGCCCCTTGGCCATAGTAGGATTCGGTAATATGCGAGCCCTTTCAACCCGAAACGATAGCCCTGAAGCGGCGAGTAGACCTTGGGATGAAGATCGAGATGGTTTGTTTAGGAGAAGCCGCAGCGACGTTAATCCTCGAGGATTATGAACATGCTTGCAAGCGCGGAGCAACCATTTATGCCGAGCTCACTGGGTACGGAATGAGTGCTGACGCCTACCATATGACGAGTCCAAGCGTAGGCGTGAGTGGGCGCATCCCATGCTATGAACTTGTGTTTGAAAGATGCTCGGTTAAATCCTGAAGATGTAAAGTACATCAATGCTCATGGAACATCCACGCCGGCTGGAGACATTATTGAAGCTGACGCAATTAAACTCACTTTCAAAAACAGCGCTAAAGATTTGTGGGTCAGCTCGACCAAAAGTATGACCGGACACACGTTAGGTGCAGCGGGAGCTTTAGAAAGTCTATTTACTGTTTTGAGCGTTTATAAAAATTGTGTGCCACCTACAATTAATTTAGATAACCCCAGTGATGGTTGTGATTTGGATTTTGTCCCCAAAAACGCACGTGAAGGTGAAATTAATCACACTTAACAATAGTTTTGGATTTGGTGGGACCAATGCCTGCCTAATCTTTCGAAGTGTAAAACCATATAGGCCATCGACGAACCAAGGAGGACTGTGTGGCAGAAAATAAAACCATTCCATAGCGTCTGACCATGCCGGTTTTGAACTCAAAAGGGTTCTTATAGAATCTCCATTCCCCGTACAGTGGAGTGACCTAGGACCCGACAGTGCTGAATCGGTCGATTACCCTGACTTTGCTGATCTCGTTTGCGATCAAGTTCGAAAGAACGTCGTCCAAGTGGGTGTGCTTATATGTGGGAGTGGCATAGGAATGTCAATAAGGGCAAACCGTTACCCTGGAATTCGCGCGGCATTGTGTCTGACTCCTGAAATGGCAGCTCTTTCTCGTCAGCATAACGACGCCAATGTCTTAGTTTTGGGAGCCCGACTCACTCCCTCTGAACAAGCCATTGCTATTTTACAGACTTTTATAACTACTGAATTTGAAGGCGGTCGGCATCAAAAACGCGTGACCAAAATCGATAAAGAAATTAAACCGCTCATTAGTGAGGAGTAACCATGCAATTGATTGACGAATGTATTAAAGACGAGGCCGTGCTCTCTGCCTTGAAAAATGAAGTGGATCGCCAAACTTATGGGCTGGAAATGATCGCCTCTGAAAACTATGCCTCAAAACAGGTGATGGCGGTACAGGGTTCAATACTTACTAATAAATATGCGGAAGGCTATCCTGGTAAACGCTATTACGGCGGTTGCGAATTCGTCGATCAAATCGAGCAGCTCGCCATCGATAGAGCGAAAGCTTTGTTTGGAGCAGAACACGCCAATGTTCAACCCCATGCGGGAAGCCAGGCCAACATGGCTGTTTACCTTGCAGCCCTAAAACCCGGTGATACCGTATTGGGTATGGACCTTTCTAACGGCGGTCACCTGACCCATGGCAGTCCGGTTAATTTTTCAGGAATCCTCTTCAACGCCGTATCGTATGGTATTGATCCGGAATCTCACCGCATTAATTATGAGACGATTCTTGAGACGGCTAAAAAAGAAAAACCAAAAATGATTAT
Source organism: Bdellovibrionales bacterium (assembly GCA_041391465.1). GTDB lineage: Bacteria > Bdellovibrionota > Bdellovibrionia > Bdellovibrionales > UBA1609 > UBA1609. Next base: position 22,498 of record JAWKNX010000013.1, read on the forward strand.
TGCAGGCTACTCGGCATACCCAAGAACCTTGGATTTTGCAGAATTTCGTAAGATTGCGGATGAAGTCGGTGCCGTCCTTTTCACTGATATGGCTCACTTTGCCGGGCTTGTCGCCGGCGGTGTTCACCCCAACCCTGTCCCCTACTCTGATTTTGTTACAACAACCACTCATAAAACCCTAAGAGGCCCACGGGGCGGGCTTATCCTCACAACAGAAGAGTGGGAAAAAAGATCAATTCTAAAATATTCCCGGGCATACAAGGCGGACCATTAGAGCATGCTATCGGAGCCAAAGCTGTGGCTTTTGGTGAGGCGCTCAAAGATGATTTTAAAGTTTATAGCCAACAAATTGTGGAGAATGCAAAAGCCCTTGCCGCAGCACTGTTGGATTTGGGTTTTGATCTGGTCACAGGAGGTACGGACAACCATCTCATACTCGTGGATTTGTCGGAACAAAAACATCACAGGCAAAGATGCCGAAATTGCTTTGGACAAAGGTGGGATTACCGTCAATAAAAACACGGTTCCCAATGAGAAGCTCAGCCCTTTTGTAACCAGTGGCATTCAGTAGGAACACCCGCACTGACGACACGAGGTATGAAAGAGCCGGAAATGCACCAAATAGCTCAATGGATTGCACAAATTATTGAAAATCACGAAAACGAGGCCACATTAAAAGAAGTGAAAGCCAACGTGCGTAAGCTTTGTGAACAATATCCGATTTATTCCAATTGATTTATTGTGAGAGGGAGTTCCAACAGGGGCCTGTACCTAACAGGACCCTTTTTTATTTAAGTTTCGGCAAATTTTTCTGCGCCCTTAGTCGTGTTGCACTGAGGCTTTTCCAAAATAAATGCAGAACTCGCTAAGATATTACTATGAGATATGGACTTTTAATCACTCTTATTTCGCTTATGACCTTGGGCTGTAGTAGTGCTTTGAAGCTCCCAGAGTTTAAAAAAGCGCAACGGCGATCATCAGAGTCACGCCATATCATTACTAATCACACGTCTCAACGGGCGCCTGCCACATTTAACATCAGTCACATTGAACTCATTTGGCCTGTATCGAAAGCGCGAATTACGCAAAAATTTGCTCCCCCTAAAAACCCCAAACATGACGGAATCGATATTGGCGGCCGACTCAACACCCCCATCAAAGCCGCCCACTCCGGAATCATCGTCTATGCCGGTCGCCGCTACAGTGGCTACGGCAACATGGTATTGATAAGTAACGGAGCGGAAACTGGCAACATTGTATGCCCATATGAACAAATTAAAAGTGAAAACGGGAGATGCCGTTGGTCGCGGGCAAGTGATCGGGCTTATGGGCCGCACTGGACGGGCTTCGGGAGTGCACTTGCACTTTGAACTGCTCGACAACAAAATCCCTATAGATCCACTGACAAAGCTTCCTTAGCTCAAAACGCGAATTCTTTAGTGATTTAAAATTGAGTATTTGTAATCAGTTGTTTGGAAGCGCTTTTGGTGACATCGCGTCTTCAGAATGCTTCAAAGCAAAGCTTTGCCGCACTCTGGATACGCGAAGTCCAACGCGACCTGCACACCTACTTACAAATACTCAATTTTAAATCACTAAAAAGTTCGACTAATAATCGTAAAGGTCATTATCTGAAGGCAAGAATTCTCCCCGTTCAAACTCAACGTAAGTGAGAGACCTGAAAAACATATGATAATCACCTAATCCCGTTTTAAACTCTTCTTCAAAAATCTTATGGGCATTGTCCAGAGTGCGAGCCACCTCATCGCGTGAGGGGGATTCGTCGTTATAGAAATGTTCATAGAGCTCATAAAACTCTTCCATTCTTGGATCGTTCTTAGCGTTATGTATAAAGTGATAGAACGACAACTCCTTTTCAGTGAGCTCTCTTTCGAAAATGGGGTTGGCCAGTTCATCTTCATCCAGCCGTTGCAGTTCTTTTTCCAAAGCCATTGAGGAGACATTGGAATGTCTTTCTAAGGCATAGTTTTCATAATACATGAGCACAGGGTGCCACTCGATCACTGTCGATGTTAATAACACTAAGTGAAGAGCATTTTCCCGGTTAACCTTCAGGTGCATTTCCTCTAGTGGATAATCGAATTTCAATTCTAATTCGGGTTGCCGAATCCTTTCAGCCAAAAACTCCAATGCTTCCACAAAAAGCCGCTCGTAGAAGGGAACTGGCTTTAACACCATATTGGAAATTGTATCTACAATGGTCTCTTGCTTCATTTCCGGAGAATTAAATAAAACAACATTTTCAGCGGTGGCGAGTAACTCTTGCTGCTCTTGAGCTTTCGCATTTTGTTTTGCGTGCTCTACAAGTATTTCATCTGATAACTTATTATCTCGGGATTCTTCATATATACGGTGCAATCTTGGGTTTCTGCCATCCAGACCAAAATCAATGGCTGCTTAAATATCTCGAACCGGTTCTACAAATGCCGCCAATAAGGTATATACTTCGTTATCCAAAACCCAACGTTCATACTTTTCTTTTAATGGGAGATTATTGCGCAATAGATAAAAAACCGGATCTACGGCTTCGATTGGGTATTGTCGATCTTGCTCAATCTTGTCAGTAAAGTCGGTCGCAAAAGTGGGGTTATCGTTAACATAGACCAACTTCAAGTGACCTTCGCCAAACAGCTGTTGGCAGGTCATAGCCTGCGAATTGACTGGCAAAACGATGGTGGCTAAGAGACAACCCATCAAAGAATACAGTGCCTTTTTGTAAACCAAATTGGACCCCATTTTTTGTGGGTTCAATGTGACATATTTGATATTGAATTGCGTCAAAAATGTGGGAATAGGTAGGTTTTACAGGGAGTTAGGGCGATTTTTATAAGATGTTGTTGAGGCCCTGGTTCAAATTAAATTGGCCCCACCATTGAGTGAGGCCAATCAAATATTTTTAATTTATTACGACTTATAGGCTTGTTGAAAGGACCAAACCATAAGAGGTTTCATCTTCATTAAACAAGATAAATGGATTGGTTGCAGACAAGTCTCTTCTGTGTTCCGCATAAAGGTCTATGTTCAAGTTTTCTGTAACTGCCGCGCTAAAGTAGAGATAGGCATATCCCAATTCAACTAAACCTTGCTGCGAACTAAAGGTTGGGTCTTGGCGATTACCATTCACGTCTAGGCCGCCGAGGCGAAATCTTTGTCCCGTGTTGTACCATAGGGGACGATAGTAAACGCTAGCGGTCAGTGAATAATCATCATTGAACGAATAGGTACCATCCAAAGTCATTAGCCCATCAAGACCATTTTGTCCTTCAGGCCGTTTCGTATAAAAATGCACGTTAGGGACAAAGCTGGCCGACCATTTCATTGCAGCCAACTCACCCAAAGGAACTGTCGCATACATACGAAGACTGTATTTACCTAAAGCGTCTGAAGACTCACTGGTCGGTAGATAAACCCGAACTTGTGTTCGAATATCGTCACCTAAAAACTGGTTTTAGAATTGGTGTAGCGTAAAATCCAGTCACCCATACTGAACTCTTGGGTGTTATTAAGAGTCTTTTTCTGTTTCCACTTCCGAGGGGTTAATTTGTGCTTTGCCCTGGAAAGATTTATCAATATTGGCAATGCCTTCAACTGAGGCTTGTCCCGTTTCAAAGACGGCACGCAATTGAAAATTTTCAGTTTTACTGAGTTTTGTAGTGAACCCCATATAGTTATAGGAAGACACAGAATCTCTTTCATTTCTATTGACGTTTGCCGCGCCACCATAAATTTCAGAGTAGAAATTTAATTTAATCGCCGGCTCTTTCTTTTTGCTTCTTCTGTTGTTGTGGATGTCGTTCCGCTCGCCCCAAAGGCCTGTGTTGATAAGGCCAAAGTTGTGGCCAACGCAAGAATGCTGGATTTCATGTTTCCCCTATAATCCGTTGTTCGCTGGCGCCTTCAGTTCTTTTCGACTCCTGTCGTCTATTTTCCCCAATTGACACCAGTTCTTGGTTTCCCCCCAAAGGAGCAATAGGTATACCAAAGTCTGGAACTTTTTCAATATCACCCTGTAAATCTGTAAAAATAGGTGCAGATCATCAATTCAGCTTATTTTTTAAACTGAAATTTATACAATCCTATCTCTCGGGCAGATTACTGGGGCCGCTATGGCTCCAATATGCCGTTCAAAGAAAAAATGGAGCCATAAGACTCCATTTCCTAAAAGATCAATAATTATAGATGAATTGGCCTACACTCAGTTAAATCGAAATCACGCCAATAATAAAATACAGGGTTTCTGAAGGCTTCAAGTAATAAGTTGGTTCAGGATTTCTAAGATCTGTTTCCTGGCTGATGACACCGATTAAAGTGATGTTGTCGTTCAGAGGACTTACAAATTCTAAATCAAGATAGGCGGCATCGTCATAATCAAAAGGGTCGTCCCATTCCACAGGAGCTTTTTCCTCATCATATCGCTTTCCTGTGTAGCTATTGTAATGTGCATGTCCTAAATAAGTATTTACGTAAAGGCGATCAGAGGCTTTGTAACCAAGTATCACATGATTTCTGAAGTTCAGTCCCAACTGCCCATCTTGATAGCGAGTGTACCCATATATACGAGGATTGGTTTCAAAAGCGATATTCCAGTTTTTAGAAATGTCCTTGTCGACTTTTCCATAAAAACGATATTGGACCTTACCAATTTTTTGGTTGTATTCCCGAACCGGCATGTAAAGACGCATGGAAGAGGAAACATTCCAACCACCAGGGATCATTCCGTGTCGAGCACTGTATCCAACGACAATATCCCCTATTTCTAGTGATTCATTTTTATCGTAATCAAAGTGGAACATTTGCCATAAAAACAACTTAGTGCTGTCATTGAGCTTATAATCTACCGTTAGATAGTTGTCCGATACTGTTTTTGCCGCATTTCCCGCGTCCAAATCAGAACCAAAAACGTAGTTCTCCGTTGTCCACCCAAAGGTATAGGGAGAAGGAGTCGCCGATTTGGCCAATTCTGCCGCAGTTTTGGATTTGGCGTCCACTTGGGTCTCTTCTGTTGCTGCTAGGGTCGCCTGCGCCAACAAACCACAAATCGTCATAATGACTAATCTTTTAAGCATCTAAAAGCTCCTTTATATGGTCTTCTCTACCCCTAAAAGAGCAAAGACGGTGCCATCTCTCCGGCTCCTTCAGCCCTTGGAGTTAATTGCAAAAACCCCCTATATTTAGTGAGTTATTGGTAAATTAAAGAGCTTGTGGTAGCTTGCTGGACGTAAATTGTTTGTAAGAATTCTAGAACTGTCCAAAAAGTGGCAGTCCTATGTGGAGTTATAAAAAATGAACACTGATCGAATCCTAATGACCTGTGCCCTCCCCTACGCCAATGCATCCATTCATTTGGGTCACATCTTTGAACATGTACAGGCGGATATCTGGTGTCGGTATCAAAAACTCCGAGGTAAAGAGTGTGTGTTTGTCTGTGCCGATGACACTCATGGAACCCCCGTCATGATCAGTGCACAAAATCAGGGTATGACTCCAGAGCAACTGATCGATAAAATTCATGCCGAACACTTTCGTGACCTCACCGGCTTTGAAGTGGAATACGATAATTATTACTCAACTCACTCCAAAGAAAGTGAAGAATTAGCCCACGAGTTTTACAAAGCCCTGCTCAGTGCCAATCACATCTCTGAAAAAGAAATCGAGCAAAGTTATTGCGAGCACGATAAAATGTTTTTGCCGGATCGCTTCGTCAAAGGAACCTGTCCCGTATGTAAATCCGAAGGGCAACATGGTGATAATTGTGAAGTCTGTGCAGCGACCTACACTCCTGCTGAAGTGATTGATCCCTATTGTATTTTATGTGGTAATACTCCGGTTAAGAAAAAAAGCATGCACTTGTTTTTTGAAATCAATTATTTTCGAGACTTTTTAAAAGACTGGCTCAAAGGACACACACAAACCGAAGTCACGAACAAAATGATGGAGTGGTTTGGTGAAGACCTCAGATCTTGGGATATTTCACGAGACGCGCCTTATTTTGGCATTCCAATTCCCGGGTATAAAGATAAATATTTTTATGTGTGGGTGGACGCACCCATTGGGTATATCAGTTCTACAAAAATTGGGCAGATCGGCACGGAAAGAATTATGAAGATTACTGGAAGTCTGACGAATGTGAAATACATCATTTTATAGGTAAAGACATCACTTACTTTCATAATTTGTTTTGGCCCGCAATGTTGAAAGCAGCAGGTTTTAAAACCCCTTCCTTTGTGCATGTCCATGGATTTGTTAAAATCAATGGCGAAAAAATGAGTAAATCCAAAGGGTACATTTATTAATGCCCAGACCTACTTAAAACACGCTGATCCGATGTATCTGCGTTACTATTACGCTTCTAAGACAAGTCCCTCATCGGATGACATTGATTTAAACATGGATGATTTTATTGGCCGTGTGAATGCAGAGTTGATAGGTAAGATCACGAATTTAGCCTCGAGAGGCGTTCAATGCTGGATAAAAACTCGATGGCACCACTTCGGATTTTGATCAAGATGGTTATAAGTTGTTTCAAAAATCAGTGCAGGCACAAGACAAAATTGGCGAACTCTTTCAGGCCTGTGAGTACGCAAAGGCAATGCAAGAAATTCGCACCTTAGCTGAAGAGGCCAATAAGTATTTCGACGAAAAAGCACCTTGGAAAACCATCAAAGATGATCCGGAAGGAACAAAGCAAGTCCTCACGAGTGTTATAAATATTTATAAAAACATTCTCATATATTTGAAACCAGTAATCCCTGAATATGCCAAAAAAGCAGAAACTGTTCTCAACGTAAAACCCCTGACTTGGAACGATTTGAGTCGAGAACTCAAAGGGCACAAATTGAACCCCTATACCCATTTAGCTGTTCGCCTTGAAATGAACCAGATCGATAAAATGATCGAAGAAGAAAAAGCCAACGCCTCGGCCAACGCCAGCAAAAAAAATGAACCTAGAAAAAAGGAGTCAACGTTGATTGAATTTGATGATTTCATGAAAGTAGAATTGAAAACGGCAAAAATTATCGAATGCAATCCAGTTGAAGGAGCCGATAAATTGCTGCAGATTACTGCGGATCTGGGAGGTGGAGACACCAAAAATATCTTCGCTGGAATTAAAAACTCCTATTCTCCCGACCAACTTGTAGGAAAAACAGTGGTCATTGTCGCTAATTTGAAACCGCGAACTATGAAGTTTGGCGTCTCAGAAGCCATGATACTCGCCGTGGAGTCTGAAGATGGCTTAAGCGTAGTGGAGCCGGAAAAGTCTTCAAAACCTGGAGTTCGGGTTAAGTAATGGACCTGCAGAGTCGTGGTATTCGACAAGTACTCCAATTAGGTCATAAGCTTGAACAGCAACCCGAGAATTTATGGACCACTCAGGAACGACGTCAATTCGAGTTGGCACTCAATGATATGACGAGTAACAACGACCTCCCTCGGTTCCGGCGATTGTCTCAGCAGATCTTTGAAGGCTGGGGTGCTCCTCAGTTAGCAGCTATCAATGTTTCCCTGGAAAGGGCATTAAATACGGAACTTAAAGAACATGACTTTTTAATCGAAAATAGTGATCGCTTAGAGAAGCAAAGAGAGACTTTTCCACTAAAAATTGTCTTAGAAAACATTCGCAGTTCTTTTAATGTAGGAAGCATATTTAGAGCAGCAGAATGTATGGGCGTCCAACAATTGATACTGACCGGCTATACTTCCGGCCCAGAAAACCAAAAAACCGTTAAAACCACAATGAATACGCACAACTATATAGATTGGATTTCATTCCCCACGACCTCCGAAGCCGTTGTGAACTTAAAAAATCAAGGCTACACCGTCTATGCGGTCGAAACAGCTGAGCCCTCCGAGAACCTCGCAGATTGTGAGTTTCCAGAACATTCAGCCATTGTTTTTGGTAATGAAAGATTTGGGCTTAATGGAGAAACATTAAGCCTATGCGATAGGATCGTACGAATCCCAATGCTCGGAGTGAAAAACTCTCTCAATGTAGCCAATGCCTGCTCTATGGTGATGTATGAATACAGTCGACAACACGGTTAATCTTTCTCCCATAGGTATCTTTCAGTGTATTTCCAAATATCCTGCTGAAGTACCCCGACAACCTAATTGGGCCCAGAATGAGGGTCGCATTGAACTCTATCCCGAATTTGCAGACCCGCAAATGCTACAGGGTCTACAGGAGTTTTCCCATATCTGGGTAATATTTGTTTTCAACAGAAATTCAAAATGGAAAGTGATGACAGATCCTCCCTATAAAGGAGCTCCAAAAGTGGGGACATGGGGTTCACGTGGGCCTTACCGCCCAAACCCGTTAGGACTTTCCTGTTTACAGATAGAAAAAATTAAAGGTCGGCATATCCTTGTTCGGAACCACGATATTTTAAACGGAACACCTATTGTTGATATCAAACCTTATGTTACACAAAGTGACTCGCACCCAGAGGCCAGAAATGGATGGCTCGAAAAATACAATCGCCAGATTTGGCCCATACACTTCTCCAATAAAGCTCTAGAAAAAGCCCATTGGGTTCAGCAGTGGGCCGAAATCGACATTTTTGGGTTTATTTATACCCAACTGGGACACGACCCCACGGACCTGCAAAAAACGAATTCGGGTACTGGGAACTCAAACCTATGAAATAGGCCATCGAACTTGGAGAATTCAGTATCAAGTCCATAGTAAATCCATTGAAATTTTGGATATCGTCACGAGCTACAACGATGAAGACATCATTGCCAGTGCTGATCCCGTAGGGGATAAAGATGTACACAGTAATTTTTTACAAGTTTTTTAAGGGCTTCGTTTGTGCTGAGTTCAAATATAAATTTCTTTAATGGGTATTTATTTGGATTCTGAACGGGTTCTGTAATTATTGGATGGTGTTTAATTCAACTGTATATAGCAGAGATCTTCAGTTAATATTCTGCCACTATGAATCAAATTAATTTGTCTCACAAAAGTCGGATCAATCGGGCGCACCGGAAGAATCATTAATTCTCTCCAAAAAAGCCCCCGTTTTTCCGTAAATCCTTTTAAGAAACTGAGTGAGACAATGAGCCAACAAATCCTAGAAAAAAGAATAAGAATAACAAGCATCGCATGGGCGTTGATTATTTTTTTGACCGGATCCTACACGTGGTCCCAACCGAGCTGTCGTTCTCTTTTTACTATTGAATTGTTGTCGGCCTACGACACTTCTACTCTCGAACCTAATGACCCATCCTCTCTTTCTCAACGTATTGCTCAGCTCTCTGAAAAAATTCAAAAAGACCCCACTGTTTACGAAAAATTGACCGTTCGCCATGACCCAGAACTCGAAACCATTCGAGTAAGAGTTGCTGATTCAGAAATGGCAAAGGGCTTAGGAGTCAGGGAGGGTACGGAAGCTTACTTTGTCTTTCTCCCTGGAATTGGAGGAGAAAACAGTTATTTGACATCCGTACTGACGAATGTGGGCTCTTATAATAAAAGCAAACTCTCTTCGACTCTCAAAAAAGTTAAAGCACAGGGCACTTTTGTAACGACGACGGCAGAGGGGATCGAGGGCGCCGGTAGGACCGGATCGGTGGATATTAATAAAATTGTCACCGCTTCTGAATTAGTGGCCCATTACGAAAATATCATTTTAAAAATTAAAGAAGATATGGGAGTGGATGTACCCTTGATCCTCTTGGGCCGAAGTGGATATGGTACGTTTTCTTGGCTACTTCAGAGTCAGCTTAACAAAAAATATGGTCCAAATTTTATAGCGGGCACAGTAGCCATTAACCCAGTACTTGCAGATGCGAGTTCATTGAAGGCCAGCGAAGAGGCTCTTATTAGAAGTGATGCCACCAGTGCAGACAATGGATTTTCGTATAAAGAGCTTGATCGATGGTCTTACAATATTTACTGGGAAATGGCGCGTGACCCGGAGCTTTTTAACCCTAAAAAAGAGACGGAAAACCGACTTGTTTTACTCTCTGAAAAGGACAACCAGATTGTTAATGAAGAGATTCATGCTTACAAATCTATTGACGAAACAAATGGTGACAATTTTAAAGTGAGAATATTTGATACGGACAAACATGACATTCTCACATTGGCTCCCGATGCAATTCGATTAGAAGCTAACTTGGAATTGTTTTCGTTTGTACAAGATGTCATCAAACGCTACAGGGCGGGTCATTAAATGACTAGATATTGCACAGCATTTCTTTTGAGCTTGGTTTTAAATAGCACTACCGCCTTTGCGTCCATTTCGGCTTGTTCTTCGATCTTTCTTTCAAATGACCTGGTTGATTTTGGTCGGAATCTCTATTCTGAAAAATCTGAACCATATGATATTTCTAAATTTGAACCCAATGATCTCGATTTTATCCAAAATGTAAGAATACCTGAACTTCGAAAAAACGCTGAAGCCAACGGGGGCTCAACAGATGTTTTTTATGAGCGCGCTTCAAATGGAGAGTCGCACCTTTACCTAGGGGCCAACAGAGCACTCACTGGAGGGCACCGCGTGCACCCCGACTCCAAAGCCGTGATTGTTTTTATATCCGGTCAGGGAGGCGTATTTAGTTACGTTAATTCGGTTTTGAGAGTGGTTAGCGGTGTGAACTCTCGAAACGTCAGTAAAAATCAATCCACAGTAAAATAAGGCCGAAGATCGACAATCAAGGAAATTTTATTCCTATTAGAAAAAAAAAGTCGATCCAAAACGACCCAGAAAAAGGTCGATGTCTTCTCTGACCCCTATTTAAGGACCAAAACGGAAATGACATCTATGCCGTCGATCCCAATACTGGCGAACCTCTTATATACTTTAATGCGACCGCTGAGGCATTGGAGCTTCCAGGAAGAGCCGGAGCTAAAAACGCTTGGGAGTTAAAAAATTACGAAGACACCTCAAAATACTATGAAGGCTATTTTACCGACTTAAAGAAGGCTTCGCCGGAAACCGTCCCATTTTTATAGTTGGACGTAGCTCATCTGGAATGATTGGCACGACTTTGCAAAATGGCACTGAACAAAATCTCAGAGTCTCCGCTGATCGACGCTTCTGTTGCCATTAGCCCCATGTATCCTTCTGTGGAGACGCTTGCTTACAATAAGTATGCAAACTGGTTAGGTGATCGAATTCTTTATGAAAGGCATGGACCCGATTATCTCAATGAAGAGGTCTACAAATGGGCTTTCAGTACTCATGAACAAATGGATACTTTAGGGTTCAGGGAGCAATTACATCAACCTAATGACTCCACTCGATTACTAATTATGGTCACACAATTTGATGCTGAAGTGACTGGGTTGGATCGATACTATTTTAAACAAATGGCCATTAATTCTAACGGTAACAAGCGATATGTGGATTTTAGAGACAAAGGGGATCATGATATTCTGCAAACTGAGGATAAAGAACTCCGAGCAGAAGCATATTACGAAATGTATCGCTTTTTAAATCGCTTCATTCCTAAAGATAACTAGAGAATTTCTTTAATTCGACAGCTGACTTCGCAATGACTGGTTTTCTTCGTCCAGTCGACGAATGATATTCACTAGGCTGGGAATTTGTGCCGCCAAAGTCAGACACATTTCCACACGCTTTTGATCGACATGAAACTTTCCATCCTCATCGGTGCTGGATTTAATAGATTGCAGAAATTGTTCAACATTTGGGCCGATAATCTTAGCCTGTTCCACCGTCAGCGGCTGTGGGTTTAAAATATGATCCATTTTCACTACTCCTTGTAAACCTGTAGGTTGCAGGTTTAGAAATATGACACCAGTCTGTAGCAGGAAACACCTATTTGCGCAACCGCGTCATATTGAAATCATGAAATTATAATAGAGTTGATTCGTTGATTTCTAAAAGGGGACGTGGCAAGTTCATAGCTTCGTTTACAGACCCGTAGCTCAGTTGGTTAGAGCGCTACCTTGACATGGTAGAGGTCGCTGGTTCGAGTCCAGTCGGGTCTACCACTTCCCTACAAGTAAGAACCAGCGACCCGCTTCGTGACCCTGGCACCTTCGATGCTGTCACTCGCGCTAGTTCCCGAAATACTTTTGATAAACGTCGTCACCGGTTTTAAGATTTCGTAAAAGCTCCTCTTCAGAGAGTTTTCGGGCTTCTGATTCAATAGGAGCTTTCGTTTCAAGATCGTTGATAACTGCAGAGTTGATCATTTCAATGGAAGTGGCATTACTCGCTACATTTTCAATTTTTTTGAACTGCTCTGGGTCATTCGCTTTGATATCCTCAACAACCACTTCTACCGCTTTTTTCTCAAGGCGATCAATCAATTCTTTGACTTCGGGTGGGGCTTCCTCAATTTTGCCTTTATCCATTTTAACCGTAGATTCAGTATTAATTAACTGAAGTTTTTCTTTGGATAAAATTCGAATTGAAATTGGCTTTTCAAACCCTGCAACCGCTGCAATTTTTTGTGAACGAACTTGTTTTCCTTGAACTGAGCCTTTTTGAGGGAGGGCTGATGGTAGCTCTTTCGGCGCTCGTATGTTTTTGATTTCAGCGGTGTAACCTTTCTTTAAAAGTTTTGTATCAGCTTTCTTTAAATCTTGAGTGGTATTAACGGCCACTTTTCCCCGCAACACGGAAATTTCAGTCGCATCTTTTGCGCCATTATACGCAACAAAAAAGTCAGTTCCTCTTACTCCAGCAACCGCCGATTTAGTTTTAATTCGCATATTCTGTCTCGGACCCGTTTTTGAGATGACAGAACGAACTTTACCATAGATCAAATTCATGATCTGACCGTCGCTCTTGTTTGATTTAATTGCATCCTTTAACTCCGCCAAGGAAAGCGCTGAACCCGGACCTAGCATCATCGAGTCACCATTTACAAATGTGATTTTTTAAGTTTTGAATCTGTGTTTGTTTTTTGATAACTTGATTGAATCGTAATTTAAATCCTACCTTCGCTTTTTTAACAGAATAAAATTTACCTTCAAATTTCACTCTTGGTCTTAGGGCCTTCAGCGTTATCGCTGGGTCGAGTAAATATCTCAGCTTGTCCTGAAAGGCTTGTAATAACTCCTGCGTTACTCGCCGCTATTGCCGGAACAAGAAAAAGTTGAGATATCAAAAAAGCCATAAGTCTAATAGACATAATAATTTTCCCCTCATAGAATTAACATATACGCATTATATGAAGACCGAATCACCTATGACAACAAGGAAGTCTTTCTTATGAAGTTCATTATTTCTTTCACTTTCAGTTTAATAATTGTTGCTCAATCGCAGGCAGAACCACTTCAGTTGCGTTATCCAGAACTTATGGTAACGCCTCGTGCTAGTGATCGAATCAAAATGGAAGCGGATAATGAACAAAATAATCCTGGACGTTGGTATAAGACTCACACTCCCATTCAGCTGGCGTCTCTGATGTCATTAATCACAGGGACATACGTAAAAAACAATGAGCCCGCTTACGATTCAACGAGATGGTCGAATCAAGGTGAATATAGAGACGACATCGATGAGTTTCGTTCACAAGCAAGTTTTTTGCAGTTAAATGGGGTGGCATGGTTAGCTTTGACCACATACATGTCCTACAACTACACACCTTACACCGATGCTGACAAAGCCCTTAGAAAATTGCCCGTAAAAAGTAAAAGAGATCACCTGACTCGGGAAAGAATTGCCGAAGAACATCTGTATGATGCCTATATCGTCGGTCAAAGAATGTCCTGGATATTTGCTGTATCCAACTTTGCTTTTGCAATGACCTTACAAGATATGACAGATGAGAGCTCGTCCAACGAGGCCAAATTACTTGTTCCCATAACGGCCATCGCTTCGTTTTTACCCATTTTTATCAAATATCGAAGTTACGAAGTTTATCAACAACATGAAACATACAAAAAGAAAATTTATGGACCTGTTGCAAGCCCTTCACTGCTTGCAGATAATAAAGGGCGCTTAGCTCCTGGGCTTCAACTGACATTTAATTTCTAAATTGAAGTGTTATTTTACTTTTGGCGTAGAGGCCGGAAGGCGGCTCCCCGTATTTGCTAGCTCCTCGGCCATTGCGAGAGCTTGACCACGGTCTAAATCCAAACCTTTCTCGCGGACACTATATGTATAGGCCGTGACGAAATCCGTGGCTGCCAATGGATGAATTTTCATCAAGCGTTCTGTCATCTCTAAAGCGATATTTGACGGTTGTTCCGGCCCATCCTTAGAAGTCATAAATTCGAAAGCTTTTATAAACTCAGGATAAACTGAAATGTTCTTTCCTTCTCCGTACACAGTCATTCGTAAAGCGAAGTCGGAACAGGTCGGTATAGACAAGCCTAAAGATTTTTTGCCCGCACAAAATTGAATAAAATTTGAAAAGTCTTCTTCTGCTATTTGACTGGATCCATTGAAGTCATAGGAGAGACGACGTGCTAATTCTAGTGAAGTTTGAACATCTAAATCCAGATACTTTTTTAAATAGGCTTTTTGAAAAGTTTGAAAAAAAACATCGGCTTTATTATCTGTAGATTGTGCCAATTGAATACCAAACTGTGCAGCATCATCTGTGTAAACCCCAACTTGCATGAGTACTTTCATCGCCTTAATAAATCGCCTTGCAGCTCCGTCACACCCTTGAGCCACTTTTTGTGAAACGCTTTGTGCCCATTTTTGATCAAAGTAACTTTGCCCTTTTAGGTATTCATAAGAAACAATAAATTCTTTTGAAGCCGAACAGTATTGAGGTACTCCACCTATCTGCTCTGCGGACGACGAAGGTTTGCTTGAGCGTTGTTGTAAACGGTCAAAAAACAACCGAAAGCAATTAAAAATATTTTCATCCGTGGCCTCCTATACATCTATATTATGTATCGGAGAATTTAGTAGAAATTACGGTCTAGAAATTTCCTAATAGAGTTCAACACGGTCGTTTTAAGAGAATCCGGACCCAGAGTGTACCACGGTAATAGATCCGTCTTTGCCGAAATAACTCACAACTTCCAGAGTGCCCTTCATACGTCCAGGAGCGTACCCTAAAAACAACCCTCTTTCGGGATCAAACACCTCTTGACCAGGCTCCGTAACTTTCAATATATCGCCCACCTGAAGACCTGATAATCGACCAGCATTGATAAATACACGATCCCCAGAAACCATGGCGATTCGCCCTTCCCAATCTACTTTATCCACAGTTCTTACAATATTTCCAACGCTTCCATAAAAGGCTTTTAGTACCGATTTCGTAACTAATCGCGGGTCTTGTTCTAGGTAACGGTCTGAAAAAGAGTTTTCAGCAAACCGAGTTGTACTGGATTCAATAGTAGCGGACCGTTCATCATCCATGAGGATTTTGCCATTTTTGCTAGCCGCCAGTCTCAAGCGCACTGTGGTTTCTACTCTTGCTTTAATTTCTCGGAAGAGCCCCACCTGATCACCAATGCGCCGGGCACGCACATCCAAAATCTTTCCCTCCAGCACAGCTACAATTCCAAGTCCATGGGCAACTTTCGCTATATTCGCAATATCATATTCATTTTCTTCGGTTAAAAACTTTGTCAAATCTGTAGGGAAATCCGCGTTGCTGACCACAACAAACTCTTGTGTTTTTAACAGTTCATTGACAATGGATCGTCGTGCTATTTCTCTTACTTCTGAGTTACGCGAAAGGTTTTTATCCAGAAAAGGAAGCACTAAAAGACGCTTTTTTAATTGTTGGCCCTTTCGAGCCTGATAGGGAACCGCAACCTCCGCAGCATTCATACTCTGACTTGGCGCAGGGCCTCTTTTATCAGAAAAAAGGCTACAACCCATCATCGACAAGGACAAAAACAATAGTGCAATATGCTTCATATATTCTATTCTATCAGCGAAAATTCGATAGAAAATACAGTTCAGACTTTTACTCGACCTATGTCGATCTATTTCTGTGTTTTAACGTCAAAAAGGACCTGACTGGCACTCACTTCATCAATCTTGAGTACTACAGGTGCCAAGTTTATGCTCTGAATGATTTGTGCTAATTTTTTTGATTCTTGGGAGGTGTCCACTTCAAAGGTAACTGCACCTGGCTCAAAAAGTCGCTCTCGAATGGCTCGAATGTCTCCGACTCTTTGCAGTTTTTCTTTAATATTTGCCATCTGTTGATAGGGCAAATCACCCTGCAAAGTGATTCGAATTAAACTACTGCCAAAAGTCCCCTTCTGCCAGCTGTTGAATATCTGAGACGACAAATCGCCGGCGACACCGTCAACCACTTCCGACCATTTTTTATTTACCACCAAATTGAAATTCCCATTATCTGTGGGAAATTGGCGACTGACTTCTCCGATAACACGCCCATTGAGAGATTGATAAGCGACAATTTTTACCTTCAACAGGTAGTTACTCCCAAAGCTTCCTTGATTCAATGCTGTTACTTCACCCTTGAGTACGATGGGCGCAGAAAAATATTCCCCTAAAAATAACATATCTGAATTATTTAATCTTTCGTTTGAAAATCCAGGGGGAATCAACATTTGAAAGTTAGATTCCATTGGTAAAGATCCATAAAATCCTTTTGTCGCTAGCTCTTTTTGTAAGCTCGAATGCATTTTTTTGATGACTTCAACTCCCATGGGATTGGCACTCGCTAGTGGTGTAGTCCACCAGCTAAAGGCCTCCGATGAGACTTTGTCGTTCCAACTAATAAAAGGCAAAACCTTACTTGAGGTTTCCATTTCATACAGTAAGCCGTTCGCCAAAAGAATCTGTTTCAAATTGTCTAGGGCAACTTCCAATCTAAAACTCATTTTAAATTGATTATCGACCCGTTCGATACTTTCGCCTTTTATTTTCAATATGTATTTTCCCGAGTCTTTGATGACATAGTTTTTAATTATTTGCATATTGCGGGAGGTTTTTTCTTCACCGATCATTTGCCGGATCAAATCCAATGAAGTTTCTTCTATGGCTTTTTCCATGACATCTTTACGAGACGCGGCTCTAGACTTTTCATCAGAAACGCCTTCATAGACAACATCAGCGATGTTGGCCGCTAAAGAGTTGAACCCAAAAAATAAAATTAATACTGCTAACCATTTCATCGCTAAACCTCGCCTCAATTATTGTACATGGCGCCTCGTATTTGCCAACCCTATTAACGCTGTAGCGTTACAAAATCTGCAGTGCCAAATTCAGTTTGGAGTGACTCAAAAAAATCGCTCACTGGACTCACTCCGCTCTCACTCGCCACATCTAAAGAGACTGTTTTGTTTATATCTTTCAGGTAAATATTAAATCCTGTAGAAATACTGCCCGGGTATTTTTCGACGATGCGCTTAATTGCCTCAATTTTATTCATGTCTTGATCTTGTAAATTAAATATGAGCTTTCTTGATTTTTTTAACTGGTTATCAAGTGCGGAAACGTCTTCTACTATGATTTTTGCTGACTCTTTTTCCGCAGAAACCTCAACGGATCCACTGACAATGAGCACTCCATCACCTTTTAAAATGACTTCTGATTCCGCATACACATCTGGAAAAATAATAAGCTCCACCGCACCCGACAGGTCCTCAAATTGTCCAAAAGCCATGCGTGTGCCTTTTTTGGTAATGACTTCTCGGAGCGATGAAACCAGTCCAACCACCTGAACTTTAGATTTATTTTCTTTTTGCACGAGTTCGGCAACATCTCCGGTCGTCCAAATCCGTGTCAGATGTTCAATTCCTGAAAGAGGATGATCACTCAAGTAAAAGCCTAAAACACTCTTTTCATTTTCCAAAGCGATGGACCGCGGCCATGCTTCCATCTTCTCTAAGACCACTTTTTCTTCATTTTGTACGGCTTGATCCATGCTAAATAAGCTCACCTGGCCTACTTCTTTATCCCTTTTAATTTGATCAGCACGATCAATAAACTTGCCGTATCCATTCATGAGCTCTGCTCGATTTGCACCGAATCCGTCAAATGCTCCCGCTTTGATTAAACATTCAACTGTTTTTTTATTCACCTTTCTGAGGTCTATGACTTCAAAAAACTGCTCAATAGATTCAAATTTTTTGCCTGGGACTCTATTTCTAGACTCAATTATACTTTCAACGGCGCTCTGACCGACTCCTTTAATCGCACCCAAGGAGAAGAATATTTTTTCCCCCTCTACTGAAAATTTATAACTGGAGTGGTTGATATGTGGCGGTAGCACCTTTCGATCTTGTGTTTCTGTGCATCCTTCACGTATTTTACAACTTTATCCGTATCACTCATTTCCGTAGAGAAGGGCCGCATAAAGAATTTCCACCGGATAGTAGTGTTTGATCCAGGCCGTCTGCGCAGAAATCACACAATAAGCTGCGGCATGGGATTTGTTAAATCCATTATTTAGCAAATTCAGCCATAGTATCGAAAAGCTTCTCAGCTTTTTCAGGGTCACTATCCGTTTTTAGCTGCTCCGTTCATAAATCGCTTTTTTTGCTTATCCATTTCTTCAGCGATTTTTTTTACCCATGGCCCGACGGAGAATATCCAGCTTCACCCAGCGAGTAAACAATTTTAGAGCAATCAATTGTACATGTTCTTGGTAAACAACAATTCCGTAGGTTTCTTTTAAAATTTCTTCTAACTCGGGAAAATATATTCCACTTTTTTGTGGCCATGTTTTCGATCCAAATAATCAGGGATCATACTCATTGGGCCCGGTCTGTAGAAACGTTCATGGCAGCCAGCTTATCTTCAAAACAGTCGGCTTTGCTTTTATTACCATGTCAGTAATACCATCGCCTTCAAACTGGAAAACGCCGTTGGTATCGCCTTTACTGATAGTCTCGTAAATGCCCGGGTCTTCTATCGAAATATCCGTGGTTCGAATTTCTTTGCCGCGATTGAGGCGAATCAATCGAAGTGCATCGTTGATATGAGTCAGTGTTTTAGTCAAAAAGTCAGACAATCCAAACCCACTTTCTCTGCATGCTTCATGTCAAACTGAACAACCCGCTCTCCCGCAGCGCCTCGAGATAAGGGAGAGATTTTCACGATATCCCCCCGTCTGCTATCGACTCCCGCCGCATGAAAATTCCAGCATGACGAGTTAACCCTTCGACGAGATCCATTAAGGTTTGCACCTTTGGGTCTTGATCCATGAGTTCTCTAATTCGAGTTCAGTTTTAATGGCCTCATCAATTGTGATGCCTAATACATCTGGCATCAATTTTCGATACGCGATCACATCTCCATAGGTCATTCCCATTACGCGACCCACATCACGAATGGCAGCACGAGCTTGAAGTTTTCCGTAAGTAATAATTTGCGAGACGGACTCCCCTGATACTTTTCCGTAACGTAGCTTATGACGTCTTGTCGCCCTTCCTGACAAAAATCGATGTCAGATCTGGCATCGATACCCGTTCAGTTGAGAAATCGTTCAAAAATTAGAATTATAAGGCATTGGATCTAAATCAGTGATTCCTTAAACTGTAAGCCACTAGCGATCCAGCCCCGGAGCCACGACCGGACCGACAGGGATACCATGATCTTTCGACCAATTAATAAAGTCCTGTACGATTAGAAAGTATCCGTTGAAGCCCATGCCATCGATGACTCCAAGCTCATAGTCGATTCGATCAAAATATTTCTTTTTGTCTTCTTCGGTTAATGTTCGTCCGCTTTTGAACTCAACAAAACGGCTTTCCAGGCCTTCTAAAACAAGGCGTCGGATTTCATCTTTAAGACTTGCTCCATTTTTTGTAGGAAATGTCGGAAGATGATAGATGGGTTTTCCCTGACTGTCTTTGTGTCGAAACTCTAAATGACACCGATCTGCAATCTCTAAAGTTCTATCGCAGTACTCACATGATCGAATAGAGCTTTCGCATTTCATCAGGATTCCAAATAAAGCCCATTCGAGCCCAATCGAAATCTCGATTCGTCCTGTAAAGTTTTATTGGTACCTATACAAACCAATACTTCTTGAGCAATCTGATCACTTTGTTTGAAATAATGAACATCATTGGCCGCTACTATAGGAACACCCGTTATGCGTGAAACTTCTTCTAAAAATGGGTTTACAGTGTCCCACTCCTTGATCCCCGTTTTATTGGACTCTAAGTACAGACGATCATTAAAAATATTCTGCAAATCCTTAATCTTTTGTAGGGCCCACTTTTTCCTTTTCCTCGCCTTTATTAATAAAATTCCATGGAACAACACCCAGTTTCGAGCCCGTCAAACAAATCTCAAGTCTTGAGAGTACTCTGCCAGTAATTCCATATCCTCGAGGAGTACATAATAAAACCCCTCTAAAAATCCTCGAGATGAGGTGACAAAGATTTTGATAGCCCTGGAAGGGACTGGGCCAATAAACCAATTTTTGATTAGGGTCTTTACTGTTGCTCAGCACCACCTTTCACAAACCGCCCTGGGGCGCTAAATGAAAGATCTCTAAACCCACTAGTGGTTTAACCATCCTCACGACAAGCAAAATAATGCTGAATGGAACCAAACATATTGCCATAGTCAGTCAGTGCTAAGAATGGCATTCCCCATTCGGAGGCCTGTGTGCTGCCATGTCTTTTATTCGACATGAAGACATCAACAGCAAGTATTCGGAATGGGCATGCAAATGAACAGAAAACTCGGCCTAGGCCCCTCTTAAAACAACTATTATGTTACGTATGCTATTATCCCTGTATAATAATTGAAGATGCTTAATTTGTCTTTTATCCGGTAACTCATAATTTATACCGCCGCATTATATTTCTTTAACTATGGGATGCTCAGTAAATGTCTCCCGCAGATAAACTCTACGAGACGCCCGATTATCTGAAAAACCGCTTTAATACGAGTGGTTAAAAGTGGACTTGTTTGAAAAAGTATTCCAATCGATCTTCACCCAATTTGTGACTTTCAATCGGCGCACCTAGAAGTTGCCCCAACATGAGGGCAGTATCTGGGTCACTTGCGCATTTTCCTCTTGTTACCTTTTATACTACACGATAGTAAATCATTGTTGTGAGTACAGAGACGATATCAAAAAAATAAATCGTCTTCAGTGGCATATTCCCCCTAACCTTCTAGAATCATTCCCATTCTATGGTCCCAGGAGGTTTACTGGTAATATCGTAAAACACACGATTAATGCTTTTAAAGCCTCATTGGTAATCCGATTGCTCACTTTACGCAGAAGCTCTGGAGAGAAAAAATCCGAGCCAGTCTGCTGCTGCCATCATTCCGTCTCGACTCGTCACTGCCCGCAAGGCCAAGTCTTCGAATAAGTCCGCGCGTCGCCTTGAACTCCTACCGTCGAACAGGTAGAGCACGGCAGAAAGCTTGCCAATATCGTTATACAAGTCTTCACAGACCAACTCGTCTCGAAAAATATAATCCGCGTCTTGCAATATGCGAATATCCTCCCGAGTGATTTCACCCATAATTCGAATGGCCAATCCGGGCGGAAAGGGATGTCGCCAAAGCAGTGGACTCGGCACACCTAATGTCTCACCCAGTGCTCGCACTTCGTCTTTAAATAACAATCTTAATGGCTCAACCAATTTGAGATTTAAATCTCTGGCAAGCCCCACATTATGGTGGGATTTGATGTCTTTACTTGCCCATTGACCGACACACTTTCAATCACATCTGGATAAAGTTCCTGCGCCAAAAAATCTATTTTGTGTTTACTTTCCTTTTTCGATTTTCCAAATCGCATCTTCACTTTATCAACAAAGTTTTCCAATTATTTTCGCTTTCTCTCAGGATCGGCCACGCCTTTAAGCTCATCCAGAAATCGATCTGAAGCATCAGCACCTTTAATATTTAGGCCATATGCTCATAGTTTTTTAATACTTCTTCGTATTCATTTTTTCGCAAACAAGCCATTATTAACAATACACAATGCACTCGCTCTTCACCAAGGCATCGTGTGAGTAGTGTTGCCACAACAGTACTGTCCACTTCCTCCACTGAGTCCGCAGAGTACATGCTCGTCACGCTTCCACAGTATTCAATATATTCAGTGAAAGTTCAAGCCTTCATCGATTGCTGTCCCATAGCGGTTCAGCATTACAAAAACCAAAAACAAAAAAAGATTTTAATAACACATCTCCATTTTCCGTATGGGTAACTTCGGGATGAAATTACGCGAGCCCCATGCTGCGACTTCATGGCAGCCCGTGATCGGTGTATGGATTGAGCCACAACTTCAAACCCGGGAGGCGGAATTTTAACAACATCTCCATGGCTCATCCGCATACTTTTTGTTTCTCTTTCCACTTCGTCCGACAAAGCCTGTGACCAAGTGATTCTATTTATCCCCATAATTTAACTCAGTGGAGAGCCTTCAACCATTCCACCAAGTGTATGTGTCAAAAGCTGCATTCCATAACATATCCCCAGCAATGGTGATATCCATCAGTTCTTGTACATTTCTGCGGTGAATGTTCTTCGACAACTGAGCTAGGCCCACCACTTAAAATGATCCCCTCAAAATTTCTCGATTTAATGGATTGCAAATCATAATCCTGCACGTAAAAAAAGGTTAATTCAGAATAAACTCTGAATTCACGAAGTCTTCGAGCTATGAGTTGAGTGTATTGAGACCCGAAATCTAAAATTAAAAATCCACCTGCAAATGTCACCCCTTTTTCCAAAGCCTGTAATTAGGCGCTTCTTTAGTAATCGTCACATCGTGAACATGTGACTCAATGAGACGAGAACTGATTCAAAGTGGGTGGCTCGTTTCTTGCAACTCATCAATGTGCCCCTGGCGCCCAAATAACCCATTCTGACTTAATTCCACTAATAGTTGATGGATTATGCCACTGACCGACCCACGCCCTTGAGGGGGACTCTTCCCTCGATGCCTTCTGGAACTAAAATTTGTCTGGCTCATTGGCATCCATTTGACCATATCGATCGCTTTTGGAGCCGCTTTTTCATCGCTCCAATCGAACCCATTCCTCGATAAACTTTATAGAGTTCTTCATGATACAATATCGTTTCACCAGGGCTTTCATCACTGCCCGCCAAAAGTGAGCCAATCTGCATCACTGAATTCGCACGAGCATGAGCTTTACTGATATCCCCGAGTACTTCCTCCACCGTCTGCTATAATAGTTTTATTTAATTTTTTGGCCGCTCGACCACAATCATAAATCACCGAAATTTGCGGCATCCCTACACCAGCAACCACTCTTGTCGTGCATATACTGCCAGGTCCTACACCACCTTCACAACATCGGCTCCGGCATTCATCAGCCCATTTTCAGCTGGCTTCTGCTGTCCACGACATTTCCAGCTACTATAATGGTGTCTTTATGGTTGTCTCGAATCCAACTCACCATATCTTTTACGTTCTTCAGTGGCCGTGAGCGGTGTCTACAACAATAACATCCGCTTCGCTTCCGACGAGCGCCGAAACCCGCCCTCTGCTCGTTGCATCTACACCAACTGCGGCCCCTACAAACAGCCGACCATTTTTATCTTTTGTCGCCTGAGCAATATCTTTGATTGTAATTAGCCCACAGAAGTCGACCTTGTTCACTGACTACAGGTAATTTCTCAATGCGATGCTTTTGTAGAATTACATATGTTCTAATGTGGTTTCCCAGAACCGTGACGAGCCTTCAGTCGATATTGAAGATGGGCGCTCTACGTTTGGTTTCAAATCGTAAATCACGGTTGGTTAATATACCGACCAATTTATCTTCGTCCACGACAATGGGCACACCACTGATTCGATAGGTGGCCATGAGTTCGAGAGCTTCGAAACTAAAAACTCAGGCCTAAGGTAATGGGTTCAGTGCTCATTCCGCTTTCGTATTTTTTAACTCTTTCAACTTCAAAAAGCTTGTATAGTAAATATTCATATTTTTATGGATGATCGAGCCACTGGTGAGCCATCACCTGAGCTACTATGTTTTCAGTCACTTGTATCCATAGCCGCCGAAATAATGGGTGTCTGTAAATATTTGTCACGGGCAAAAAACTTTTGCTTCCACTTCTGTGAATGATTTCTGAGTACTGGGGGATTAATAAAATATCGTCAGCTAAGATTAAACTGTCTCTTATTTGATCAAGCATCACTTTCCCCCTTTGATTGGTACCATGATTTATAAAATAGATATTTATCCGCGTAATTATTTAAAAACTCGATTTCTTCCTCAGTCAATGGGCGTTTTACTCTTGCCGGTGATCCTACTATTAATTGATACGGAGGGACCTTCTTACCTTCAGTTACCAATGATCCAGCCCCCACAATACTATGATGACCAATGACAGCACCATCCATTACGATCGAACCCATCCCAATTAAACAATGATGTTCAATTTCACATCCATGCAGAGTCACCCTATGGCCGATGCTCACCCTTTCTCCAATAGTCGTTGCCGCTTTTTTATAGGTTCCATGTATGACCGTTTGGTCTTGAATATTCGATTGGCGACCTATTGTGACGGGCATAACGTCACCGCGAATAACCACTTGATACCAAATAGAACATTCTTCTTCGATGGTTACACTTCCTATAATGTCGGCTGAAGGCGCAATAAAAACCTTCTCTTTAATGATCGGCTTTCTTCCTTCTGACAATTCCTGAATCATATCTTCCTAATTCAAGTAGTTGGGGTTATTAATTGAGTCCACAACGGGTTTGGCCCAGGCGTTTCTTTCCACGTCCGATTGGACTTCTCTCATTTTTCTAACATGCCCCACAGTCGTATAAAACGGACAGTCCATTCTAAGGCATATTGAAAGCCCATGATCAGCTCTTACTCTCTCTTCGAATTTAACACCATTGAATTCAATTTCTAAAACCATGTATTGGTGATGGCCGGCGACTTCGTTGATTATTGCTCTTTTGAAATTCATTCCCACTCTTTTCAGTAGAGACTTTGGCAGTTCCATACTGGTTTCAGTAGAATTGTTTTTTCTAAAGCAATGTAAAGCTAGCTCCGCCTCATGCTGGTCCAAATGAATGGGTAACACATACTTTTCAGAATGATCTTTGAACAAAAACAAAGGTTCTCTTGAGTTCAGCGCCAGCGTCAGTCCATAAGGGAATATTTCTACCCACTCCTTAGGCCCCTTTAATTCATTTTGTATTTTCTCATTCATTCAATACTCTCTATTGCACCAATCGTCCACGCAATGTCTGCGGAAATGCTTCTTCAATAAACACTGATACCAACTGACCTGTTAAATCCGTAGTAACCGGAAAATGAACCGATTTATTCTGTCGGGATCGACCAAACCCCCGCCCCTCTTTGATCTCTACTACAAGCACTTCGAGACGACATCCTTCATATTTTTTTGCCATTTCAAAAGCCATCGCATTATGTTTTTCAAACAGTTGATTTAATCTTCTTGATTTTTCTCCATCTGAGAGTTGATCTTCCCACCGTGCAGCCTTTGTAAATGGCCGCGGCGAGTATTTAAAAGCATAGATACTCTCATAAGGCACTTCGTCTAATAGACTCAACGTATCTTCAAATTGTTTTTCAGTTTCTCCAGGAAAACCAACAATAATATCTGTCGACAATACTGCCCCAGGTATGGTCTCTAATATCATATT
The DNA here is from genome assembly GCA_041391465.1 of Bdellovibrionales bacterium. Taxonomy (GTDB): domain Bacteria; phylum Bdellovibrionota; class Bdellovibrionia; order Bdellovibrionales; family UBA1609; genus UBA1609. Next base: position 48,020 of record JAWKNX010000013.1, read on the forward strand.
TGCTTTTTCTAAGTATTGCTCACGGTTGTACCCACGATTCATTCTCTCCAACACTTCTGAGTTACCCGACTGAACTGGGAGATGAATGTATTCACATATTTTCTCCCTGTACTCTTGCATGATATCCACCAGCTCTTGGTTAAAGTCTTTGGATGGCTCGTTGTATAACGAATGCGCTGAATATCAGTCTCAGAGCAATACCCTTTAGAAAGATTGCGCAAAATTAATTCCACATTCAGAACGGTAGGAGTTCACATTTTGACCGAGTAAAAATACTTCTTTAACTCCCCGATCTACTAATCGCTTTATGTCATCAATCAGCTCTGAATATTTGCGTGACCTTTCACGACCTCTCGTGAATGGGACAACACAGAACGTACAAAAATTATCACAACCTTTTGTTATGTTAACGAAGGTGGATACACCTGGATTTCGAATTAATGTTTCTACCTGATAGGCTTCCTGATGACGAAATTTAGCATCAATTTGTTTTTCTCCCGTAGCTCTCAAGTCAGCGACGATTTTTGGAAGCTCATCAATTGCATCTGTGCCAACAACAAAGTCAATCAAGTCCATATCAGCCATGAGCTTTTTCTTTTCCTGTTGTGCCACACAGCCTGTAACACCGATCTTCAAGGCCGGGTTAGCCTGTTTCATTTTTCTATACCGACCCACTTCTGAGTGAACTTTGTGAACGGGCTTTTCCCGAACACTGCATGAATTTATAATAATGAGCTGGGCTTGATCCGGAGAGACCACGGGCACGTAATTGGACATCTCTAAAAGTGAATACATACGCTCTGTATCATTCACATTCATCTGACACCCATAGGTCGAGATATATACACCCTTAGTTTCTTGGTTTTGCGGGGTTAAATTTTCGCTTTGAATTGACATCAACCTTCTCTTTGAATAAATAACCTAAATTATTAAATTTATTTAGCAAATTGCACTTACTTCGCAGCTGACTGGCTTATAATCCACTGCATAAAATGGGTCAATAGAAAAGGATAATTATGGAACCACGACTCAAGGGATCCAAAAAATGGACAGAGCTTCCTGACGAGCTACAAACTCAAATTATTGAAGCTCTTGAAGAGACTTTCCCCTCCCAAAAAAAAATAGGCCGATTCTTATGTGAAGGACGCATTTACAAAACGGAAGTCCTCATCCAGTTGGGATATTTAGAAAATGGTCGCCTAGCCCAGGCCAATGCCGAAGTAAGTATCGAATATAATTTTAAAAAAGAAAACGTACAGCACATTATCGGAATGGCAGTTGATGCGGCAGGAAGCCTGCTAGATAACTATTTCAAAGACCCGGATGAAGATCTTCTAGGGAGTGGAAAGGCTTCGATGTGGAGAGCAAACAGGTGTTTCTTCCGGTTTAGTACAGAAAATTCTGAATTAGAAGCCGAAGCGGATAAACTACTGGGGATGGAGTCGGATGATGGATTGGTCCGTGGAGATACCGACTCCGAAACCATTGAGCCATACAGTCTTCTCTGGGCGTGGACGAAGACGAGGACGATGAATCCGCCGGTTCGACATTAGAATGTGTAATTCATTTTGGATTACTTATTCGACTAATACTCGTCTTCATTGCTGTCTGAATCAGCTGTCCCAGCAATAATACCTTGAACTTCTTCGTTATATCTTTGGACTTCATCATCATAATCATCATTGAAATCGGTTTTTTCATCCAATTCCAACTCGTGAATAACTGTTAAAAAGTCCTTTTCCGTAGCCAGATCTTTTTTCAAGATATCTAGGTATTTGAAAGGGTATCGCGAAGTGAGCTCGTGGATATAATCCGCCAACTTTCCTTCACTTAGAATTTTTTTACGAATTTGAATTCTCTTCCAAAACAAAAGGTAATGATATCGACAGTAACCATCCACTTGGGACAACTGATCGCAATCTCTCACGCGGCAGTATCTTCGACCCTCTGCATCAGTGAGGATAATCTCCTCTTCAACTTCTTGCTCTAATTCTTCTTCAATAATTGGGGCTTCAACGGCTTCTTTGGCGGACTTTTTCGCCTTTTTAGTAACCTTCGGCGTTTCTTCTTTGCCTTTTTTCTTGTTGACCGCTTTTTCGATCACTTCAGCGGCTTTTTTCAAAACCTTTTTTGCCGAATTGACTTTCGATGGGGATTTTTTTGCGGATTTTTTCGAAGTCGTCTTCTTTTTCGCTACCTTTTTTGCAGCTTTTTTCGTGGCCTTTTTTGCTACCTTTTTTGCAGCTTTCTTATTCGTGGCCTTTTTTGCAACTTTTTTATTGGACTTTTTCTTTACAGCTTTTTTCGTGGCTTGTTTTTTAACAGCCTTCTTTTTTGCTGTCTTTTTTACAGCCTTTTTAGCCTTGGAAGTCTTCTTTTTTACTGCTTTTTTTGCTTTTTTCTTTGCCATGCAGACAACCTGAGCCATTTACATAATTTCGTCAACAAAATTATCTTAACTTTACCGAACCTGATTCTGTTCGAACATAAATCTGACCACCGGATCCACCCCTCAATCGGCCCGACATCACCTTCATGTTGGCGTAACGAGTCAATTTAAAGTAGTTCGGCAAATAGAGGGGACCGTCTTTGCTACCCACATTGACAGTTGCTCCCGAGCCTTTAGCCTGAATGTCGATACGGCCTTGATTCGAGCGCAAATTCACATTGATTTTTCCCTCTGATCGCACAACGATCGCACCTTGTCCGGATTTACCTTTTATGCTTCCATCAAAATCTTCAATCACTGTGTTGTTATCGCCTGATTCAAACTGCAATCGTCCCTTAGAGCGGCTCACGCTCATTTGCCCTTTGTGACTTGAAAGCTGGAGGCCACCTTCAATATTTTGAAGCGACACCGTGCCGTCAAAGTTGGACAACTTTAGAGGTCCTTTGAGTTGATTCACTGTAATTTTAGTTTTGTAGTTATTAACATCAACGGACCCTTCATGATCGTTGAGACGAAGTTCGCCTGTTGCAAACTCAATTGTAGATCTCCTCTCGATTTTTTAATGTCAATGGTTCCATCGAGTACTGTCGCCGAAATTCCATGTTGCCAATTTGCAACAGAGATATTTCCTTTTCTGCTGATAATTTCTAATGGTTTTTGTGGGGCCGCGATTTGCAATGTAAAGCGTGGCCACCCACCCAGGTATTCGCTTCCAAAGACGTTTATCACTTGGGGCTCGACCTTAACGATCAACTTGGAGCCTTCTTTTTCCCATCGCACCACCCAAGACTCATTTGCATCTTTGATGTCGGAGCTGGCCTTCGCCGGGAGGGTTTTTCGAACTCGTAAACTCAGTTGGTCTCCTTGTTTTGGCTCAACGACAACCTCTCCGTCGACCGATTGAATTGATATAATCTGTACGTCTTTATCTATTGGGATCTCCGTCGATAGGGACGGCAAACAAAAAAGTACTGTGATTAAAAATCCCGCAATTCTTTGTAACATGATGTATCCTTTTTTTCGGTGAGTCCTTATGAGCTATGTTCTCATATCTCGTAAAGGGGTGGGACTTCTATTTACAATATTGACACACTCCTAAATGATCCTTCACTTTACCCTCTACCAATAATTAGCTATGCCATATTTCCAATCTAATTAGACGAGGGAAATTATGGAACCAGTTTATATTGTCAGCGCAAAAAGAACTCCAATAGGCAGCTTTATGGGCAGCTTGAGTAGCCTGCCAGCACCCCAATTGGGATCCACCGCGATCAAGGCCGCCGTTGAGGCCGCCGGTGTTTCACCCGAAAAAATTGGTGAAGTGATTATGGAAATGTTCTCACAGCTGGTACGGGACAGGCCCCTGCTCGGCAAGCGGCATTGGGAGCCGGCCTGGAAACTTCAACACCTTGTATGACCATCAACAAAGTCTGTGGATCTGGCTTGAAAGCCGTTATGCTCGCGTTTGATTCTTTAAGACTCGGAAATTCATCCATCGCAGTTGCGGGAGGTCAAGAAAACATGAGCCTTGCTCCCCATCTACTCAACAACTCGAGATCGGGGTATCGTTTGGGTCACACTCAAATACAAGACTCCATGATCGTTGATGGACTATCGGGATCCCTACAATGACTGGCACATGGGTAATGCAGCAGAACTGTGTGTTAAAGAATATAAATTTTCTCGCGAAGAACAAGATGAATTCGCAATTAGCAGTTACAAAAAGTCGCAAGAAGCACAAAAATCAGGTGCCTTTGCCCACGAAATATGTGCGGTTGAAGTGGCGCAAAAAAAGCAAACGATCAATATAGCCGAGGATGAGGAACCCCAACGGGTCATGTTCGATAAAATTGCCTCGCTGCGACCTGCATTCGACAAAACCGGTTCTATTACAGCCGCTAATGCCTCGACCATAAATGATGGCGCGGCCGCCTTAGTCTTAGCAACTGAATCGGCGGTAAAAGAGCAGGGCCTGAAGCCATTGGCAAAAATACTCACTCACTCGACCTACGCTCAAGACCCCAAATGGTTTACGACCGCTCCAGTGGGTGCCATGCGTGCAGCCGTTGAAAAAGTGAATTTAAAAATAGACGATATCGATCTCTGGGAAGTGAACGAAGCGTTTAGCGTCGTCACAATGGCGGCCATGAAAGATCTTAATATTAATGCCAGCAAAATGAATGTCCATGGGGGTGCTGTGAGCTTAGGACACCCTATTGGTGCCAGCGGAGCACGAATTTTAACCACTCTCGTCCATGCCCTTCGACAAAAAGGTAAAAAACTTGGTGGAGCTAGTATTTGCTTGGGCGGTGGTGAAGGTGTCCGTGTTCTGATTGAAGCCATGTGAAGGAGTTGATGATGAGTCAAAAAATATTTAATTCCGCGAAAGAAGCTCTCGAGGGGGTCGAAGATAATATGACTCTGCTTGTGGGCGGATTTGGCCTTTGTGGAATACCTGAAAACCTCATAGGCGCATTGAGGGACACCGGAAAAAAAGGGCTCACTTGTATTTCTAATAACGCTGGCGTTGATGATTTTGGCCTTGGACTTTTGCTGCAAACCCAGCAGATCAAAAAAATGGTTTCAAGTTATGTTGGAGAAAACAGTCTTTTTGAAAAACAGTTTCTCAATGGAGAACTGGAAGTGGAGTTCAATCCGCAGGGAACGCTTGCCGAACGCGTCCGAGCAGGAGGTGCGGGTATCCCTGCTTTTTTTACTGCCACAGGAGTAGGCACACAAATCGCTGAAGGAAAAGAAGTCCGGGAGTTTGCGGGGCGTAAATACGTGATGGAAACGGGTTTGACGGGCGATTTTGCCTTAATTAGAGCTTGGAAAGCGGACCCATTTGGCAACCTTGTCTATCGAAAAACAGCCCGCAACTTTAATCCGATGATGGCAACAGCTGGAAAAATCACGGTGGTGGAGGTTGAAGAAATCGTCCCCCTTGGAAGCATTGACCCTGATCAGGTTCATACGCCTGGAGTTTATGTTCAACGAATCATTCAATCACCTTCACTTGAAAAACGCATTGAGCGAAAAACCGTCCAATAAGGGAAATAAAGATGGCATTAGATCGAAACCAAATTGCACAGGTCATTTCACGAGAAATAAAAGATGGTTATTGCGTGAATTTAGGAATTGGAATCCCTACCCTCGTCGCAAACTATATACCAGACTCAATAAATGTTATGTTACAGTCGGAGAATGGACTCCTTGGAATGGGGCCATTTCCAACGGAACAAGATGTCGACGCCGACCTGATTAATGCTGGTAAACAAACGATTACGGCCGTCCCGGGCTCTAGTTTCTTTCCAGTGCAGAAAGTTTTGCAATGATTCGAGGAGGCTGTTGATCTCACTGTGTGGGAGCCATGCAGGTGGATGTTAACGGAGATATCGCCAATTGGATGATTCCGGGCAAAATGGTGAAAGGAATGGGCGGAGCCATGGATTTGGTTGCTGGTGCTAAGCGAGTGATTGTAGCCATGCAACACACCGATAAAAATGGAAACTCCAAAACTGCTAAAAATGCAACTTACCCTGCTGGATTAAGCATTGACCGAGTGGTTACTGATTTGGCCGTTGTCGATATTGAAGGTGGCGAGTTTATTCTCCGTCAAATCGCACCCGGTGTAACAATTGATGATGTGAAAAATGCCACTGAAGGAACCTTAAATACCAAGAATGATGTGACTGAAATCCAGGTTTAATTCCAAATGAACTCTTCTTATGTCTAGATGGTTAGTATAATCCAGTTGGCCTTTCTCAACTCAAGCAAACCTTAGTAAAATATTAGGAGTTACGAGTGAAGGAAGTCTATGGCTGCTGGTGGAGTAAAACAATTCGATAAAGGGCAAATACTGTTCCGAGAGAACGATCCTTCTGATACCATGTGTGATCGAGAAGGTCGTATTTCATTATTCAAATCAAAGGGGCAGGACACATAGAACTAGCAGAGCTGGGTCCAGGGCAGATGCTCGGTGAAATGGCTTTTTGATAACAAACCAAGGAGCGCGGGGGCCATTGCCAAAGAACAATTAGAAGTGATTGAGCTCCTTTACCGCACTCCATACTTTGATTAAGACTTTCTGCGGAATGGCTGAAGGCCATGGTTAAAACCGTAAACAGTCATTTGCGAGCCGCCAATCAAAAAATAAAAAATTTAGAAAAAGTAGCCGCTACGGATGAGGAGTTTTACCACATCTGGTGACAAGGTTATACGCCATCTTAAGTTTGATAGGCTTTAAAGCCGGTGTGGAAGATAAAGAAACTGGTGGATTGGTGATTCCCTCTAGGATACTTCGCAACGCTATTGCATTCAAATATTTCAACAGCCCACGCATAAACTCAATCGCCTCATTGAAGTGTTGGCTGGTTTAAATATCGTCCAAACTGAAGACCTCGGAGAAGGCAATATTAAGACCACCATATTAAATCACGAACAGCTGACAGGGTTTGTCGACTGGTACAACAAATGGCTGTTTGGTAAGGATGAGGATAAAATCACCATTGAAGAGCACGAAATGGCCGCAGTGAGAGCTCTTCTTTTCTATGGACGCCCTTTACGTGAAAAAAATGATGCTGGAGACCCTGAAAAAGACAAATGGGTCACTGTGGATTTGACCGATATGCAAAACAATTCGATGCGTGATCTCAATGTTCAATTCAATGTAAATGACTGCGATGGATTAGCAGAAAAAGGTTTCACAGAGGAGAAGGTTTCTGGTGCCAATCAGAACTTAACAATGAAGTTTGACTATGATGAACTTGCAAAAGTTTACCCTTATTGGCAAATCATTTATGCTCTGAAAAGAGTTTCTTAAACAAAACTACCGAACCCGTAATGGGTGAGTGGATTTGTCCACATTTTGAGGGGCTTTACCCACAATAGTATAAACTCTTAATGAATTGGTCTTGGATTGTTCAAGGACCGGAACCCCTAAAGTTAAAACGACTCGGTCCCCTTGCTCCACTAAACCGTATTCCAATAAAAGTCTTTGGATTTGCGACATGGCCTCATCAGTGGACTTATACGGCTTAATTCTTAATGTTTGGATACCCCACACCAATTCCAATCGATTGAGTGTATCTTGCATATGTGTAACGGCAATAACCCGAGCTTTTGGCCGATAGGCAGAAATTAGGGATGCTGTCTTACCCGAAGTGGTCAAACACACAATTGCCGAAGCATTCAGCTTAAGAGCCGCCAAACATGCACCTTCCGCAATAGTATCAGCAATGGTCAATAGTTCTTTGTTTAAATTAATATCGTAGTAGAAATCACTGTCTTTTTCTACCTCCATGATTATATCACTCATGGTGGTAATACATTTAAACGGGTATTTTCCACTCGCGCTTTCAGCCGACAACATGCAGGCGTCTGAACCATCTAATACCGCATTGGCCACATCAGTAATCTCTGCCCGTGTTGGCCTCGGATTTTCCACCATCGAATCTAACATTTGAGTGGCGGTGATAACAGGCCTACCTAGCTCATTGCACATGCTTATGATTTCTTTTTGTAGTTTTGGCAGATGTGTCTGCCCGACTTCCACAGCCAAGTCTCCACGAGCTACCATTACACCATCGCTGAGCTGAATGATTTCACGTAAATTATCAATGGCTTCTAACATTTCAATCTTAGCCACAATTCGAGTCGCTGGGTTTTTTAAGTCGACCAACTCACGGAGCTTTCTCAGGTCCGACCCTCTTCTTACGAAACTCAAAGCAACGTAGTCCACCTTCTGAGATAGCCCAAATTCCAGGTCATCCAAATCTTTTGGGGTCATACATTCTACTGGTAACATGGCTCCAGGTAGGTTCATACCCTTGCGGTTTTTTAAGGTGCCACCAAAAACAACTTCACAGTGAACATCTCTTTCAACTACTTTTATCACTCGTAGCTCTAATAGACCGTCATCCAACAAAATTCTCGTTCCCGCAGAGCAGCTCTCAGGAAGTTCTTTAAAGTCCGTGGGTATGGAAACACCATCGCTATCAACCCGATCAGCTTTAATTACTATTTTTTGACCTTCAAGCTCAATGGAGCCGGCAGAAAATCTTCCAACCCGAATTTTTGGGCCCTGTAAGTCTTGGAGAATTGCTACTGGAGCTTTTAATTCACTGGTTAGTTCCCTAATCGATCGAATCACTTGAACGTGATCCTCATGGGTTCCATGGGAGAAATTGAGCCGAGCCACATTCATCCCCGACTCAATGCATTTTTTAAGATTTTCTTTACTACTGGTAGCTGGCCCTATTGTAGCCACTATTTTTACACGACGATCTGCAATCATAATATGTGCGTCCTTATACTCCTTTCATATTACGATTTCTTAGTTACTGAAATAAGATTCTCCACTTGTGCATGATGTCGTCTTTGCATTTGATTTTTTTCACGATTATGAGCCACATTGGTTTCATCTAGTTTAGTATCATATTGCATTTTTAACGACTCTAGCTCTCTTTTATGCAGCTCTTTCATGTTGGAAACCATCTTGTCGTATCTCCGCTCACTCAAAACCTTCTCACGACGTGCCATTTCCTTAAGCCTTTTTATTTCTGCTTCATATTTCGAGCGATTGAGTTCCAACTCCTTATCATGTTTAATTTCTTCAGATTGAAACTTCTTTCGCATCTCTCTCAAGGCAATATCACGTTCTTCTTTAGCTTTCTTCATTACTGCTCTTCTCTCTTCATCCGACTGAAAACGGTCATCTTCCAACTTCGCCTCGAATATTTTACGAATTTTTTCGTTATTTTCTAATTTTTCTTGCCGAACATTCTTAACTCTTAGCTCTTCTCCTTGCTTTTGCAATTCAATTTGAGCTTCATAGTTGTTTTTCATATTCTCTATTGCACTTTTACTTTGCACATTTGTTAAATGCTGTTGCTCTTTATAATATCGAGTTTGATTTCTCATCAAGTTGCTGTTTTTCTTGTTGAGCTCATAAATTTCATCTTGCTTTTGATCATTGATAGAATTGAATGCTCCCAACCGCTGGTCTTCCAAATTTTCATATCGCTTCTGCATATCGCTTATTATGTTGTTTTTTTCTCTTGCATGTCTTCGATTTAAATTGGTGATGTCACGTACACTTTTATCTTTAAGTTCCGTTATTTTTCTTTCTCGACTATGCACTTGTTTATCAACTCTATCCTGCACAGTTTCTTTCAAATTTTCAAAATTCTCACTGTATTGGTCTCGATTCTCGGTGTTACTTCGATTATATTTATCGCGAACCTGATGAATGTTTTCCTGGTACTCTGATCTTAGGTCGGACCTTCCTTTTTCAAAATTCGTGCGCTCTCTGTTGAGTTGGTCAATAAAGTTATTTTCCATTCTCTTTTTGTCAGCAATATGATTCAGGGTCTGCTCTTTAATTCTCTTACTTGAAGAGCTTCTCAACTCATCCAGTTTTCTTTGTTGATCAATGTGAGATTGCCGTTGGCCAGAAGACACTGTGTCGATCTCTTTCTGGTGTTTGCGATTTAGTTTTTCGCGGTATTTTTGCACAGACCTCTGTTGAGCCTCTTGCATTTGCGCTAAAATTTTCTTCTGATCATTTTCTTTTTCCTGCATATCTGTGACATATCGATTGTTGAGTGAGTCAACTCGTTCTTCAAACCTAGCGTGTGTATGATCAATCTCTTGTTTTGCGGCTCGTCTTACTTTTTGCAAATCATTATCGTGCTTCGATAGTGTGTTTCTCATTCTTTCACGATTTAAATCTTGGATTTTTTTTACTTGTGATTGATGCTCCTGTTCTTTCCGAAACATAGAGTCTTTGACTTTTGTTTGCAGGTGGTTAACTTGTTCAGAATGAATGCCTTTTATGTGATTGACTTCTTGCTGATGCTGCTCTGATAGTTTTCTTAATTCTTTGTTGTGTTTTTTAATCAATTCGCTTTCGCGCTTTTGATACTCATCCCTTAAGTTGCCCACTTTTTCATCGGATCGATTCACTTGAGACATACACTCTCCTCCATGAGAGAAAGATCTATACAAATATTCTATCACCAAATTTTGGGGTGCTCACTGAAACTGGTGTAGATTGCGGGTCTCTGGCCAAAAGGGAAGTGGGCTTATGGACTGTTTTTTGGACCTAGGGCTATTGCATGTAATTTTCTTTGCGGAACATGGCCCGCATTTCAGAATTCATTTTTTGGATTTGCTCTCTTCTGCGCTTCATTAGCTCTAAATTTTCGTTGTGGCTGGAAATCCTTCTTTCAGCGAAAGAATGATAGTATTGGCTCATCTGCTCAACAGCTTCTCTCGCAACTGGCTGAAATTCACGCGCCATTTTGAAAAACTCATTTTTATCCAAGGTCATTACCTTTGAAAGCTTTCGAATGGTCTCACTATAAACGGCCGGTTGCGGGAAACCAAACTCAAACCATCCATTTTTTCGTACCTTAGAAACTTCGATAGCATAGCCTTTTTCTAACTTTAAAGCGTTTGCTTTGCCGTTTGAAGAAAAAGTAACAAAACCATCAAGATTGGAAACAAAAACTCCTGAATCAGAAATAGCGGTCAGGTAGTATAAACCGGGCTGAACTTGCAAGTCGGCAAATTCAGTTTCGATCGCTGAATTCTTACTGGTTTGCACCACCAATTCACCCATAACAAGGGCGTAGTTACTTGAATCTTTCACGAGTATTACTGTACCCGAGCCTAAATGGAGATGTATTCCAGGACTGAGTTCAAATTTAAATTTCTGTCCAGTTTTTGTTTGAAGACTACAAGGATATTTTTTGGATTCTATGCAGTCATAGGGATATTGTATAGTGGGTTCATTTTCCGAGATCGCCAACTCACTATCTTCGGCAATAGCATTGTTCCAAACCAAAACCGTTGCTAACATCGATAGCTTTACAAGACCTTTTATCATATGCTTCTCAAAGATTTTTTAGCCTGATTCACGACATCAGGGTGATTGAATGTCTGCAATACCGTTTTATAAATAATTTGCGCTTCATCGTTTCGATCTTGAGTTTCCAAAATTTTGCCAAACCGAATTAAAGCCAATCCGGTGAGATCGTTTTCTGGAAACAATTGGATCATTCCTTCAATGGTAGAAACCGCCTGATCCAATTCATTGAGTTGATAACGACTTTCTGCCAACAAAAATTGTGCTTCCGCGATATTGACCGAATAGCTATGAAAGGTAATGAATTTTTCAAATAATGCTGCAGCTTCCTTGAACTGCTTTTGATGAAATAGGTTTTTTGCTCTAACAAAATAGGTTTCCCCTAGAGCCACATCGATCGTATCGGTCTTCTTCTTCACAACACTGGATAGTGTTCTAATTGGATAATTGTCTTCTTCGAAGCCTACTTCCTTCATGTACTCAGGCATGACGGAAGCAACTTCTTGTTTGAAAGACCTCAGCTGATACTCCGCAATCTTTTGCTTTAGTTCGCTTTGCTTTTCACGCAACACAAGTATTTTTACCTTTTTTTCCATGAGGTCATAGCCACGAAAGTGGTGTTCAAACGTGATATACCCTGTGTATATCAATGCCGTTAAAAAGATGGAAAAGGTCAAAAATATACCATTGTTCATATTTTTATATCGGCTTTTGGTCTGGCAATTTAAGAAAAAGATGTTATTTCAACCCTATGAACTTTTATTGTCTCAGTTTAGTACAATGCCAGATGTGCTTGCTTTTTATATTTTAGCGTAGAGGGTTTTCAACTTATTCAGGTGTTGTCTCAATTCCGACTCCAACCTTATGGGGCGACTCCCTTTCACCATCTGATTGTTCCGTTCTAGCTCGAAGGCAAGCTTTCGATAAACTCGCTGTATTGATCCCAAGTTGAAACAAAAATAAGTGCGATTCGGACCACCGCTTGAGTCATCATGGTCATTTTCATTTTCAGCGCTCGTAATCTGATTCCAATCGGAATACTTAGAGCGCCAGACCGTTCGACTTCCTCCGGACTGAGCGATCTCATTGTAGATGCTTTCTATTCCTCTGATGTAACCAAACAGAGTTCACTTTTCCCTATTGTAGTAAAAGGAGTTGGCTTTTAAACGCTGCTTTTGGTTTTTTCAAATAGATTATTCTGTACTCCATAAAAGAGGTTTACCTTTTTTCAACATTGCCTGAGTAAAATTTAATATTATATCGACCGGCTGGGAGTTTAAAACCAACTCATATCAAATTCGTAAATGCCTTTGACTTGAGCCGACAGCCATTTTTTAATATAGAAACTACGTGCCATCTCATTTTCAGTAAACTGGAGACTCAATAATCACGCCCAGCTTGACCTGTAACCCGCATCGGTTTTCAAGCGTATCTTCAGAGCATCACCTTGATTTTGTAAAACGGTCGACTGGATATAGGATGCATTTTTGACTAAATTTTGATTTTCAATTAAAATTTGTTGATCTTCAATTGTCCTATTTTTTTGTTCTTTCACTACGCTTTCATTGCTTAAAACAGCATCCGCCACTCACGCTGGAGCCGGCGCCCCAACATTGTTACTGACAGTTGACGGACCATCAAAAAACTTTGGTATACGACCCAACTAAAAACAACCAAAGCAATGATAAATATTATGTAACCCAAGTATTCTTGGGTCAAATTTTGGCTTTTCAAAACTCACCTTTTTGTTTTTCATGATTTTGTTTTTTGACTCTACGAGTTTTCAATTTCTGCAGGTATCGGCTCATCCACTCTCGACCAGCTTCTTCATCCGACTCATTTTGCAAGATGACGTCCTCGCTCACAGCACCAATCGATTCGTCACTAAATACTTTTGATAATTGGGAGAGCGTCGCCTCCTTTACAATCTCTTCCGGTGATTCCTTTCATTTTCCACTAAGCTGGGTTGATCAGTTCCTGTTTCTGTAGTGGTAACCTCTTCAAAAGCTAGCTATAAATGGGTTTCTTTTTTCAGGTTCACTAAAAGAAACAGCAACAACGGAAACCTCGTCATCGGAGCCGGCGGGTTCAATATCTATTTCAGTAAGACTGAGTTCCCGCCTCTGTTCTTCTGATAAAACAAAAGAAGGATTCGTAACCTCGTCATCACCCTCTTCGTCAAATTTATTTTTCTTGCAGCTGGAAGGCGAATTGCTGTCCGTATTGCCTCCTGTATCATTTATTTTTTTGCTGGCACCGACCACTAGTGGTGGGGCTTTGAGCTTTTTGATGGCTGGTAATTCCGGAAAGCCATCGCTTCCATCTGTATGTTTCTAGTGATTGGATTTTTCTGATTTTTGAGTATTTGGACTTTGCTTATCAGAGTTATCGACGACCAATTCTGCTGGGTCGATTAGGTCACTTTCAAGGTTTTGCCTGATACTTTCTTTGCACTTGAATAATTTCAGGATCGATTTCAATCTGAGATGAGTTGATCGGTGAAGTTCGGTCGCCATTTTCGGCCAAAATCGAAGCTTTCTGAACTGTATTAAATCGTGGCTCCTCTGCCACCTTCATCCAAGTGGACATCCCTTCTTGCCAAATGTGTATCTTGTAGCCTACTTCACCCGATTTGATTTTTTCTCTGACTCTGTCTTCACTAAAAGGACCAACTGAATGGACTTTTTAATGTCTTCCGGATCCGTCTTAAGAACAATCCACATCACCTGCGCAATGGCTGATAAAGTCTGTTCCGCAACCGCACTGTTGTAAAACCCAGCCAGCTCTAGATGCTCCGATGCGGGAATCCATTTAAGACGCTCTCTTTTTTATGACCAAATGTTCTGGGCGTACTGTTCCATCTAGCACTTTTTGCTCTAATTGATTCTGCGTCATTGGTCCTACAGGGGCGGAACCATCGTGATAATACCAATTAGATTCAGCCATAGATGACTCCACCCATGGTATCTGGGTTCGAAACATCTTTCTTAAGCCGGAAACCAACTGCAAGTAGGCCTTTTCAAAATTTCGACTATTTGTTTTTACGCTGAGCAATTTGAGAATATCTTCTGAGTTGAATCGTTTCCGCGAAATGCCACATATATTTTTCTCCGAGCATTGAACCCAGAATATGCGCGGCTTCAACGTATGCTTCTGGCTGACGTGGGTTGAACTTTCTCTTTCGTATCAGTAGCGCCATTGAGCTGCAAAATTTCACATAACTCTTGATCCAGAAGTATAGAAGAGCTCTCTCGACCCCTGTCAATGGGATGCCAATTGCGCCTTTTAAATTTTGCAAGCTTTCCGCTTTCCGCTTATGGTTAACCAATTTACTACAAAATCCCAATGACTCAATCCAAATTCTCTCTAAAAAGTTTTTGGGGAATGTCCAAAGAACTGATTTACGAGAACTTCAATCGAGATTGAAGGTACTCTCCGCCAGCTCAGAAATATGATTGATACTGCTCCCGGAGAGATAAAATGTTCCTGATTTGGGCAGTAAAAAACTTCGGTCATTTTTAATATGACAAAGAGCCATTGGTCGCAATGATTTGGGTATTCTGGTGCGATTTTCTGCCAGGCCTCCGGATCAAGGTGAGCTGTAGACTTCAATGTCATCAAATTTCACAGTTGTAAATGCAGATCCTTCAATAAAAACTGCAATTGCTCATGCAAATAATCTGTATAATCCGCATCATGGATATCTTCATCATCGAGATCCACATCCATGGTTTGCTGCAAGAACATCAGGTAGCTTTGCCATTGCACCCAGGGTGGGGCTCTTAGCACACACCATTTGTTTCTTGGACCTTTCATAACATGAACTTGGTTCTCCATGTTTTGGCGAGCCAACTGAAAATAGAGTTTTTCACTATTTTGGAAAATCACTCATCGCATTTTTTAAACAGCTCTGGATTGCTTTTTTCGATCCGTTGAGGAATGTTTTAAGCTCAGGTGCCACTCCCCATAAATGACATAAATTAATCGATCCGGATAACTTTTATGAGCTGAGAGAATTTTTTCTGCCGCGAATTTATCTTTCTCAGCCAATCGAAAAGAACGGGACGGATTCAGTGATTTATTAAGTCCAACGATCAAATAATTGTGTTTTTGGCCAGTTCAAATAAGGGTTTATAGTGCTCCCAAGGAAACCCCTCAATATTCGTTCCATTTTATACGCTTCAGAAAACTTTTTTCTGCAAGGGCTCCACCAAATATTTAGCCACGGCTGTTTCATGTTTTGGCTCGATACACTCGAGAGCTAAAAATTACTTTTTTATTGACGGTAAATCTCTTAAAATTCGAAGGTGGGTTTTCTGAGCTTGTACAAACGCGTGAAAGTCAGCGCCAAAGACAGTTTTTTTGTCATGACTTCATTGAGAAGAATTCTTGATGGGAATGGGTCCATCGGCCCTTAAACTCATTTTCATAATTGAGGGCATATTTTTTTAACGTTGTGGAGGGCTCTCCTAACAATATTTGGACTCTGATCACGAACTTGAAATACAGTTGTCGCCGTGTTTTAAACCACTGTGGATTTGTGGATTTCACCTGAATTCCCGGAAATAAATCTATTTTGTCACTTCCCTGGCAAGCGATTTCCAACGAATCACTTGGCTCTCAAACGTAAAAAGTGATGCAAAAATTGCTCTTGGTGATTGCTAGTGTCGGGTTTCAAGAAGGAGTTGCTTCAGAATATTGAGTCAGGCCAAAGGGCGTTGTTTGCCTGCCTTTTTTATCCATAGGAATTCATGTCTACTCAACCCTGAACTACTACCCAATTAAACTTGAGTGGCACTGGCGAAAGCATGGTAATATGAATGAGCAATTTAATCAGATGCTGTGACGGGCTATGCTTATTCTGCCTTTATGGTGTGCTCATGTCGGTTTGGGGAGCAATGGTCCACCTCACATTATTTTTCGCGTTGGCTGTTGTTTTTTTAGGCCTCACTGAAAACAGAACTCGATGGCTCAGAACCAGCCTTGTGGTATCGGTGTTTATTGCTTCGATGTCTGTCATAATGGCTACAATAGCAACATTTGCATTGGGCACTTTCTGCATTAACTGTATGGCCTCCTATGTCATGTCTTTTGTGTTGTTATTTCATGATCAAGTCCCAGGAAGAGCCCTTTTGGAGAACTTTAAAAGCTGACCTGGCTCCCTGGCTCAAGGATATTGGAAAGATTCAATTGGTTTTTGGTTTGAGTTTCTCGGTGGCTTTGTGATTCACCAAGGTGCACTGACCAGCTATGGACTTCCTGATACTCTTGAAAAAATCGTTGAAAACCGCACAGCCGGGAAGGCCAACTTAAAAAAACAATTTTGATATGCTCAGCTTTGGAAAAAGGGTCCGAAGAGGCAAAGATTATTTTACAGAGTTTGCTGGATTTCCTTTGTCCTCACTGTAAGACGGCCTCATCAACATTGAAACCATTTTTTGCCGCCAACAAAGGGCGGGTTCGCGTCAAGTTTTTCTCTTTCCCTCTCGATGGCGCATGCAACGACGCTATTGGCTCGAGCGCCGATGGCAAGCGGTGCCGACTGTCCTTCTGCAGTGCTTTGTGCTGGCCGATTTGACAAAAGGATGGGAATTGCATGATCAAATTTTTAAAGACCAATCCTCTTTTCACGGTATGTCTGTTTCTCCACTGAGGAGTATTTAAAGAAGCATAAGCATTGATTTGGGCATAAACGAAGAGGCGTTTTTAGAGTGCCTTAATTCTGCTAAAAACCCTAGATACTATTAAAACCCATGCACAGTTACGCAGCGGGTGTCAAAGGAACTCCCTCTATCTTTGTGAATGGAAGGTATTTACCTGGTGGACAATTGATGCCTGCATTGGATAAGGCTGTTAAAGAGCCGCTTTAATTATCTTTATCTATTTTATTGGCTAAAAATTTTCGAAATCAAACAACCAATCTGGAGAAATTTTTAGCCGAATCTGAGAGTACCTGATCGTGACGTAAATGGACTCAATGATTTCTGAAAACAGCCCACGGCAAAAATAATGGCCACACAGATTGTAAGCGTCTTCAATACATAGACCGTTGAGCGGATGTCATTGAGTTGAATTTCTGCATTTACGGCTTCTATTCTCTTTAAATAATGACGAAGTTCATCATAGTGATCCAACACCTTTTCGAATATCTCTCTTTGTTTGGCCACTGGCAAATTACTTAGCCCCGGGAATTCTCGTTTACTTTTAATTGCAATAATAAGGTCCACACAATGATCAATATATCTCTGTGACCGACTGATAAAATCGAAAATCTTTTTCCTTGGATTTGCCGTAGTTTTCTACCTCTTCTGTGGCTCGTTTATAATTACCTCTAATAACACTCGTGAGCACGGCATGACGAAGGGTATCTGGCCCGCCGCCCGTACCACGAGCCGACAGGCGCTGCTCGAATTGCTGCGCCAGCATATTGGTGCGGTCATGGCTTAGTAAGTTATAATCGATATTAACGCTCATATTTCACCTATCGGCAGACGTTGGCCCAGTTTTAACCTGGTCGATGCGTCAATCTGTCTTTTTGACAAGGAGTGACTGGTTCTGAGACATCTTTTTAGATAAGGTCCGTGGACCAACATATTATGGCTAGGCCTCCAAGGAAGGGAGTGAGTACGGAAAAGGATATTTTCCAGCCAAAGATTACAACCATCGAAGGTTTCGCAGATGAACTAAAAGCCGAGTTCGTTTAGGTAAAAAACATCCCCCTACTGAATCGCTTCCCTGACCCAGTCGATATGAACTGGCCCATAGATGTTTTAAAATCTTCAGCTATTACTACTTTGATCAACCAAAATGAAGACCTCCATTCGCGGCTATCGGTACAGATACGTAAAAATGCCTTAGCAGAGGAGCAAATCCATAAACTCAGACAGACGCTTGAAGAGCAGAAATCTCAACTGGAAAACTTAAAAGACCAGGTCATAATTTATCGTAAAAAAGACCAGGTTGTTTCATCTCGATATTCTAAGGTAGATCAAGAACTCAAAAAATACCAAGATAGGATTGATTTTCTTGAGCTCAAATACAGTGAGTACTACTCAACAAACTCAAATAAACTTGAGCTTATCACAGAAGAAAATCAACTCTTAGAGTCTCGCTCACGTCGCCTAGGGCGCCATAAATCTCGGCTTTTAAAAATAGCCAATATTTATAAGTCTGAAATCACTCGTCTTAAAACAGATATCGACGAGATCTCAAAAGTGGTTGAGACCACCCAAACCCAGTTGGGTGAAGCGGCCAATCACATTCAAACTATGTCCAAAAACAATAAAGAAAACATCGATGCTCTGGAATCAAAATATCAGGATTTGAAGACCCACTCATCCAATACGATTTCACACCTCCATGATCAAATCGATGAATTAAATGAAAAATTAAAGCAGCATAACTCCGTCGTTGAGCTCAATATTTCGCTAAAAAACAATATAGTAAACCTCACAAGGCAAATTGAAGCCCGGGATGAGGAAACGCAAAATGAAATCGAGAGAATCCAGTCGGAACTGGGTCGCTATCGAATGGAAGCCAAACAAAAAACGGTGGAGCTCAATCAAATAGAAAAGAAATACGAACAAACTTTGGCTTTAGCAGAAAAATCAGAAAAAGAGCGAAAAGAAGCCGAAGAGGAAAACGAAAACATCCGCATTCTTTGGAAAGAACATCAGTCCGAAAACGAAAAACTCATTGAGCAAAATCAATCACTACAAAAACTCAATCGCCAGTTGAGTATTAAAATGAACGAATACAGAAGTGAAATAAGACAACTTAAAGTTCAAATTGAGGCGAAAACGCTTTTCAACCGAGATGCAAAAATTGGTTTCGATGAGGAAAGCAAATCTGCGGAAGAGCATCAGCAGACACTCAATAAAATTGACCATCTATTACAAGAAATTCAGACGGGATTTGTAGGTCAGGGAATAAAAGAAGATTAATTATTTTCCTTATCATGGTCTACGATTTGAATAGGAGGTCCATCATGTTGTTGGGCTTCTGGCTCTGCCTCTTGGGGAGGACTCAAGTTAAGGCTTGCGCCTTCATCCTGAATTCCCACGACTGAATTTCTCATTCCAAAAAATTCACTCTGACTGGCTCCATTCACAGCTGGGCTAGTCGCTGCATAGGACTGATGGTATGTGGGTTGAGTTTCGGTTTGTTGTTGGGGGTAACAACTTAAAATAGCTTGGGATTCGCTAGCAAACTGTGTGTAGTTATCGAGATTAGCGGAAAATATTCGATCAAACTCTGAACTGACTGAAAACATTTTTACAGGAAAAGTGGACCGCTGGTGGTATTCATTGAGGGTGTCTAAAAAGATCGTAATTCCTGTGGAGCCAACAAAGGAAAGTCCTTCCAATCCGAAGATAAGTTTTCTTTTACCTAAATTGTGTTCGCATATAATTTGAAACTCTTCGGCACTGTCTAAATTCATTTTACCCGACAAATAAACCACCGAAATATCATCAACTGTTTTTAACTGCGCCCGCATAATCCACTCCCCTTTTGAACCTTCAGTTTACCAGTCTACAAGCGATTTTTCTGGATTCGTGGCTAAAATCTAAACTAAGATTCTGACAATTCAGACAAAGGGACGAAAACCCACCTTCATTTCTTATGTCTTTCGTCTAGTGCCAACTCTATTCAATCCTACCCGATGAAACCGACATAAAGTAATCTATAGCAGTATTCGAAATCTCAACCAGGACACTGCATGAACTTTCTAAAAAAGTTATTGGGGTTTATTAGCAACCCCATGTTCATTGGAATCACCTTATCACTTGTATTTGCCTACCTGACTCTCGATACACTCGGACAGATTATTACTTACTCAAAGGCAGATGGGATTGAAAACCTCGATCGATTCTCGCAGCGGAAACCCTGCATTTGAAATCGATTGATTATAGATTGTGGGCTCGAGGTGAGAGAAAGGGAACTCCTGACGGCCTTGTTAGCTGTTGATGATGATTCGATTTCAAGAGTGGGTCGCTGGCCATGGCCAAGGGAAAAAATGGCAAAATTAATTGATGAGGTCGTTAAATACGGCGCAAGGTTATCGCATTTGATATCACCTTCTCCGAACCCTCTACGCATCCAACAAAATACCTTTATGAGACCCATAACCTAGAACAAGTTCTTCCGCCCAACGTAAATACAATAATCAAAGATAAAATTGATGCTCTGGATTCAGACACTATTCTAGCAAAGATGTTTCAGCGACACGCTGATAAGGTTGTCATTGGTGGTTTTAATGAGGAACACAATTATTTCTCATCAGATCCTGTGGCAGAAGCCTGTTATGGAGTTTTTTACCCAATCACATCTACGGCCAACTACTGGGAAACACAAATTCTTGGCGTCGTTCCTGTTGATAAATCTGCAAGCTATAGTCGACGTGGGCGATTGGCTGAAGAAGTCATCGATAAATACCGAAGCCACTTCTCAGAACTCTATCTAGAAAAAATGAAACAACTGGCAAAAGATGAACAGTTGACTATCACTGACTTTTTTACCCACAAAAAAGTGGACGCTCTTATACATAGATACTTTATTGAAGAGGTATGCCCTAACTGGTTAGATCCAGAAAAAGATCCTCTCTATGCTGAAATGCAAACTTTTTGGCAAGAAGAGGTGGTCGCAAACTATGAAGAGGGTGAAATTGAGCCCACCTTTGATGAATGGCGTAACAATTTTGTAAATCCATCGGTGGACGGCCAAAATTTTCTGGGAGGTGTCATTGGCTATGAAATCCCTGATACTTCGCTTTGGACTCTGACAACTCAAACAGCTATTTACGGATCTGATTACTATTCAAAACACGATTTTGAACTCAACACAATGACCCCGTTGCAAATGACTGATGAAGCCGAAGAAGATCCGCCTAATTTTCATTTTGGGTTTTTTAATGCTGAACTCGATGACGATGGTACGATCCGTAGAAAAGCGTTAGTTAGCCGCTCGGGCAATAGTTTTTACCCCTCTATTGCACTCAAGGCATTTCTTGTTGCAAACAAATACAATGTCCAAATCAATCAGGACTTAATCCCCGCAGTTTACAAAAACAGAAGAATCATCACCGGACTCGATATTCTCAATGAAGATGGAGAAAAAATATTTTCGGTACCAACTGATATCGAAGGAAAGATGATGATTAACTATGCTGGAGAACGGCATATGTACCCCTATGCAAATGTCGCCGACATATTAGATGATTCAAAGCCCACCGTGCGAGTCACTGAAAGAGTTTTTAAAAATGGCGGCTGGAAAGATGAGGCCCACGACTTCGCAAAAACCGATTGGATTAAGGACAAAATATTTGTCGTCGGTGTTTCGGCCATTGCGGTTTTTGATTTACGGGTAACTCCATTTGACGAAAATTTTCCGGGAGCAGAAACTCACTTGAACGTCATCGATAACCTTGTTCGCAAAGACTTTTTGAGACCACTTAAACAAGCTGATTTGTTCATCGCACTTCTGGTGCTAGCTTTAGGTGTATTTTTATCTATATGTCTCACCTATGCTGGCGCACTCACAGGATTCACCATATCTGCTATTACTATGGCACTTCTCATACTTGGCGATAAAATTTTCTACTTTGATAAAGGGATTGTAACCCCCATTGTTTTTCCAATCTTAGGCTCGGGGGCCATCTACATTATTCTTACCTTTTACAAATACTTCACTGAAGAACGTAAAAAGAAAGAACTTAAAGGGACCTTTGCCAAATATGTATCCCCTGCCATTGTGGATGAAGTTCTTAAAGATCCTGAGAATTTGCAACTGGGAGGACGCAAGCAATTGATGTCCGTGTTTTTCTCAGATGTTCGAGGATTTACCACAATTTCAGAACAATTAGATCCCCAGGCCCTTTCAGACCTTTTGAACTCTTACCTGACACCTATGACCGATTTGGTTTTCAAAAATAAAGGGACACTTGATAAGTATATGGGAGATGCGGTCATGGCATTTTTTGGTGCACCCATCGCCTACCCAGATCATGCCGCCGCTGCTTGTCGTTGTGCCATTCAAAGCTTAGAAAAACTTAAAGAATTGCAAAAAGAGTACGAAGAAAAGGGGCTCCCTATGATCGATATTGGTATTGGCATCAATACCGGAGAGATGAGCGTGGGGAATATGGGTTCGGAAACCGTACGAAACTACACAGTCATGGGAGATGCTGTAAATTTAGGCTCTCGTTTGGAAGGGATCAACAAACAATATGGAACTCGCATTATTATTAGCGAATACACCTACGAAAATGTAAAAGACCAATTCTTGTGCCGAGAGATCGATTGGGTTCGGGTGAAAGGTAAAGTAGAGCCTGTCAGAATCTACGAGTGTATTGCTGAAGGAAGCGGCCCTCAACCAATTGTCGACATTGTGGAGCACTTCAATCAAGGATTTGCTCTCTATCACGAAAAGAAGTTTAAGGAAGCCATTGATTGTTTTTCTAAAGCTCTGGATATCAATCCTGAAGATGGCCCAAGTAAGCTTTATCTTGAAAGGTGCGATGATTATATTCAATCTCCACCACCGGAAGATTGGGATGGCGTCTTTGTTATGACCACTAAGTAATAACGCATTGCGATTGGTTTTACCGGCCTGACGAATTCGCTAATATATTAAAATATATAGGGATTTGCTCAGGCGGGGATATTGCTTTTTATACTTAGACGACTTGTTTCTACAATCCTGTGCTCATTGTTTGTTTTGATGCCCATTTACTCAAATGCGCAAACACGCATTCAAGGCATTACTCTGAATGCCAATGAAGTCATTCGCGACTTGTCTACAAAAACCATTCAACTCAATGGTGAAGTAACGATCATATATAATAGCCAAACGATTCTTGCCGACCAGGCGACCATTACATTGAACTCGGATCAGGTAGAAGCATCCGGTAACGTTGTACTAAAAAACGGAGACGTGTATACCCAAGGAGATTCACTTCTTTATAATTACAAAACCGAATTAGGAACCTTCAAAAAAGCGTTTATTCAGTCGGGACAGGTCATATTTGAAGGGGACGTCATAGATAAAGTGGGACCAAAAGAATATCTTGCTAAAAATGCTTCGTACACCGCCTGTGCGACATGCCCCCCAGCTTGGAGTTTTTCTGGCGCCGTTATTGAAGCGGAGTTAGGTGGATACGCATATATTAAGCTACCCGTTCTTAAAGTTGCTAACGTCCCCTTTTTCTTTTTGCCGCGAATTTTAGTACCTTTGAAAAGTGAACGCCAAAGTGGACTATTGGTTCCTACCTGGGGAACCTCGAGAGAGGGTGGTTTTGAATTTGGTCAGAGTTATTTTTGGGCCATCGACCGTTCAAAAGACGCCACTTTTACAGCAAAGTATTATGACAAAAGAGGTTTAAAAGGCCTTGGAGAATTTCGTTATGTTTTAGACGAAAACAGCAAGGGGCATCTTAATACTGCAATAATTAATGATAATGTATTTAAAAAGAGACTTCGCCCGGATGCGGTCACTCATTATCCAGGGAATCGATGGTTCTTTAAATACGATCACTTTTATGAACTTCCCAATAATTACGTCAATCGAATGAATATCAATTTAATGAGCGATTTGGAGTACACTACTGACTTTAATGAAGAAATTGATGTCCTCGGAGATCCAGCACTTGAAAATCGAATTTCCATTACAAAAAACTGGGAACAGTTCCATACCAGTGCTGAGGCCAGTTACTATATCAATTTATTGAAAGATGATCCATTGGCCAATAACAAAGATGCTGTTCACAGGTTTCCAGAAATCAAGGGGGCTATGGCTCGACAGCGATTTTTTGACCTCCCCCTTTATTTTAAAATGGATACGTCGTTTGCTAACTTTACTCGAAAAAACTTCAGCTTTGACAACGTTACGGGTGGCTCTGTTGACGTTTCATCAGGAGGAAGCTTTGACATCGATAAAGATGCCGATTCGGACCCAACAAACGATGACAGCGAAGATATCCTAAGAACAGGAACCCGAGTTGATATATCTCCAGAAATCACCTACCCCATGCAGTTTTGGGGGCGTCTTGATCTTCAACCCAAATTGCTCTTTCGACACACCGGTTATACATTTAATACGGATGTACCTAGCGAGTCCTCTAATGATCAAGGACAGGAATTTTATAAATCCGCCACCCGGCAATATGTTCAAACCGATTTGGATTTAAAAACTGAACTATGGAATGTTTTCGATTTGGGGCAGACGGATGAAAACCAAAAAACTTTAATTCAGCATAAAATCCAACCCAGTATCACCTATTCACGAATACCCGTTAAATCTCTAGAGAATCATGTGTTTTTTGGAAACTTTGAAAACAGAAGATTTGATCAAATTTCCGACCCATTGATCGAACTGGATTTTTACGACCATGATCCGGGAGGCGGCCCTGGCCAAGGGAAAGTACAATTTGACTATAATGATCGACTATTTGATTTGGAAGTTGTCCGATTTGGTCTGCTTAATAAAGTTGTTCGCAAAAGAGTTAGTGGTCCGAATTCAGACTATAGGTTAATAGCCCGATTCGAACTTTTTCAATACTATGATATCAACCACCAAAAAACGGCCAATGACCCAAAGCCATGGACTCCACTTAATGCCGTATTGAACCTAAATTTCGACAATTTTGAAACCTATACTCTCTCAAAATATTATCCCAATGCTGATGTTACGGACCTTTCAAGTCGTCTTAAATTCTTTAATCCACTGGGGCAATACATCGAACTCACCTATAACAGAACTTATAAAATTACAGATGAATTCGTAGCCGACACCAGTGCTACAACTGAAACTGCGGGGTTTGGAGTCGGATATCGAGGCAAATACTTTAACGTCGTGGGAAACGTCGCCCAACCGATTAACATTGAAAACAGTGGTGATGTCTACAGAGGTACCTACTGGGAATACCAAGCAACGATTATTCCCCCTGGAAA
Organism: Bdellovibrionales bacterium; assembly: GCA_041391465.1. Lineage (GTDB taxonomy): Bacteria > Bdellovibrionota > Bdellovibrionia > Bdellovibrionales > UBA1609 > UBA1609. The sequence continues at coordinate 73,284 of JAWKNX010000013.1, forward strand.
CTGTTGGTCGATAACATTTAAACAGTACAAAAATGTCGGTGAAGTCGACGTCAATACCGACTATAACGTATCCTTTAGTTTTGGTGGACAGGCCCTGTAAAATCGATGAACTTCCCTGCAGACAGTTGGTCAATTCGACCAGAGGGTGGGAGCGAATGAATTACGTCGAAGTTTTTGACAAATATAGAATTGATTTCAGATTAGTTGATCTTGCGCCCTAATAAGCTAGGAATTTGTTATCCTACGTCGGGAATAATCTAAAGTTTTGTTCAGAGGATAGTAGCCATGTACCGAAATTTGTTAATTTTATTAGTCGCGTTTCTAACAACGTCACATGCTTATGCAGAATTTCTACCCGATGTTGTAGACGAGAACGGCACTCATTAGATGACTCAAAGTCCTTTTACTGCACTCAGCGGAGGCTTGCAAATGATGCAGCATTAAACTCGGTAGCATTTTTGTCGATGCAATTTATGGGTGAATCCCCAGTGGAGATAAATGTTAATCACGACATTATTCTATCGGAACGCGATGGTTTTTTACCTAAAGTTATTACTGGTTGGCAAGCGACTGCAAATGTTCTGAAATCTCTTGATCAGTATTCACAAATTGAGAATACAACATCAGAGTCTACATTTCAAAAAATTGAGTTTGTAGCTTCATTAGAGGATTTAGAATTATCAATTGAAGCACACCTTGTGACGCGCACACAAGCAAGAAGCTCATTGAGTACCCAAAGAGCTTTTTTGGTGGCTAATGCTACTATAGAGAAAAATTATTGTACACCAATCAAACTCAGTAAGCGAAATCGTATATAAAAACCCGACTCTTATTAGTAGGTATGGGAACGCCCTAAACAATCCAAAGCTTGGTGTAAGTGTAAGATTTTGTGACTAGAGTTAAGCGATATCCGTTAAAATAAGAAATTGAGAGTTTAAATTTGTTCTCGAGGGTCAGCGAGATACGACAAGGTAGGACATAAAACGTCTCGCTCGACAGTCCCGGTGTACAACGAAGCACCTTGAGAACCTACAAGGACATCTCAACCTCTCCCTGGCTTACATTAATAAACGGGAGCTCTCTTTGAGTTAAAATCGATTGAAGTTAAATCTAGGGAATCATTAAGTTGAAATCCGTCGAGAACACTTGATTTAAAAGTAACATTCTACGAAGGCAGATCTAGAACGTCATCACGTTGACTTGGGCTCCCCATCCATCCACTTTATTTTGTGAAATGATAGGGTGAAAATAAAAGCGTGGGACGTTCCTTGATTCTTGCTGAAACTCTTCTAGAAGTTCCTCTTCCGGATTCGTATCATCATCAACGCCATATAAAATATAAAGCCCCAATCCTATTCCTAAATACAATCCAAGTGATGCCCCTCTTGCTACCTGTTGAAGATTTTCACCGGGCTGATCTTCAAAGGCCAAGGATGCTGCTCCAACAAGAGTTCCCGTCAATACACCATAAGTGCAGGCTTTAATAAAATCTCGAGTGGGTGTCGCCCCTACTATCTGACTGGATAAAAACAAGACGGTAAAAATCAGAACATTTTTTTTCATGGATGATCTCCAATCCTTATTTTTTCATAGATTTTGGGGGAGTCAACTTTACTATGGTCTAAGGTCGTATTTGATCGATCAATAAACACGCATTTTTTTCAGTCTAAGATTTTAATCTGCGAGAAAATCCACAAAACAAACAGGTTTTTTATTTTTATCAAAGGTTATTAAGTGCGCCCGCACACAGACCTGTAGGGAATGACTTAAAAATTGAACACACCTCTCGAGGCGATCCCGCTGGAATAAACTCACTCGTGGTAGAAAATGGGCATCGATACCCCGAGATTTCACTTCAATCAAATGCAACTGTTTGTTTTTAAAAATAATGAGATCCACCTCAGCAAAAGGCAACCGTACATTTCGACCCAACAACTCACATCGATTTGCAATCAACCAACTCTCTGCCCATTTCTCCCAATGATTTTGGCTAGAGGTGCTCCCGTACTCCGGCAAATGTAGCTCGATGTTCCGGACACGGGCCCAAAGCTTGAATCGCTTTTTTATGGAACTGAGTTCCGTAACCTTGTGTTGATTGAAGCCATATTCTGGATATTTCTCCGCAAGTCGATCGAGAAGCTGATCCCGTTCCACTTTTGCCACTATAGAAGCAGCAGCCACCGGTGCCGCACGAAGATCCCTTTCACCAACGTAGTTTGCACCCATTGCTGTGGTAGATTTGGAATTTTTGATTCCCATCCACCAACACCGATGCCGTTTCTAAACCTGCCGTTACTTTAATAACCGCTCTTCGCATAGCCAGCAGAGCTGCATTAAGAATGTTAAACTTTGCGATCTCCTCCACTGTAGCAAACCCTATTCCTACCTGATGATCCTTTTAAAATGACTTTCGATAATTTTTCTCCGACTGGCGGACAGTTTTTTAGAATCCGTGAATGGAGTGATATCCTTTGATGTATCTAAAATAACTGCGGCCGCATATACTGGGCCGGCTAGGCACCCTCTCCCTACTTCGTCAACTCCGACCACGGGCTGCGGGTCGCAATGCCCCCCAATCATAAGGTAAAAACTCTTGTTTCGACTGACCCACGGCTTGTGCCCCCCATGCTGATATTCGAAACATCTTAGTTCAATTTGTCTTACGGGGATATCGTCGTCTCTGTGTTCCAATGATTTATATTCAACATATTGATTCGAATATAAAAAAACCCAAAGCAATTTTTGCTTTGGGTTTTTCCAACTTTAAAATAAATTAATTTTTACTCAGCTGATTTATTTTTTGCTGATTCTTTTTTAGAAGCTTTTTTATCATCTGATTTTACATTTACCAATTCAGATTCGATTTTAGCAGCTCGACCTGACAGACCACGCAAGTAATAAAGTTTGTTTCGTCTTACCTTACCACGTGCCACCAAATCAATTTTTGCAATCGATGGGCTTGCAAACGGAAATGTTCTTTCCACTCCCACACCACTTGCCACTTTTCTTACTGTGAAAGAACGACCCATGCCTGAACCTTGGAGCTTCAATACGACTCCTTTAAAGACCTGTATTCTCTCTTTATCGCCTTCTTTAATTTTTACATGAACTTCGATCGTATCACCCGTTTTAAATTTTGGATGATCTTGATGATCGTGCCTATCAAAAGTCACTCGGCGTACTAAATCGTTGGATGCCATTGTTTTCTCCGTTCAAACTCGAACCGTTAACACTATAAAATTGAAGCTCCATGTCCTACCATGTCGAAAGTAGGCGGTCAAGACAGATACTCACTGCCGATCTTACAGAAAGGTGGCGATAATCATCACTTGATGCGCCGCGTATTGGCTCAAGACGACAGTCACACAGCTTAAAAACATCTTCATGCAGGCCAAACCCAGTTCCGAATACTAGCAGAACGGGTTGCTTTGGATCGTCTTGCATTCGTTTCTCTTAGGCCACGAAAACTGAGCTCTTCTAATTGGGAGAGATCTCTGGCGGCCGTGACAACCACGAGCGGTTTTGGCGAAATGGATTTAATACATTCTTCAAGCGTTTCAGCTGTTTTTACCATACCTAGCGCGGAAGCTCGTGTGGGGTTGTATTTAGTCCCATACCCCGTCTTCCAGTGATCAATGATTCTTTCTGTAAACATGAGTTGATCACGAACCCTATTAATCAATGTGTAACTTTCAACCCCTAGCGAACGTGACACTCGAGCGATATCCATGATGTCAAAATTCGTAATATTCGTGCATACCGTATTGCCTAGACGATCCAGTACCGGCCAGTGAACTAGGCCCACGTGGACTTTAAATTGTGTATGCAATTCATTTTGTGGTCGACTCATAATTCCAACTCCGCCTGGAGCTGATTTAAAACCTCGGCTTTAAAACCCAGCGCCAATTTGTCTGATGCAGAAAGTTTTTTAGTATACTCTAGAGCCCACTGAATTTCTTCGCGACTCAATTGAGATTTCTCTAGGAGGTCACTTCTATTGACCATTGTGCTCACAATTGAAAACGCCTTTTTTGCTTTTTCTATATTGCCATGATGTCCTGATAAAAGAACTGATGGAACCTTTTGCCCCAATGATTCTTCTGGGCGTGTGAATTGCGGACTTTCGAGAAGAAAGTTTTCTTGAAAAGACTCCCGATAAGGAGAATGGCTGTTCCCAAGCACACCAGGTATAAATCGAGCTATAGAGTCCGCCATTGATAGAGAGGCCAACTCACCACCGCTGATCACAAAATCTCCCAATGACACTTCATGATCAACAAACTGATTTATAAACCTTTGGTCGACGCCAGCATATCGCCCATTTATAAAAGTGATTTCATCAAAGTCTTTTGAAAACCTCTGGGCTTGAACATGCGTCCATGGACGGCCATGGGGTGATACATACACAACGCAGGGGGATTTCGCCTGCGATCGTGCTTGAAAATACTCCACGCTGGCCTTGAGAGGCTCCACCTGCATTAACATCCCATCACCGCCGCCGTAGGGCTTATCATCCACAGTTTGATGAACATCGGTTGTAAATGTTCTCGGGTTTGTCGTCTCCCATTGTAAAAGAGATTTTTTACCAGCTTGACCAATCACACCCTGACCCATGTAAATTTCGATGATCTCTGGAAACAGCGTGATGAAATTAAACTTCATATCGAAACTCCACAAGACCTTCCGGTAACATTGTGAAAACTGTCTGACTTTAAAGTCTAATTTTTCGGTGAATTCTTCAATAAAAGGAATTTCCAACCGTCCCTCAGAATTATCAACGAGTAATAAATCTTGAATTCCATTGAGGAAAAACCAGTAATAACTCCTAAGTCTCCAGCGTTCACATCTCGAACATTGAAGCCTTCAATTTCAGATAAAAATATTTCTTCACCCGGTTGAGAGATTAAATACTCCTCTGGGACACTCACCATGGACCCTACGAGCTCTTCGGATTGGTTTCGGTTCACGACAGATGGGATTTTTATAAGAAGACCTTTTTTGTAACGCTTGAAGATTTTAATTTTGTGCTGCCTCTCGCCCACTTTAAGATGCAATTTTGCGATCCAAAGCCCAATCAACATGACCCGAAAAGCACAAAAGGTAGATTCCCCGCGAAGGCCGTGAGCCTGTTTGATTTTTCCTATGGTTTTGAATTCGATATTTTTAGACATAAAAAAAGCTTCACTCTTTAGTACACACAAGCCTATAACTCTATGCGCAATAAAAAGCAAAGCTTTATCGAGATTTACCGAGCAATATGTTGAATTTACTCAACTATTTCTAACACACTTCGCTTTTGAAGCTTCGTGCTAGCTGCATTCAGTATTGTTCTCATCGACCGAGCTGTACGCCCTTGTTTTCCGATCACTTTTCCAAGGTCTTCTTTGCTACTTTTAGCTCCACAACTGTGGTTTGCTCTCCGATGACTTCATTGACATCCACTTCGTCCGGGCTATCCACTAGTGACTTTGCCATAAACTCGACCAGATCCTTTAAGCTTCCTGGATCCATTTCCCTCTCCTTCAGTCTCCATTACCATCTATTCAGTTTTAACGCAGTGCTAATTATTATGCCGGAACTACCAAAAGTAACAATCTTATTTTTGTTAAACTTTTAATATTATTAACGTTTTTAAACACCTGCTTTAAAATATTAAGCTTGGGCCTCAGCTTTTCTCATCAAACTTTTAACCCTTTGTGTGGGCTGAGCGCCTTTTTTAATCCACTCGTTCACACGCTCCATATCGAGGAAAAGTTCTTTTTCCTGACCTTTGGGTGCAGGATTGTAGTTACCGACGATCTCGATGTATTTACCTTTAGCTGCACGTCTTTGATCAGCAACTGTTACTCGATATTTAGGTCTATGCGTAGAACCAAATCTAGCCAAACGAATCACAACCATGTCTTCAACTCCTAAAATTATAATATGGCTTTATCTACTTAATTATTTAGCCTCCAGTTTTTAATGCGAAAACTTTCAATCAGCAACCACTTATTTAAAAAAAATGAATTTTATTTGATTAAGAGGTTTTTTTAAGATTCTTAAATGATATTAGCATCTTAAAAGGGCATTCCTCCTCCAAACATTCCACCACCACCACGGCCTAATCCCATTTTCATCATCTGTGACATCATTTTTTTAGATTGTTCAAACTGTTTTACAAAACGATTCACGTCTTGAACCTCAGTCCCCGATCCATTGGCAATTCGCAACCGCCGTGAGCCATTGAGAATCTTGTGATTGGATCTTTCGGCCAGAGTCATTGAGCGAATAATGGCCTCTATCTTCTTAACTTCGTCATCGGGTGGAGCCATGTTTTTCATTTTCTTCATCATTTGTCCGGCTCCAGGGAGCATTTTTAAAATACTCTCCATGCCACCCATTTTTTTCATCATTTGAATTTGTTGTAAAAAGTCATCCATAGTGAATTGATTTTTAGCGAGCTTTTTAGCTGACTCTCTCGCTGTTTTTTCATCGATCACCTCTTGAGCTTTTTCCACTAGGCTCACCACATCGCCCATGTCCAAAATTCGAGAAGCAAGGCGCTCTGGATGGAAAACCTCCAGGTTACCCACTTTTTCTCCCACACCTAAAAACTTGATGGGAACTCCCGTCGTCTCACGAATACTCAGAGCCGCACCACCTCGGGCATCTCCATCCACTTTGGTTAAAACCAGTCCTGAAATTCCAATGGCATTATTAAAACCTTCAGCCACATTGACGGACTGCTGTCCCAACATAGCGTCTGCCACTAATAAAGTTTCTTTAGGCTCCCAAATTTGTTTGAGCCGTTTCAGCTCTCCCATGAGTGCATCATCAATTTGTAATCGCCCGGCAGTATCCACCAATATCACATCGATCATGTTTTCCGTGGCCCATGCTTTCGCCTTTTCTAATATCTCCTCGGGCTTATTCGACGGGTCTGAGGGGAAACAGGGAATATCGTTGGCTTTTGCCAGTGTTTGCAGTTGGTCAATGGCCGCGGGACGATAAACATCCACAGGTACCAATCCCGGTCGTTTTTTTAAAGTTTTGCGAATATGCAGAGCTAATTTTGCAGTGGTGGTCGTTTTACCAGTCCCCTGTAGACCGACCAAGAATATCACACCGGGAGACCCACGAGTGATCAGCCCTTCGGCATCTCCACCTAAGAGGTTCACAAGCTCATCGTTAACAATTTTTGTAAACTGCTGGCCCGGAGAAACCGAAGACAAAACATCTTGCCCCAAGGCCTTTTCTTTTACTCTTCCAATAAAAGATTTGACCACCTTAAAGTTGACGTCCGCATCTAGAAGGCTGAGGCGAATTTCGCGAATAGCACTTTCAATGTTTTCTTCGCTAATCTTACCTTTACCGCGGATTTTATTTAAACTACTGGTGAGCTTTTCAGAGAGATTGTTAAACATAACTATTTATCCTTTTTTTTACCATCGATGAAAACTGCCGCGTTTAACACTGACAATGCTAATAATATGAAAAATCAATAACATGAATAGGGTGACCATCATGGCCGTAGTTGGCGGAACATCCGATACACCTAAAATGGAGTACCGAACCCCATTGATTAAATACAGCAATGGATTCACTTTA
>JAWKNX010000014.1:0-80101 GCA_041391465.1 Bdellovibrionales bacterium
TTTTTGATAAAAAGGGCATCGCATACAAAAACTACGCCGAGCCGTTGGGTGTGGACTATAAAGAACTTTTGATGCCACTCGATCAAGACGGACTCCCTGCCTTGGAAAAACAAGCACTTCATATTTGGCCCCGGGGCTCGCATATGCTGATGGCGCTGCCTAACTTGGATGGTTCGTTCACCATGACGGTGTACTTGCCCACTGAGGGTGAGGTTTCGTTTTCTAAAATAAAAACAAAAGACGATGTGTTGAAGTTTGCCGAAAAATACTACACATCGGCCGTGCCGCGTATGCCCCGTCTGCCGGAGGAGTGGCTCGAGAACCCGGTGGGTGCTCTGGCAACTGTCAGGTGCAACAACTGGGTTTATAAAAACAAAGTGGCGTTAATTGGTGATGCGGCCCATGGTATCGTCCCGTTTTTTGGTCAAGGGATGAATTGTGGTTTTGAAGACTGCGCCACCATCGATGAATTGTATGATGAGTTTAACGGGGACTTTGAAAAAATCTTTGCCCGTTATAATGAAATGCAAGTGGCGAATGGCTGGGCCATTGCCGATATGGCCATTGAAAACTACACAGAGATGGCCGACAAGGTGGGCGACGATCGGTTTTTACTTCGAAAAGCTGTGGAACATGAGTTGGAAAACCAATTCCCGAACAAATACCGCGCTCGCTATGGGATGGTGACTTACACATTGATCCCTTACGCACTGGTGCAAAAAGCCGGGCTTGTGCAAGATAAAATTTTGACGCAATTGATGGACGGCATGAACCGTATTGATGATTTAGATCTCAAAAAAGCCGAGCAGTTGATTGATGATCAGTTTGTGCCGTTTTTAAAAGAACACAATATTTCTATTGAGCGGTTTAAATAATTATTCGCTTATTACTTTAGGAGTACTCAATGACCCCACGACTGAACAGCAATGCCGGCGTGGCTATGCCCGCCATTGTTTATGGCACCGCTTGGAAAGAAGATCGAACCGCTGACCTCGTTGAAGCAGCTCTGGATTGTGGTTTTCGCGGAATCGATACCGCTTGCCAGCCTAAACACTATAATGAGCCCGGTGTGGGAGAAGGCATTCAGCGCGCACTAAATAAGGGTTTAAACAGAGAAGATTTGTTTATTCAAACCAAGTTTACCGGCATTCAGGGGCAAGACCCCACGCGCGTACCTTACGACCCAAGCCTGCCCATTCGAGAGCAAGTTCTCCAATCCGTTGCGGTTTCGCATAAAAATTTAGGGGCCAACCCATTGGACTCGTTGGTGTTGCATGGCCCACTGTCGACTTGGGAGGATACTGTTGAGGCTTGGAGAGCATTAGAGGAAGTTAAAAAAAATGACGGCGCTCGCCAAATCGGTTTAAGCAATGTGTACAATCCAAAAATGCTTATTGCGTTTTTGGAGCTGGCAGAAGAGGTGCCCTCGGTATTACAAAATCGATTTTATCGTGATTCTGAATACGACATTGAGTTAAGAAAAATATGCGCTCAAAACGGAATCTATTATCAATGTTTTTGGACGCTGTCGGCGAACCCGCATATTTTAAATAGTCCCACTGAAAAACTGATTGCAGCGGACCTTAATAAAACGGCGGCACAAGTCTTTTTTCGATTTGTGCACGAACTAGGTATTCAAATACTTACGGGAACAACCGACCCCACTCATATGCAACAAGACTTAGATATTTTTAATTTTCAACTAACCCAAGACCAATTTGAACAAATAAAACCCTTAGGTCCATTTTAATTGTTTCAGCCCATGGGCGTGCACATCTCGACTAAAAATCCGTTGCAGTCTCAGGCAGTGACCCTAAACCCCCAGCATTCATTAAACTTAATCAATGCGATCTTGACTTTCTGCTGCGAATCATCAAGTTTAGAGCGTTACCTTATTGGGGGCGACATGGCTAAGACGAGCCAAGTTGCCTCTGACGAGTGAAGCGAGGCAGGCCGAGGCAAAGCCGAAGGGCAACTTGGGTTTTTGCACATACGATCGGAATGAGGAAGGCACTCGCCTTCCGAATGAAGTGAGGGTCTTGATTTCGCTAAGTAAGCATAAAATTCGTATTGGGGGCGACATGGCTTCGACGCGGATGATGAAACTTTAAGGAGCATGCAGAGGCGCTCGTGGACCTCTTCAAAACGAGCATCTTGTAGTTGGAAACAACGCACAACCTCTAGCTGCCTAATATCAGCTAGTACAAACCAGGTAGGGACTGCGGGCCTGGGGCGTATCATTTTAGCGGTCTCGATCTAAAGTTGATGTCTTTTGGGCTTTGGATTTAAACAAACAGAAGGCAGGTTGATACAAAGTTTGTTAGTGGAAATTGTATTGACCTATTAAACACTGACTAAGCATGTAGGGCCTTATAGTGGATCACTTGCGGACGCGGGTTCGATTCCCGCCGCCTCCACCATTACAATGGATAGGCGAACTCTTGGACGAAAAAAATCCAAGGGTTTGGCTTGTTCTCAAACTCGAAATGAAATCGCCATCGGAGTTTTTCTCCGATGGCTTTTTTGTCTTAGCAATATTGCCAATCAAATTCTTAGACTCTGCCAAATGATAAAAAACCTTAATGCCAGCATCAGTCACCACTAAGTTTTGAAAAAGGGCACTCAGAAGTTTCTTTTGTAAATGTGGTTTTGCCTTTTTAAGCGATTGCTTAATGGCTTTTGCATTGGCCTCGATATGACTTCTTGCCGTTTCAACTTGGCCAGCCGTTTCTTCGGCTTGGATCACGAGTCTTAGCTCTTGCTCCAGCGTCTTCTTTTTCTCGGCGAGTTTCTGGAGCTTATCTTGGATAAGATCGGCTCCGGCTGTGCCAGAATCCATATTTGTAACGAGCTTAAAGATAGAATCAATTTCCTTTTCAGTTTTTTCGATGGTCTTTTTAAGTGATTCTATTTTGTGCTGAGTTGCCTTCTTATCAACCCCGGCGCTTTTCTCGATATTCCGTTCAATCTGATCAAGATAGCCAGGTTCACTCAAAATAGTATCCAAGTGTCGCAGGACTGCGTTTTCTATCTCGACGGCAGGGAATCGTTTAATCGGACAAGATATTTTCTCTCCAACGACTTGTCTATGTCCATAATAGCGATGAACTTTTGTTTTCCCGTGAGCGGATTGGCCAATGAGGGCCATCCCACAATGGCCACATCTAATGCTTCCTGAAACAAGAAATGCTCGTCTTTCTCCATCATCAAAACGCTTTCTTTCCTTTTGATGAGCTTCTGCCATTCGTACTTGAACGCGAGCAAAAAGTTTTTCGCTGACAATTGCGTCCCAGGCAGCCGGAACAATTCGGTATTGTTGCCATGCTTTGAGGTACTCTTGCTTTTCATTTTTATTGCCAACATTCACTTCACGTTTTCCAACATAGGCATAGTTCTTTAGGATGTTCTGAACGGCATTGAGTGTCCATCGGCCATCTTTGATGTGACGGTACTTTTTACTTCCCAAGTCTTTTCGTTTTTCACAATCGTGCGTGAGCTGATCGGCAATAGAATTTTGGCTTTGCCCTTCATCGTACATACGAAAAATCTTTTTAACCAACTGTGCTTCGCCCTCATTTACAATTCGTTTTCCGGGGTTTGATGGATCACGGTCGTAGCCCAGCAATGGACTTCCGCCATTAACGAGACCACGCATGGCCCGTGAATGGAAGTTCATTGAGATTCTTTCGGACGTTTGTTTTCTTTCAAACTGAGCAAGGTTCACCATGTTGAAAACCATCATTTCCCCAATTGGGGTGCTTGTATCGAACTGCTCTTTGATAGAAAGAAAATTTGCCTTGTACTTTCCAAGTTCTTTGTAAAGGTCGCAGAAGTCAGAAATGTTACGCGATAGGCGCGATAAATCTGTCACAAGAATCAATGTGATTTTTCCACTCTTAAGATCGCGAATCATTCGTTGATAGGCTGGGCGATTGGTGGTTCCTGCGGAGTAGCCATCATCAACATAGGTTTCAATAACCTTGCCCCAGCCTTTTTCTTGGTGTCTTTTGATGTCAATAAAGGCATTGATTCTATGTTGTTGGCTTTCGATAGAGCCATCAGCAACCTGCGCTTGCTCTTCTGTACTGACACGAACATAGATTCCGATTTTATGCTGCATAAGCTTCTATCTCCTCTCTGTCTTTAGAGGGCCTTCCACGCTTCTGGGTGGAAAGTAGTATTCTTGAAATTAAATTTTGCACTTCCTCTTTTTTATCTTGGAAGTCTGCGTCTGGCATATAGGCTGGAATTAACTCCACCTTGATCTCGTTTGTATTCCTCAAGTGTTCAACGGCGTTTTTAAGTTTTGCCATTGTTACACTCCATATTTTGAAAAACCTATTTTGGCTCATAGCCTTTAAACTCCTCAATAAACTCCGCAACTTTCTTTTTTTGTTGCCCATCAAGATAACGGAGAAGTCGAATCGCTAATTTACTTGGTTGGCGAAAATCGGTTTCAATGTTCATCATCGTTCTATAACCAGACAAACAGAGAAATTCCGCGAACTCTTCGCGAGTCATTCCAAGTTTTTCCCTGATTCGTTTTACTTCGTCTCCATCCATCCTAAATTATCCCCAAAAAATTCCAGTTGGATCACGATCTACTTCTTTGACGAGCAAATCAAAGTCAGGTGTTGGTTCAATTTCTTCGTAAAAATGCCATTTTAAATTTCTATCTCGCCAGTAAAGGCTCCACTTCATGTCTTTCGTGATCCAACGAAATTTCACAACACCAGAGCGAGTCTGGCGACTAGGATCGTTCCAAACGGGCCGCACTTCCAAAAGCGTGATGTAGTTGCCACTAATCTCAAATTCCAATTTAAGCTTATTCCTCACATGAGGAGGAACTCGATCATGGCAAAACTTATCAAGTGTTTTGGTTACTTTTGCTTTTTGAATTTCAGGCAGGGCCATACCCACTCCATTTAGTTATGTCATCAATGATGACATTTTATAAGGCAGAAGTCAAGGTCGATTTAGCCCTACGCTTTACGGGCTCCTCAAGTCCCAATTGTTTCTGGAGCAAAGCTTTGAAATCTGTAGGGACTTTACCAGACTCTTTAGCTTGCCTTAAAACGCTTTCGAGCATAGCCACTTCATCGAAGTGTTCTGCTCGAATTTCCTTGATTTGGGCCTCATCTAATTCAGATTGAAATCGTGAAATGATCCAGTTTGCAATTTCAGTCTGATTGACTCTGCCGCCATTGAAGCCATCGTTTACTTTGTCAGTAATGGCCTTCAATGCGACCCAAGACTCGTTAGAAACTACAATACGTTGAACCTTAGCACTTCCTGTTTGACTGGCACTGCCTTCTTGGTTTTCGGTTTCCGCTCCCGATTCTTCTCTTCTTTCTTTATTTCTATTTTCCATAACTCCTACCTTTATTCCTTTTATCCCGCCGCCGCCGATGTTTGATCCCTAGTCCGTGACCACTTCCACTCAACATCGTTGGGGGGGAGTGGTCACGGACGAACAAGGGATCGCTCCCCACGAGGCGGCGGCGGAACATTCTGTTTTTCTTATCATTTTTCAGATTTCAGTTTCGACCTCTCAAAAGGGTCAATATGCCCACCGAGCATATTGGTGGGCATATTGTTTTTACCTTCAAATCGAACTCAGCTTGGCGAAACTTGTTTTAGCTGTGGCAAGCTCAATGGTTGCGCTCAGTGGATTTTTCTGCCATTCAGTCGCATCCACAAAGCCAATTTTTTCTATCAAAGCAATTCGTCCTAAGTGTTTAAGCGACGACTTAATTCGTTTTCTAAGAACATCATTTTCCACAATAAAAAGCACCATGCTAAAGCGGTTCAATTTGTTGTAGCTCCACAAAATTCGGCGATAGCGTGGGACTGTTTTACCACTACGTTCGTACTCCAATGCCACTAGATGAAAGTTCTTGCCCATATAAGCTTCACAAATAGCATCAGGGTATTTTGTCTGGCCGCCCTGATCTTGAATTAAAAATTTGTTGTCACGCTTATATTTAATTTCCTTTTCTATCATCCAAGACTTGCAAATCTTTTTCTGTTCCATTCGCAAAAGACTGTGGGCAACTAGCTCATCGTGGCGAAATTGTTTTGGAGTTACAGGATCAACAATGCTCCAGTTTAGCGTCTTTGCGATAGCGAGTCCTTGCTCACCAAGAACATAGTAATCTCCAAGATCGCAGTTGTGTTTTTTTAGAAGTCCATTATCGAGCAAAATTTTTAACTGCCAGTTTTGCCAGCGTTTCTTTCCGTGACAAAAACTTTCAAGCCAGACCTCTTTTGTCATAACTCCAACTTTGGCCACATACTTGAGAGCCTGCTCGGTATTGGGCGATAAGTTTTTGCCATTTTTAAAAACGGCTTTCATTATGGGGCCTCCCAGCGAGTAGGCTCGGTAATGACATATTCAAAGTGACCCTCGATGTAGCGGTTGCCGACAACTTTGCTTTCAACCCAGACAGCTTCCACCTTTGGTTGTTGAAGCGCTGGGGTGGCTTGGCCCTTAGATGATTTTCTTTCGGCTTCTTTGCCCTTAAGAAATGCTAGCTCTTTGTCTCGTTCATTGCTGCCGTAGATTGCTGATCCAGCAAAGCCACCAGCGACCGCTCCAACCCCGGCACCGACAATCACGTTGCGGGTGCGATATTTACCGTCTTGGCTCATGATGCCCCCAAGGGCGGCACCAGTTCCTGCGCCAATCGCAGAGCCTAGGCCCACCGACTTTCCCATTGACGAGCATCCAGTTTGTAGAAGTAGTGCTGTAAATAAAATAATCGGATCAATTTTAGTTTTGAATTGTTGATTCATTCTGCGCCTCCTTAGTTTGGGCGATTTGACTGACAGATGGTGGATTGTTTTCCGCAGTCTTTGGTTCTTCTTTCTTTGTTACTTCAAGTAAGGGCATCAATATTTTTATGACTTCGGGAATTGGTTGCGGCTCAAGATCATCAATTTTACTAAATTTGATTCGCACAGTTTTAGAGCCACGCTCATGGGGAACAATCATAATGGCCTCACCAACACCCAACTCCTTTTTGAAGACATTTGGGTGAATAGCAAACTCTTCCACATTACGAGCTGACATTTCGCCGCTTTTAGAAACACCGAAAAGATTTTTTGTCTGACGCTCAGTGGTCTTGGTCGTCGCTAGTGTCCCAATAACCTTCGAGAAATATTCAGCGGAGTCAGGGTCATTCCCACGCATGAAAACTTTTAGATTCGCGTTTGTTAAAATCGAATTAGCAACAGAATCCCCAAGAACTGTGATGTCACCAAGAGCTTGATGCGCAAATACGACACCAACATTGGCCGATCGCGATTTATTCAAAATCGAAATGAATCCCTCGTAGAGATACTCAGAAAAATCATCCAAGAAGACGCTAAAAAACTTCTTCTCCTCATTGGCTGCCAAACGGTGACGGTTCGCCACGGCCGCTTGTAGAGATTGAAGCACAAGTTTTCCAGTGGCCTTACCAAGAAAGGGTGAAAGCAATACGGGCAACTGAAAATAAACGATCTGGTTACTTTTAAGTGCTTCATCAATGGTGATGGCCCCAGCTTCAGGATTAAATAGTTTAGCATTTTCACCAAAGGCAAAATGTCCGATGGCAGTCAGAAGGCCGCTCGTGCGCTCTTCGCGATCTTTAGGTGGCATTTTAGAAAAGTTCATAATCCAATGTTTCAAATTATCGTCTTTGACCTTGGGTAGCATATCCTCCATTAAGCCTGGTGTGCTGATGACCTGATGGAGCCGTTGAAAGGTTGGCACAGTCTTCGTCACTTCAAAGACCCGCATTACCTGATTCATGACTTCATATTGAAGACTACGGTAATATGGGTTTTCAAATTCAAAGGCGTTAAATACGCGCTCGGTAATTTCTTCCGCGGTTCCACCTAGCAGAGGATTGAATTGAAAAGACTGTTCTCTGCGAGATAAGCTGAATAACTTAAAGTCTTTTTCTCTCCCAGCGAGTTTGGTGTAAGCCCATAACTTATCGATCAAAGAATTATCAGCCTTCCCATCAATAAGAAGTAAGCCTTTGCCGGCATGAATATCCTGAATCGCCCACGGTAAGATAACGCTTTCAGTTTTGCCAGCATTGGTGGTGCCGATAACTTGTGTGTGCATCGCCCTTTGGCGTGGCTTAATCCAAATGTCTTCGCCTTTATCAGTAGTTCCACAAAAAACGGAATCGTCAGTCTTTGCCGTTATAGTTTTCTCGAAAAGATTTTTATCTCTCGATTTCTTGAACTTCATCCAAAGAATGTGACCTAATGGAATCAGAATTAAAATCAGAGGCCCCGTCACAATAAAAAAATGACGGGGCGATAGCGTCATCCAAAACCACAATTTATCAATGGCCTTTACTAGTAGCAAAATCCCCACGATGGCGATAAAGGTCATCTCACCATGTGAGGAGGATTGGTCTTTATCTGCCATAGGTGGCTCCAGCGTCTCTAAAGGTAAAGGGCTGATTCAAAACTGCGGAAGTCTCTGCGCCGCCATCTAGCTCAATCCATTTGCGTTCTTTTTTTAAGTCTTCACCCATGGCATTCGCTCGATCTGTTGCAGTTTGAGCAACGGCATTGCGAAGACCATTTTCATGTCCACCTTGATTCGCACCCAGCATTCCGGTGTTCATTGATCCTGCGGCGTAAGCCCCGACAAATCGCGTGAGCGTTTGTCCAACGGCATTTTTCACGCTATCAGAATGGACACGACCATTGACACCAACTTGACCATCGCGCCCAACGCCCACAGCAGAAAATGGACGCTCTCTGCCATCGGGTAAAATGATAGATCGCCAGTTAATTGTCGCTCTCTCCGAATCTGAATCAAAAGAAGCATCACCTAAAACTTTTGATCCACTTGGAATTGCAGTTCCGCTATCACAATCTACGTCATTTGAGACAACACCAACAACGGGCATCCCTTGATTGGCAATAGTCACCTTATTGCTCAGTCGAATCGAGACTCTTGTTCCAGCAGAGAGCTGAGTTCTAACATCAATACCTTCTCGATTTAAGATCATTGAGCTACTGCGATCTTGTTCGGCGCGACTGCCGCCACCAGAACCACTGGGGATTGATGGTCGATAAAGATAATCAAGTGATCCATGAACTTGTCTGACACTCGCTTGAGATTCTTGAAGCTGCCTAATTGTTTCTTGTGTAGGGTCATTCTCCGCAATTTTAGCTCGTTCCAAAGTTCCTCTTTCGGCTTTTTCGTGAAAGGTATCCTGGGGCGCCTCTGAAGCAGGAGTTAACAATAAACCTACGATCAAAACACCTACGCAAACAATGGCCCACGTTTGCACGCGGGGCCAATGAACCTCACGCTTGGTAGTGAATGGTTTTGGTTCCTTAAGGAAGTATTTTTTCAAATCCAAATTTACCTCCACCTTGCTACCGCTTCCATGCAGCGACCTTGCTAATGGTTAAGTAAGAAACTTTGTTTCGCCTCAATTCTAGTCTAATAGGCTCATTTACATTTAAATCGGCCTCTTTCAGTTGAGCTACGCCCAAGAGTGTTCTCTGAGGAGTCACCTCAAGGGCTGACATAAATAGATTGTGTATTGGCTTAGTAGCCCCTCCTTGGGAAATCCAAATCCATTCAGGCTTAAAGGCTTCGTTTCGAGTTGAAGTCACTGCAAACTCAACAAGTAAGCTACCATCCATGGCCTTGCCGACACGTTTTACATTTAGTGTAAGATTGTCGTTCCGAAGATGATTTTTAAACTCAGTCCATCGAACCCCAGAGTTATTCTCAGAATGTTTTGATTGCTGCTTTTCTCTAGGAACCTCTAAGTACACCACATAATCCGCATTGACCTCAGCCCCAGACACAAGCTCCACATTAAATCGCTTCCAATCGGTATAGATGTAGAGGTTGCTTTTAGCGCCACCGACGAGTGGCTTAATTGTGATAGCCTGATCGAGATATTCCACCTTGAAAGAATTCTGATCGCCAACAACAACACTGTTCGGTCGGTCTGGCACTTGAATAATCGTCGCGATCCCAATACTCGTTTTTACGGTGACAATTTGATCGCCTTGCACAGGAACTCTTCGTACACGCTGGGCCGCCTCTGATTTCCATGCAAGAAGAGAAAACGCTAGTAGAGTTAAAAGTTTTGTCTTCATTGTTCTCCTTGCGCGCCTTTGGCGCGACTCTCTTTCATCTTTGTTTGTGGAGAATCAATTCGACTCGCAAATGGTTTATTCGTTATTCTTCACGTTCTTTTGAGATATAGAGTCCCCAAGGGTTTTCTTTGGTTCTTGGGCCGTTCTCAAAAGTGAGTTCAAGTTTTAAATTTCCCGCAGCCTTTAGTCCCTGAATAGAAGTCACGCGATCCCCTGTGATAAGAGCAGTCTGACTTTTAAGATCGACTTTGATCTGATTTGGATAAACCATTTGTGATACCACTTTATCTACAGAGAATTTGGCCACATTCGCAACTGCACCTTGAAATGCTCTCAGTGCTTTGGGTGTGATAAATTCCTCTGACTCCTTTAGTTTTTTAATCACATTCTCGGGTTCCCATTGGTAGCGTTTCTCCAGATAGCGTTTAATACCTTCACGAATCTGATCTTCGGCTTTCGGAAGAGCAGTCTTTTCAAGGCTTGCTCCATCAACATTTAGCGTGATAACGGTGGGATCTTTTGTTGCCATGACAAGCACTGCAATCAGCATGAGGCCCGCTAGGCCAAGAGCTGAGAGCGAAAAGAGTTTCAAAAATTGATTCGAGTGTACAAGCTCACCAACTTTCCTTGGTAGCTCGGTACTTTTGAGTTTGATAAATTTTAAATTCTGCATTTTTTTCCTTCTTAATACATATAGCGTTTACGTTCTTCATCCATTCGCGCCCGCCTGGCTTCAATTTTTGAATGCACAAAATTACCTGCTGAACTCAATGCATTTCGTGGAGTCGAGGCTACTATAGCCGCTCTTGCTGGGGCCGCCGCCATAGCAGCGACACTTGCAGCACCTAAAGCAGATGACATTGATTGAACTCCTCCACCAACAATTGATTTAACCATCGAGGGGGTCATCAGCATGGCAATTGCAATGACAAAGTTCATCACAATTAAAACCAGGTAGCTTCCTTCGGCCCGGTAAGCATCGCCGAATGATAGTGCTGCGAGCATTGCACCTAAAATAGCCCAAACAATTTTCCAACAAGCGACTTCAATCATTCCTTTAAAAAGATTCTTTGTGATCTGTTGAGTTCCCTCGATCAAGTTGAATAGCAATAGCAAGGGGGCTGAGATCATATAGAAAATCCAAAAGAAGTGGTACATGGCTATGGTCAAGTAGCGAGCGATATAGAGAATCAGGTAGCTTAAGAATGACAGCGTAGCGATGATGAGATCGTTGAACTGCAATATCATGCTGGTTACTGACACTGAATAGCCGTCGGATTTTTCTTGCGCCATTCTGATCAACGTATCTAGGCTATTAAGTCTGTCGATTTTGTCCGCCACGCCTTCTGTTACAAATAGAATTGCGTTCGCAATGTCAGGAAAAGCGGCCAACAGAATTGTTGCCACAATGGCTCTTTTAACAATGTCTAAAAACTCAGGACTGCCTGTGGGTGACTTGAACCATGCAACTACTACCGCCAGCGCAAAGAACACAGGCAGAAACAAATAATACATATTCACAAACTCTTGATGGAGATCACGCGCCAATGTCCCCAATAGTTCAAACTGTGGCATAATTACCTCCCTGAGGTACTCATCGGACTCAGGTTTGTTTCTTTAGGAAGAGTGCCTAAGGCATTTGAGATGCCTTCATACTGAGTCTTAAACTGAGTTGCTTGTAGTTTCTCTTTTCTGTTTGAGAGGGCCATATTTTGCCCCATCATCTTTAACATCATCGAGTTTGTGCGAAGAACCTGGGTCGTGACTCCAATCAATACAGCGAGTGCCTGATTTGTGAGTTTGGCTGACCCCTGTGGATTTGTTGATTGAGAGTGAGCAATAATTCTTTTTGCTTCATCGTCAACGTTATCGGCATACTGAAAAAGAGTTCCATTCATGGAAATACTTTCAGCCACAGATTTATCTTGCGCTTCTTGCAAACGGTATTCACTTGTTTGTGGAATAGCCCCGTATAAATCTTCAATCGCTCGTTGCACTTGATCCGCAGTTTCCAACCCACCGTAAAGGCCGGGGTTAAACTTCGGATTGATAATGCGAATGACCGCAAGGCCATCACGGATACCTCGGTTGATGTCCCTCATCAGCCCCAACGTATCTTGAGCCGTTCCGAAAATTTGCTTTAGCTGATAGAGCTGCTGAATCGCCTGAGCCAAAATCTGCACAAGCACGGCTACATCACCACCAAATAGGTCAGCTTTCGCAGGACGGGGTACAATCAATGTGAAGGCCAAAAAAACAGCTACAATTTTCTTTTTCATGCAGCCTCCGTATCCAGTGCACCCTGTGCAATACCGTTTGGATAAACTCTTGCGGCTTCTTCAATAGCCTCTACAAGAGTTAGTCCCTTATCGCGTAGCTCTTGAATGTGCTTGTTGTCTGAAGCATCCGAAGTTGAGAGCCAATACTCAAATGGACTCGGATAAATGCGAATCACTTGGCGATGGTCTCCTTCAATCATAAAGCCTTCAGAAAATTCACCCTTACGTTGTTCAAGTGAATAAATTAGCCTCAGCTCTTGGGTATTGAGCTTGAGGGCATTTTTAAGAATATCTGAATCACCACGCTGAAGAAGAATAAACTTCGTCGCTGTGTTGTTCATAATCGCTGGGCCGATGGGACTCTCAACAATTTCTTCTACACCTTGAGTGATGAAAGTGATTCCTGAACCAGTTTTACGAAGAGTTCGAGCGCAATACTCCATAAATCCAGCAGCAGCATTTGATTTCAAAAGCTGCCAGGCTTCATCCAAAATAATGCGCTTTTTATTCACTTTATCTTGTTCCACCTGACTAAGAATGAAGTCTGTAAGAATTAAGATCATCACGCTCTGGAGATCGGGGTAGTTAGAAAGACCTTTTAGATCAAACGTGCAAATAGGCGCATCGGTTCTTAGTGATCCCATTCCATCTAGCAATTTTCCGTAAGGGCGGCTTCCTGTCCACATGAAGAGAACCTTAGAAATATTCACCATCGTGGACTCTTTGCTTTTGGCAAGCTTTTCTGACAAGTCTGACATTACGGGAATAGAATTTGATTTCCGTTTTTCCTCGTAGAGTTCAATGATGGCCTTTTCAAGCAGGACGCGGTCAAGCTTTGAGAGTTTACTTTTCTCGTCTTCGACCACCATACTTTCAATCACCGCTAGCAATGACTTCAGCTTTTGATTGCTTGGTTCTTCACTTGGATTGGGCATATCAAATGGATTCAGCCTGTATTGATCCGATAAATCCATTTCTAAATACTGACCACCAAGGGCCTCGGTTAGCTTTTTATAGGAGCCACCAATATCAATAATGAATACACGAAGACCTCGGGCCAATTCTTGGGCCAAGATGCAGTTATTCAAAAAACTTTTCCCCGCACCCGAAGAACCAGTTACCAGCGCATTGTAGTTTGTGAGTTTTGAATCAAAGGGATTAAAGCTCACAAGTCCGTTAAGACGATTTCTAAAAATCACAGCAGGATCGTCGTCGCCCTCGCGCGGGCCATAGATCGGGATAAAATCAACCAAGTTGTTGGTCTTAAATTTCTTAGCACGCTCTAGCTTAAAAGGAGCCGCCGGAAGATTGCCTTTAAAAACCTTCCAAGAACCGACAGTTTCCTCTAAACCCTCAGCACCCTGAAGCGAACGAAAGCGAGAAAGCACTTCACGCACTTGTCGATTAAGCTTTTTACTTCCCTCATCAGTTGCGGGGGCACGAAGAATAAGACTCATTTGAGCTGCATAAATTCGCTGACCTGTACTTAGAAGCTCTCGGATCAATTCTTCAGTTGAAGAAAGTTTTGTTTCACTTTCAAGGTCACTGGCTTTATTTCCTGATGTTGCTGCAAGTGAGTGCGCCATTTTGCGCTTTTGGTTGAGTTTATTCATTTCATCCGACTGACTTGGCACCTCAAAAGTCAGCATTAAGTCATAATGGAACGGCATCCGAAGAAATGCAGAAAGCTGACCAGCAAACGTCACTTCAGGCAAAGTCTTCAGCGTAATGACCCTGTGGTGGTGTGAATCCAAAGTGAATTGCTCAAAACCTAAGATCAAATCCCCAAAAACCATTTGCTCCCTTGGTGACTGTTCGGCAAGCCATTCCATTGACTCTAGCGTTTCACGTTCAAGATTATCACTGCTAGGACTCTTAATCGTTGGTGTCGGCTCAGTTTTTGATCGCTTAGGATTTAAAGTGCCATAGATATGCGATTGGATTTCAACCACATCCAATGAGCGCCCGTGTAGACCAATAGAAGCAAACGATGAAACCAGCGTGTCTACATTTTGAAAGAGGATTTCGATTGTTTCATCATAGGACTTTGCTGCGTTGTCTGAAAAGTCTTCCTGTTTTTTTAGGAAGCTTAGTTTTTTTCCATCAACCATTTGCGTGCGTAAGTAAATGGACAGCTCGGGCCGATAAAGCTCTGAATCTTCAAGTGCTTTAGTGAGCTTTTTCTCCCTGAAGTCAGCAATACTTGCCACAAGCGGATGAATATACTGATTCTTCCCATCTGCGTGTTTTTGAATCATCTTGGAGTAGTCAGAGCCAACGGATAAACAAAACTGTATAGTAGTATTTTCGGAAATTGAGTTCAGAACTCCTCGCAATCTCATCGCAAGTTGATTGACCTCACTATCATCAAAGCACTCAATATCGAGTAGTGAGAGTCTGATTCCTGCCACCAATGAGCCATCATTTAAAATTAAATGCTGTCTTGGCTTATCCTGAAACTCCCAATACGGGAGTTCTTCGGACAAAGAGGCTTCATTGTTTTTCTTTTGAAACATATTTCACCTGTCCCTTAAATTTTCTATAAAGGCGGTCTACTCCTCCTGCTGCATAGTAGGCAGGACGAATTAAAAACTCGCCTAAGTGTTGAACGTAGTTGTCGGGCCGACCTTTCTTGGCAAAGTGGAGGAACAACGCCAATCCCAGCGTTGTTCCCCACACAAGCGGATACGGAAAGGAAGTCCCACCAAACACCAAATTCGTAATCGCAAGATTGAAGAAGATGAGAAGCAAATCTGGGAGTTCATATCCAAAGAGTTTGCTTTTCATTTCTAGTGCGC
Source organism: Bdellovibrionales bacterium (assembly GCA_041391465.1). Lineage (GTDB taxonomy): Bacteria > Bdellovibrionota > Bdellovibrionia > Bdellovibrionales > UBA1609 > UBA1609. Next base: position 15,209 of record JAWKNX010000014.1, read on the forward strand.
GAGGCACTCTGGTTGTGATGAGCCCTTCTTCTTCCATTACTCCTCCTTAACGAACAGTTTGAGCGATAAAGTCCACAATCCCTTGTGCGCCAAAGCCGATAATGCAACCGATGATGGCGTAAGCGATGTGTTGTTTCGCATTTGGATTTCCGGTGAAGAAAGAAATCCCGGCAATCGCAATCCCTATCACCGATAGCAGAGGGAGAATGACTCCCGTAAGCTTTGATTTAATGCCCATCAAACTTGTCTCTAGCCCCGCGTGAGCAAGTTCAGGCATTAAGGTTCCTACTGCGGCGACCAACGCCAATGTCAGCACCATTTGTTTCTTATTCATTCTTGTTCTCCTTCTAAAACTGTTTTGTGACTCTCAAAGAGCTGCGCAAATAATAAAATTTAAGCCGCCTCTAAAGCTGGAAGCCCCCCATGTGTTGCTGATTCTTCAGGGAAAATGCTCATATAGATTTTCTTTTCTAGTAGATCAAAATTCAGTTCGATCACGTTTTTACCAGACAGAACCTTGGCGTTACCGACAATGTTCCAAAAGTATTTGTTTTTGCTTGAGCCAGATTTATTAGGCTCTCTCGTCATCAATAGATATTTGGACGAGTCGTCTTTGCTCGGCAGAAGAAAAAACTTATCTTCCAACAACGTCCAAAGACGAAGCGTATAAATGCCTTGGCCCTCTTTTAAATAGGCCATGCCTACAGTTTTCTTTTTAGAACCACTTTCAGCGCCGTCCACGAAAAGTTGAAATCGATAGAATTTGGTTGGCTTCATCTTTTCCATTTGAGTATCTAAAACTTCTTTCAGTGCTTTCATGTTTGTTTTCTCCTAATAGGTTTTGGTAAAAATATTTTTCTTTGTTTCTTTTCATCAATTCATCCAGAGTGATCCACTCCGCATGATTTCCATTTCTAACTTGATAAATTCTTTCATCAGATTTGCTCGCAGATAGTTTTAATAGGTTTAGTAGTTTCATCGTCAGCCCATTTGGTAGTTTGTCTGATCTTCAAGTGAGTCCCAATTGCAGTAGGTGCAATAAGGAGCTTCTGTCTGAAGATGAGTAACCCCTCCACATCGAGGGCAAACGTGTTTGCGCCCGACAATGCGAAAAAAAGTTACTTCGTCGTCAGGGATGAAATCGCAATCATCCAGCTCCAGAACGTGAAGCTCTTTTCTTTGATTTTTAAACTTTGGCCTGAAGTAGCCATCCATAAATCCTCCTTTCTTTTTCGTTTCACGAGAGGACTTAAGAGCAAGCTTGTGCCAAGGTTTTCAGATCACGCAGTTGGCGCGGAAAAAATGAGGCAAGTTTTTAAAATGATTTAGAAATCTAAGTTTCTGGCGATTTTATGCCGCTGAGTGAAGGGTCTCTCATGCGTGAGAGATGACTGTGAGAAATGAGAGACCTTTGAGAGAGACGAAACCCTAACTAGCAGTTAGGTCTTCATGCTCTTTGCAGATTTTGTGAATATCTTGGAAGCTGAGTTTTTCTTTCGTTAGTCCGCACACAAAATTATTTTGCCCAACATTTTCATTAAACTTGCAAGACTTGCAAACTCCAAAACCACGAAAGCCATGTTTTTTTTGAATAGTAGTCAACAATACTTTTAGTTCTGGTGCGATAGTATCACTTCCATCAAGATCAATAAACTTAGACATTCGCTTAACTACAGATGATCCTTTAGTTGTAAGCGATAGATGAAAGATTCTTTTGTCGACCTTATCCTGATTTTTTCTAATAAATCCATTCTCTTCAAGATTGCCAAGACTTTGAGATATGCTTCCCTTTGTCTGACCGAGATATTCAGAAATCGCTTGTGTCGTGTCAGAATATCGATTGCAAACTGATAGATATTGAAGAATCTCAGCGTGGACGAGTTGAAGACTCTCTTCATTCGCAAATTGCCTCATTAAGTTTCTGTGGAGAGCAAAAACTCTTTCCAGCCATTGACTTGTCGCGCCAGGGTTGTCGTTCATACTGATATAGTATCGAATCTAAACTTATTTGACAAGCCCTAAGTTATCAGTTAATTTAAATATGGTTTAGATTCTAAACTATATTAACAGCGGCCTTCATCGGCTTAAAAGGAGACACTTATGCCAAGAATTGAACTACAGAACCCACAGAACACAACAGGAGAGAAGAAAGAAATCCTCGATCAGATTCATTCAGCCTTTGGAACAACCCCGAATATGTTCAAAACTATCGCAAACTCAACCGCCGCTTTAAAAATGATGTGGTCGGCTTTTGGCGCACTTGGCGGCGGTAAATTAGGTGCAAAACTTGGTGAACAGATCGCTGTAGCAGTTGCAGACATTAATCGCTGTGAATACTGCCTGGCGGCCCATACTGCTCTCGGAAAAGGTGCGGGATTATCAAATGAAGTTATGTCCCAAGCTCAAGTTGGCAAATCAAATGATCCTAAGACCCAAGCAGCTCTAACTTTTGCAGTTAAGTTGGTTAAAGAAAGAGCCAATGTTGCACCGGACGATATAGCAGCTCTCAAGAAAGCTGGATATTCAGACGAAGATATTGCGGAAATATTAGCTCATGTCGCTCTTAATATTTTCACTAACTATACCAATGTTGCATTCGACGTCCCTGTTGACTTCCCGAAGGTGGCACTAAGCTAATGAAACCGCCAGAGCTTATTGTTTCTAAATGGCTTAACACCAACCAGAACCTTTCGTTAGAAAAATTGAAGGGCAAGGTTGTTGCTATCCATGCATTCCAAATGCTTTGTCCTGGGTGTGTCCTACACGGGATACCCCAGGCTCAAAGACTTTATGAAACTTTTAGTCAAGAATTCGTCGAGGTGCTGGGCCTACACACTGTTTTTGAACATCACGAAGGAATGCAAGAGGCTTCTTTAAGGGCTTTTTTGCATGAATTTAGAGTTTCATTCGCGGTTGGAATAGATCGACCATCGAAAGGAAGGGATATTCCAGAGACGATGAATATGTATCAAATGCGTGGGACGCCAACTTGGATCGTCATCGATAAAAAAGGTGAGTTAAAAATCCATTCTTTTGGAAAGATAGACGACATCATTCTTGGTGCCGAAGTCTCAAGACTCGCTTTAGAAGATTTACCTTCAAACACTAACATTTTTAAAAAGGATAAAAAATGAAACAGCTATTACTCATCTGCACCCTATTCATTAACTTAGTAAATGTCGATGCCGTTTTTGCAAACGAAGCCAACACAAAAATACCCGGCTATGATTTGCACTCAAAGAAATTGGCAACATCGCCAGTTAGCTTAAAGGATTTAGAATCACTGAAGAAATCACTTCTTTTCGGAGAAGAGGACATCAAGGCATTAAGAATGAGCAAGGCAATTCTAGCCGATCAAACTGAAGCCATTCTAGATGTATGGTATGGCTTTGTAGCCTCAACTCCTGAGTTGGTCTATTTTTTTAAAAATAATAAAACTGGGCAGCCTGATGGTGACTATTTGGCTGCTGTAAGGAAGCGATTTGCACAGTGGATTTTAGATACTGCTGATGCAAATTACGATCAAACCTGGCTTAACTATCAACATGAAATTGGCCTTCGCCATGCTCCAGCAAAGAAGAATAAAACTGACAAAGCTAATAGCGTTAAGTTGGTAAATTTTAGATACATCCCAGCCCTAACCATCCCTGTGACGACAACACTGAAGCCCTTTCTGGCAAAGAAAGGTGCTAAGGCTGAAGATGTAGAAAAAATGCACCAAGCCTGGGTTAAATCAGTTTTGCTGCAAAGTATTCTTTGGAGTCAACCCTACATTAAGAGTGGACAATTCTAACGGATAACAAATGTTTGAAAAAGTAACTCTTGATAAGTTTCTCTCGCTTAATGAATTGGACAAAACATCCTTGCTCTTTATTAAGGAGCAGGGATGCAGGTACTGTGAAATTGCCGAAAGCGAGATGAGATCTGTAGGCCTTGCAGCGATTTTGCCAACAATCAACTTTTTTGAGGTCTCAATAAATGATGATCCCTCGGTAACAACAAGACTAGGTTTAACGGGGGTCCCTGCATTTTTTAAAGTCGACCGATCTGGTAAAAAAAGACTGAGGACTGGATTTGAAGGTATTGCGGGACTTACTAACTTTATATTGTCGAAAATCGAATAGTGAGGTTATGTGAATAGAACCGTTTTTCCCTCTACCAAAAATGAAGTTCTTTACGGACTATTTAAAACTAACCATTCAAAATCAAACGGACCCTATGAGCCCGTTGATTGTGATTTCACCGACGATCTCGAATTCGTTTCAATTAAGAAAATTCTTGTTGAAGTAAAATTCTGGAGCATAAATGGTGGCCTTCAAGATAGTTCCGGCTATGTTGTCGATATTTTCACCGAAAACAAGGAAGAGTTTATAGTTTTATCTAGTTCTATTCAAATTCGACTCGACCTAATTTTTCAGATCAGGATCATCTGATGAATAACAGTTGGTGCTCAGATGATTCTTGCGAAATCAATATAACTCCAGAAGAGGTAGCTTTGCGCAACCTGAGACTCTTTCAAACAAAAATCAAACAAATATGCATAGATCATGGACGGAAGCCGGATGCATGCAGGGTTTTGCCAGTCTCAAAGACAATCCCTCAAGAAGTACTACGCTATTTTTGTAAGAATGGAGAAAAAGTATTTGGTGAAAATAAAGTTCAAGAGCTTGAGAGTAAGTATACTGGTTTAAGTGATCAAGACCCCGAGTGGCACTTCATAGGACATTTGCAATCCAATAAGGTTAAGAACTGTATCAAGCTCGCCACAATGGTACATTCAGTTGATCGTCTCAAACTGGCAGTCGAAATGGATAGATGTTTGCAGCGTGCGGGTAAGAGTATGCCCATACTTATTCAAGTGAATACTTCGGGCGAAGCCTCAAAGTTCGGAGTTAGTCCAGAGCAGCTTATTGGATTAGCTAGGGAAATTAGAAAATTCGACACATTAAAAATAAAAGGACTTATGACGCTTGCAGTTTTATCGAGAAGCACGCCACTGGTTCGACGCTGTTTTCAAGAGCTAAAAGCTTTAGCAGAAAGAATCCAGAATGAAGCTATTATGGACGTTGATATGTCAGAATTATCGATGGGAATGACTTCAGACTTTGAAGTTGCGGTTCAGGAGGGCGCAACCATAGTTCGGATTGGCCAGGGTATCTTTGGACCTAGAGGCTTACCTGACTCGCACTACTGGAATGAGGAGTCTAAATAGTGAGAACAGCTAGTTTCTCTCATTTTTGAGAGACTCTCTCAAAAATGTGGAATCACTTTGGCCCTGACGAGCCCATTGTAGCCATGTAAAAAGTGCAATAGTTCATTTCTTAAACCGTTAGAACAAATAAATAACCCTTTGGAAAAACTAAAGAATACCCTTCATTTGCCATTTAAATAGCAATGGAATAAATAAGACCTGTTGTTTTGGCACAACACTCGCAATTAGGAGGACTCATCTTGAACTGCCAATAAGGGGTAGCAAATGTTTTTCGGGGGAAGACCATTATCTATTTTTGTAGCGATTGGATTTTTAATCCTCGCCCCAGCTTTTGCCCAAAATACAACCCCAGCTTACGTCAAAGCGATTTACTCACTCCCGCTTTCACTTGATCCCATTAAAATGAACGACACGGCATCACTGGCCGTTGGAAACTTAATCTATGATGGGCTTTTGAAGTTTTCTCCGTCGTTGAAGATTGAAGGCGCATTGGCCGATTCATGGTCAACAAGTAAGGACGGAAAAACTCTAACTTTTAAGCTTAAGAAAAATATCTTTTTTCATAACAATGAGGCCATCACAGCTTTCGATGCTGAGTCTTCGCTCAAACGTGCGCTGGCACCAGAAAGTACAGTTCGTAAATTTTATGACTCTATCAAGCGGATTCACGCGGTTGATGAGCGCATCCTTGAAATTGAACTGAATTATCCTTTTCCACCGTTCTTGTCGGTGCTTGCCGGAGCAACAGCAAAAGTTCTGCCGAAATCGAAACTATCTGATCCAAAGTTCTTTGATGCTCCCGTGGGCTCTGGAGCATTTGCGTTTGATTCACTAGATCAGGAGAAAAAAGAGATCACGCTTAATGCCTTTGCTCAGTATTACGGTGGGAAGGCAAAGATTGAGCGCATGGTTTTAAAAGAAACTTCAGAAGCTGATGCTATGAAGTTAGCTCGCAGTGGACAGATGCACGATCTTGCAAGCTGGCCATTAACTGAAACGGATTCTATCTTCACCGAGGGTCAGAAAATATCAAGCCCAGTGGCCTCGACATGGATCATTGGAATAAACACTCTTAGAGCTCCATTTAATAAACTGAAGGTGCGCCAGTCCTTTAAAGTCAGTTTTCCTGTGGGTGATTTTCGTAACAAATTTTATCCCGACTCAGTTAAGGCCAATGGCTACATTCCTAACGGCTTAACGGGCTCTCAGGTAAGAGTTGATCTTTCCGTGAATGTACAGCCCTCAAAGGACAAAATTGTAATCGCAGTCCCCGTAGAACTTGCTCGTGCCAATGAAATGAAGGCGATGATTGAAACTTCTATGAAGGCAAAAGGCTGGAATGTGGAAGTCGCTCTTATGAAGTGGGACTTGCTGATGGAGGGCTACTCCAAGAAGTCCCACCAAGCGTTTCTAGTGGCGATGAACATGGATTATCCTGATGCTGATTTTCTTTTGAAAAACTTTGAGTCCGACAATTCAGATAATTTTTCTGGTCTCAAAAATAAAAAACTCGATGATTTGATTAAAAAATCTCGCGCCACTCAGGACAGAGCACTGCGTGAGGTCTATTACAAGGATGCCTTAAAGCTATTAGAGGTTTCAGCCATAACTGTTAATCTATTTCATCCGAGAGCCAATTACTGGATTTCAAAGTGCGTAGAAAATTTTAAGCCCAACATTTTGTCGGACGTCTATATTGATTACTCGAAAGTAAGCTTTTCATCGAAGTGCTCATCACCACAGGTGGTTTCTCGATGAAAAGCATTTCACTCTTTAGGCACATCAATAGCTCCCTTAATCCGTATCGCTGGGCCATTTCTGTTGTGGTTGCAGTTTTAATTTCGGGATTGTTTGCCGTCATCACTTTGGTTCATCGCCTTGACTCCGACAGAAAAATGGCAAAATCGCTATCACCATATCTGGCTACGTTGGTAGAGTCCTCTGACCGCCCGGAGCTGTTGCGAGTTTTGCATTCCGTTTCTGAGACCACACAGTCAGAGCTAGTCTTAGTTCAAGATGGATTGGTGTTTGCCACAAGTGGCGAGGTAACAGAACTTGATCGTCCTTTTGTAAAACCAAATACAAAACTGCGTTTCTTTGAAATGGATTTCGGCTTGGATGAAGTAATCACCACAACCGCCATTCGTGACGGAGTTGTAATTTATATTCTTTCACCATTGTTGCCGTCCATAAAAAGCACCGTGGGAATTTTTATTGCAGTTTTTGTGGCCAGTATTTTAATTTCACTCTTTTCGGCTCGGCAAATGAGACGCGCCATTAAAACAGCCCTGCTCCCGATGGATCAGCTTCATGCCGAGATCAGGGGCCTAGTAAGCGATATTGCGCCGAACTCGGCGCCTATTCAAATTCGTGAACTTGAGGAAATCAGGAATACAGTATGTTCAACCAAAGTGGCCCTTGAAAATGCCAAAGATCAACTTGCCGAAAATAAGGCAAAGAAACTGTCCTCCGATTCTTATAAGCGATTGATTCACGATCTTCATAATCCTGTGGCTGCCTTAAGGCAGATGGCAACACTTGCCAATGATGAAGCACAAGACAATGAAACGAAGATTGAGGCTACAATTGCTATGACTCGTCTTGTAGATCAGATTTTAAGTCAGGTTACTGCCGCCAAGAAAAATCTAGAAGAAGAACCCATTGCGCTTCGTGAGCTTAATATCATTGAGTGCGTTCAAGAGGGTGTTCGCCAAGTGCAATCGCTTAGTGGTGAGAAATCTATAATCGCCAATTTTGATTCCGAAGAAGTGAATGTCCCACATGACCCGACTCTTCTTAAACGGGCCATCGTAAATCTTCTTGAAAACGGCATTGAGGCCGCAAAAAGCCAAGTTCGTATTTCAATAGTGAAAAATAATAATCAAGCCTTTATTCGCGTCTGTGATGATGGGCTTGGAATGGATGAAAATAAAGTTTCAGTTTACTTTCAAGGGCGTGGTCAATCAGGAAAGGCAAACCGTCAGGCATTTGGTCTTTCATCAACAAACCACATCGTGCGCTCTCATGGCGGTAAGTTGATTTATAAGCGTAGCGATCTTGGCGGCGCAAGTTTCGAGATTCGTTTGGGGGTAGTATGAACTTAAAACCAAAAATTCTAGTCTGCGACGATGACGCCGAGATTTTACGGACCCTGCATTTAAGTCTTCGTTCTAGCTTTGATGTTGTGACCGCAAATAGTGTAGAAAAAGCAAAAAAGCTTGTTCGCGATGATGACTTTGATGCTGCTGTTATAGATTTGAATTTCGAGGGTCAAGAGGAAGATGGAATCCACCTTCTAGACTTTATGAACAAAGAGTCTGCTGGAACTTTTTTGATTGTCCTAAGTGGCGATACCAGCACTCGGCGAATCGTTGAGGCGACCAGAAGAAAGCATTTTCAATTTATCGTAAAGGACGAAGGTTGTTACGACATTCTCTCTAATGCCCTAAAAAATGCCACTCAGCTCAGTGTAGCCAATCGAATGCACGCGCAAATGAAGTTTCTTACTCAATCTGCTGCGGTTAAAAAGGTTCTGAAAGAAGCTGAACAAATTATCAAGAGCCCCTCTGAATCACCCATTTTGATCTTGGGTGAAACTGGAACGGGTAAAGAATTTTTGGCCCAGCATATTGCGCTTAACCTAAAAATGAAGGCCGTAACAGCGAACATGGGCTGTATCCCAAAAGAAATGGCCGAAAGTATCTTATTTGGCCACGAGCGCGGCGCCTTCACTGGAGCCGTAGCGAATCAAACTGGACTTATTGAAACTGCGCATAACGGGATTTTCTTTCTTGATGAAGTTGGAGAATGTTCTTCATCAGTTCAGACAAAACTTTTGCGAGTTCTTCAAGAAAAAGAAATTCAGCCTCTAGGTTCTAATAAAGTTAAAAAGATCAAAACGCGATTTATTGCAGCCACTCATCGAGATTTAAAAAAACTCGTAGTTGATGGAACATTTCGTGAAGATTTACTTAATCGTTTGAACACCTTTATTCTGACGTTGCCGCCTTTGAGAGAACGCCCAGAAGATATTATTTTTTATGCGAACCTTTTTATAGAAGAATGCTCCCAGGGGAGAGAGCGTTTCTTTTTAACTCCTGATGGTGAAAACGAATTACTAGCCCACCGTTGGAGTGGAAATATCCGCGAGCTTAGAAACGTAATCGAAAGAATTGTGGTTTTATCAAATAAAACCACAATTGACAGAGCAGCCGTCGTAGAGGCTCTTGGCTATGGTCATTCGGCTAGCGGGCCAGTTTTGGTCCGAGCTGAGGTTGTAGAAACAAATGCTCGTAAAGATGAAGTCATTAAAACTCTCACCGAGTTCAACGGCAATAAACGCAAAGCTGCCGTTAGTCTTGGGATTAGTGAGGCGACACTTTACCGCTGGATCAATGATTTAGGCATTAAGAAAACCGTAGGCGCGCAGGCATCCAAAGAGAAGGTGCTTGCATGATTAAAATAACAAGCGTTCCATCTTGCACGACGGCTGCCCCTACATTGTTTTTAATTCCTGGGGGGCCAGGGCTAAGTTCTTTAACTTTACGAAGTCTTGATATTTTAAATCGAAGCTTCAATCTTCTTTATGTCGATTTTCATGGAACAAATGGGAATCCCTATACGGGTAAAAAATCTTTTGTGGAGTTATCCTCTAAACTCAACAAAGAGATTCAGAAAGTATCTGGTAAAAAATATGTCCTGGGTCATTCTTATGGCGGATTGTTTGCCGCAAAGGCGTTTGGGGATGGGGTTGCAGATGGTCTTATTTGTGTAGCCACTCCTTTTTCAAAAAATACTCTATCAAAAGCTGGCGATAACTATCGTGCTCACATGACCGATGCTTTGGCTAAAGCAGAGACTCAATGGAGCGAGAGTCAGGATGACAAATCTTTTGCAAGTTGGCTTTCTGAGTATGGTGGCCTTTATTTTAAAAATCCTGAGGGCAAAGCTCTTCTTCTGAATGATAAAGTTTCGGCTCAGTTCTTTTTGGATAATCGCTCTGATGCTCAATCACTTGAGTCTCTTTTGGCTTCACTTGCACAAAAGAAGGGCAAGAAAATATTTATCTCAGGAGGCGACGACAGATTGCTGTTGTCAGAAAATTTAAAAATGGATTCTGACCTTGGAGGATTTGAGTTTTTCAAGGTTCAAAATGCAAGTCACTTTGTGACTTTCGATCAGCCTGAAAAGGTCGCTGGGCTTATCGAAGATTTAGTAATGCGATCATAGGGGGTATTATGAAGAAAACATTACAAGCCATAGCTCTGATTTTGGCCATAGGAGCAACAGTTCAGACGATTAAGGCCTACGCACAGGAAGTGGTCTCATTCTCTGCTGAAGAAGAGCAGCATAAGATCACTCAGCTTATGGAGCTAAGAAAAGAGATGGCAGATAAAGGGCCAAACTTTGTTCCAGAAGAATCTGTATTAAGCTCTGAGTTTCCTGAGATCACAAATCAAGAACAGCTCAATGAGGCTTATATCCTCCACACGCTTCAGTACATTAAGGCTATCAGTGCAGAAAACACGTTTTTAGACATTCTTAAGCGACCAGAAGTGATGCGATTTATCGGAAGTGAACCAGGAATTTAACGTGCAAAAAGACTTCGGCAAATACTTTGGATCAACAATGATGTTTGGGTTTGGTGTGTTGGCGTTGTATCGCTGGCATCAAACTCAACTTCTGTTTTTCTTGTTGTTGGTGATTCGAGATTTCGCCGCAGGATATTTTTTCTTAAAAAGAAATGTAGCCAAAGAAAAAGCGGCGTTAGTTCCAAGCGTGCTGGCCTATATCTCATCGTCAATGCCGCTTTTGTATTTTGGGCCTGTAGCCGCATCGAAGGCTCTTTTCTTAGGAGCTGACCTTCTATCTATCGCTGGATTCTTGATGGTGGCCTTCGCCACACTTGAACTTGGAACATCTATCGGGGTTACTCCAGCCAACCGTGGACTGGTTAACAGTGGCATTTATCGCCGTATCAAGCACCCCATGTATCTGGGGTATGTGATTTCAGAAGTAGGCATGGTGCTTTTGAATCCAGTGAACGCGGCGTTATTGGCCATTTCTGCTTCGCTCTATATTTTTAGAGCGACGTCTGAAAACAGAATCCTCAAAGGATCCAATTAGCCTGTATCTGAACCTTCCAATTATCTTAAAAGTATGGATACACACAGACGAAATAGATAAGATGACTTGTTCTAGGTTGATCTAGATCATATGTGAAAAGCCAGAATAGATTTAAAATAGAATCATTTGAAAGGACTGAAAATGAAAAACCATGTATTTGCACTTCTCTGCGTTCTACTTACTTCTCCAATGGCTTTAGCCGGCAAACCGCTTCCTTCGTCTCCTGAATTAATTTCCAAAGGACAGGTATCTTACAAAACAAACTGCGCCGTCTGTCATGGTGATAAGGGTGATGGCAATGGGCCAGCAGGAGCAAGCCTCAACCCCAAAGCAAGAAACTTTATATCTGAGAAATATAAATTTGGATCAAAGCCTGAACAGGTCTTTAAAACAATTAGTGAAGGCTCGAAAAATACGTCAATGGCTGGATTTGCGCACTTATCTGAAGAGGAAAGATGGGGTTTAACGTATTACGTACTCGGCCTGAAGAAAAAGTAGACTGCTATTGAGCCTGATTAATCTTTGCAAACTCCGATTCCAGCAAGGTGCAGAATGATGAAATATGATCAACCGCACCCTCCTTCGATACGGTAAATGGGTTCATCAATGTCAAACGTAAGAGTTCTAGGTTCTCACAATCACATTCAATTCTTTCTGAGATAGAAAGTTGAGAAATCAGCTTATCAAAATAGTGTTTATTTAATGTTGTCTTTGATATCCAATACTCTCTGGACTCTTGAATTCGTGAATACAATGTTAAGGTTAGCTGGTTCATTTCGTTTAATGTCTTGGCATTTCCAATCGGTGCAAAACACAAAATATTTGTGTCTAGCCCTTGTGGTATATATACATTAAAATTTAATTTTCTAATCTTACTTTCAAAGTCTTTTTTTGCCTGTATGGTTCGTTTAAGAAGTTTTTTATATCCTCCAGATGAATCGAAAGATTTAATTGACGCATAGGTGGCAACTGCACCCGCTGAAGATCTAGATCCCTCGAGAGTGTAATTTCCTATGTTTTTTTCCTCACTTACTATATAGGGGCCCGTAAACGATCGCATAAAATAATTTTTTTGATCCTGACAAATAAATGCACCGGATGAATATGGAACATATCCCAATTTATGTGGATCCAAAGTAATAGAGTCAGACATGGCGATTGCTTTTAAGCTTGATTCCAACGCATCAGAAACTAATGATTCGCCTTTATTAACTGGATCATTTACCAAACTACCCATAAACCCACCATAAGCGCCATCAACGTGTAACCAAATATCATAGCCCTCGTTGTTTCTGAATTCTTGTAGCACGCTCGAAATGGAATCAACAGGGTCGACTGTACCCAGCTCGGTCGTTCCAACTATTGCGACAACACCAAGTATGGGACGGCTGCATTTAATTGCCGATTGAATTTCTTTTTTTAAGCTCTTTGCACAGGCACGGCCGCTCTGATCTAACTCAATGTACCCAATATTTGATTCTCCCATCCCTAAAAGATGCATAGCTTTTGGCCAAGAGTAATGCTTACTAGCCGAAACCAAAAGGAGAGGTTCTCCCAAGACAGAGTTGGTTTTTCTTAAAATTTGATCATAGGCATCGCGGCCGTTATTGAGGATGTAGAACTTTTGTACGTCGGCTTTCGAAGTGTTTTTATCTATCTGGGCAAAATTATTCCATCCCATATGAGCCGATTCGATGAGATTACATTTACCGAAGGCAACCCCTGTCGCAAGCCAGCGCGCCATTCGTTCACGAGCCCGGAATAAAAATTCAAAATTGGCTACTGTCCCTCCAGATGTGAAATGGCCAACCCCGTCACTGTAGCCTACGATCTTTTTTAAAAGCCCGATGGCTTCATTTTCCACCTCAGTTCCGACAAACGAAGCTTCCGGTGATATATTATTGGGATTATGTAGCAACGTTATAAAATGCCCTAGCAATGCTGGCATACTTATTTCCGAGAACATGTGTCCAATATACCTAGGAGAGAATTTTGGAATTTCGTTTTCAAACATTTTAACAATTTCAGATATTATTTTCTTCGTATGCAACTGCTGAGCAATAAACGCATCCAAGCGCTGATCTTCTTCGGAAATAGCTCGACCATCTTTAAAGTTTATTTGTTTTCGCCAAGCATACCAGCTTTGAAATATTTGTCTCAGAAGTCCTTCAAGCCAGTCCGCATTTTCGGCGGAAGGCCCCAGAAAGAGACTCTTAATAGCTACCTCATCGGGTGGACATTTAGCACTTTTCAGAATCACACTCTCCCATAAAAAGGACTGTTCGCAGAAACAATCCCCAAATAAACAATCCCAACAGGAAAAAAGTTGCAGCCAGAGCATAAAAATGAAGAATGAGTTCCCCACTGAAAAGTGGTCCAATGGCTCTAAAGACTGTGGCAGTCAAGAAAGCAAAAAAGAATGCTAAAATAGCATTTGCTGATTTTTCCAACTCTAGATTTGCGCCACCATGAGCTAAGGATACTCGAACTGAAACCAAAAAGGTTAAAGATGCAATACCCGCTATGTAAAGAATATGAATTAGATGCATTTTATAAGTTGGAAAAAAAAGAATTAAAAAATAACTTAATGGAAACATGAAGGCAGCTGTTGAAATCGAGATGCCAAGATTCGATTTTTCAGACATCGGCTTTAAAAACCTAAAGTTCTTCAACAGCACAAAACTCATTGTTAATGCACGAATGAGTATTCCTAGTTCACTTGATAAAAATACTTCAATGAGAAATGATCCGTTAAAAACGACTGCTTCTGTAAAAAACATCTGATGGCTTAATTCATTAACCTCGGCTGGGGATAAAGCCATGGATTTTCGTGTTAAAACTGGAATAAGCCTACTTCCCAAACCTATAATTAAGTTCAGGACAAATCCTTCGTATAAAAAGAGCTTGCCGAGCGCTAGCACACTAATAAATCCAAAATTTGAAAACAGGACAAGCACGGATCCAGTTAAGCCAGACACTAACCCGAGCGGGATAAAAATGAATCCAGTTGGAAGCTCTCGATCCTTCATTTTTAATTTTCTTCTAACAAAAAATGAAATCAAAAAGGTGAACATTCCTGTAGAAACCAAGAATGTAAAAGGATCATGACCCAAAAAGCTACATATCATAAAAAGCATAACAAGACCGCTGGCGATACTTTTTTCTAATAAACTTGCAGATTGAGTTCCCGTCATTCTGGGTACTGCCGTCATAAGAAATCCAGACACATAGCTAAAAACGAAGCCAAGAATCATGATTTGTGAGTGGGTTTTTATTGGATATTCTGCAATGATTCCCAAGTAGAATAGAATCCATTGTCCAACCCCTACAATTGAACAAAGAGCCCCTAGAATAAAAAGACCTTTATATGGTTCTGATCGGAAAAATCGCTTCATAATCCTGCCTATTAGCAGACTACGATAACTAGCTTAAAAAAGCTTATGATTTAGATCAGGGCTCTAGATGCTTCAAAAGTTTTTCAACGTAAATAATTTCGGTTCCCTTGTCAGAGGGTCGATAGATGGTGCCATCGTCTTGCCAGTCTCGCATAGATCTAATAACACTCTCGACGGCAACACCAAGGGCGTCGGCTATTTCTTGACGGGTAAGACTTAAAGATAAGGTTTGGTTCGAGTTCTCGGAATCTTGATCTAAGTGACGCATCAAAAGATTTGCGATACGAACTCGTAACGGCGAAGTCGACATTGTCTTATCATCTTGAATATTGCTCATTCGCCGGTAAAGCAGGCTATTAAGCCTGCTTTGTATATTGACATCAGACTGCCAATACTGCTTAAAAGTTGACTTTGGAATACAAACAATACGAGTGGGGCCCATGGACTTTGCAGATATAGGATAAATAGCTCTTTCATTTTGGTTCATCAACAACGCCCCGACAACATCACCTTGGACAGCAAAATGCATGATTATATCTTCGCCGCGAGGGCTATGCCGGAGAAGTTTTATAGCACCGTCCAAAACGATACAAAAACTTTGAGCAGTATCACCGGCCCTAAAGAAAAACTCCCGATGCTTTAAGCTCTTGGTAACTGCACCAAACGCAGCTTTCTCAACGAAACTACGGTTAAGACCTTTGAACAATTCAAAAGAAGACAGTTTTTCATAATCTACAGAAACTAAGCCGGCCATAGACAGAACCTTAACCTAAAGCGTTATTTCTGTCTATTTAAGATTACTCTTTTGGCTGTGCACCACAACAGCCGCAGCAACTCTCTTTCCCAAGAGATGCCTGTGATTTTCGCTCAATCAGATAGGCCGCGTCGCCCTTCGATGCATTGCTCGCTCTGACCCAGCGATACCCATTTAAACCGGACGAGGACAGCTCCGATTCAATTTCGCCTGGATTACGATCGTCGGAGAATGAAAAGGCAGAGCCTTCGCTTAACCCCTCGATCATCGCGTATAAAAGGGCTTGCCGATACTTCGGAGCAAAAATCTTTAGGTCAATTGTTGGAATATTCAAACATCCTCCTTTATTGAGTTTAAAACTTATATCCAATGCCCAATGCCGAATACCATACAGAACCATAGTAATATGAAGGGATGGCTAGAAACATCTTATCTCGTCCTACAAACAAGCCAGCACCTAAGATGGGAGACCACTCATTGACAGAACTGTTGTGTCTAATTGAGGGGAAAAAGCTAAGTCCTCCAAAATAACCCTTATATTCGAATTTGACATTTGGACCACCGAAGTTAAGAAAGGAATTCCCTGAGTTGAAAGCTACACTTGGCATACCAAATATTTTGAGTTCGTCATCAGCATAAGAATGATTTGAGGCCGAAAACAATAGCACCAGACAAAATAAGTATTTAAGCATCACTTGCAGAACCCTCGCCTCTAGAACAGCCTACAAGACGATTGACCAGAGCACTTATGACCTAGGTCATTAACTATTTAAATAATAAAATACTACCCTTTAAGTATGAATGAAGCCTCGGAATTATCATATCTTAAGAAAAAAATCGCGGAAGTCCTTAGTCTTGATATTGATCTCAATGACGATCTCTTTAGATTAGCTTCGATTGTCAATTTAGCACAAGGTCAAGTTCTCTTTACCCAAGGAGAGTTAGCTCAGAACTGTTTTTTAATACTTTCGGGGAGCTTGAGAATTTCCTTAAAAATAAATAGTTCAGAATCTACCGTTGCAATTCTTTCGAAAGGAGAATTCGGTGGCGTCTTGTTAATGAGCAACAGCTCTTCATATTTTCCAGGATCTGTGATAGCTTTAACTCAATCTTGCGTACTCTTAATTCCAAAAGAAACATATGTTACTGCCTGGACAAGAAACCCCAAGGCCTTAAACATAATTAATAATTGTGTTCATAAAAGAATGCAGTACCTGCAGGAAGATAAAGCACTCCAACAATTAGATGTGGAAAATCGTCTGATTGCTTTTCTACATAGGCACTATCTTGAAAAGAAGGACTTGATATCAAAAAAAATTACTCGTAAAGATATCTCCCTAGCCATCGGTGCTAAAACGGAAACAGTTATTAGAGCCTTGAAAAAGCTTGAACGAAATGGTCTCGTCAAAACAGAAAAATCAGTGATAAGCATTTTAGATAGATCATATTTTACGCGTGCGATGAATTATGAGAGCAGAAAATGATCTCGTTAACTTCTTTAAAAATGAACATGACGTTCTAATAAGCTGTTTCGAAAAACATTTCTCAATTGCGAAGTCTTCTTACAATTGGAAGTCGCTATATTCAATTTGTAAGTCCCAATTCGAAGAGAATCACCATGCAAAAGAAGAGCAATTTATCTTCGATGCCGTTAGGAATAACAGCAAAATCAAATCCGGTGGCCCACTCTGCACCTATTTCTTTGATTTTCACATGACAAATCCATCACTTCGTCGCGCCATGGAATCAACAAAGAAACTGACGGACCTCAATCTTGAGCCGGAATGGTCTCTGCAGATGAAAGAGATAAGGAATCTCAATCTTCCCCTAGTAATTCCAGGCGAGGACCATGAAGCAGGAAGAATTATTCTTCGGGGTATAGAAAACCTATTTTCACGAGGGCCTTCTGATCAGATTCACGCGAACATTGAAATTTTATTCAAAACATACATTGATATTCAGAAGGAGCACTTTGATCGCGAGGAAAACTGTTTTTTCATAATGTGTAAACAATTAATTTCACCTGAGAAGTGGGAGCAAATCTATGTCAAAATGTGTAGTCAGTACCCAATAATTTCAGATACTAATTTAACTATCACTTAGCTGCGAAAAAATTATTTTCCCTTATCTCTGGACAGCGCGGCTTCCAAAGCCCTCACCAATGGCTCCGAACTCGAATTCAGACTGTTTATCGAAGCCAAAATTTCTCCCTTCGGATTAACCAGTGTAATTACATTGCTATGAGAAAAATCACCCTCTCCAATGCTCTTATAACTAATTCCTAAAACAACAGCCAATTGCCGCGCATCGCCCTCTGATTCCGCAGCAAGCATTTTCCATTGAGAAGGGTCCAATTTTCGTAAGGCCTGATACTTCTTCAGACTTTCTGGCCTGTCATTTGCGACGTCAAATGAAGCTAAAGTAAATTTCAAACCGTTAAAATTTTTTTTGCTGAAGTCTTTTTCGATACTTTGCAGCTTCGATATTGTCATTGGGCAGGCGTGAGCACACTTTGTATAGATCATCGTGATCAAAGTATATGAACCTGCGTTAACTGAAATTCCTGTTTTTGAATTCGCTGTGTCCCGCCAGTTTGTTTTGAGATCGTACAAGGACTCTGCCATAGCCGTTAAGCCTACAGAAGTAAAAATTGCAACAAGTGTAACGATTTTTTTTAATTCTATAGTTTTCATATACTCCTAACTTTCTTCATTTTGCACATCGAAATCCCAAGTTCCATATCGAACTCTTTCCTTTCAATCCCGATCTGAAGGCGAAACGCATAAAAGCTGCATAGTTTTTCTTATCAGCGGAAGAAAGTGCTCCCGCTCCACAAAACATGTCTTTGTTAAATGATCCGTCTTCGCGACTTTCACCAGTTACAAAGTTTGAATTAAAGTCGTCAACCCACTCCCAGACGAGTCCATGCATATCCCAAACTCCGTAGATATTTTTATAGATACTGCCGATATCTTTTAGTCTTTCTCCCTGCGGCTCTCCATACCAATTCAAAATTCTTCGCAAAAAATTTTCCTCTTTGTTTGCATCTTTTATTTCTTCCGATGCCGCGGCAACGTATTCCCACTCGTTTGTGGTCGGTAGTCTTAGGCCCTTAGATTTGCAGTACGCCCGTGCTGCAAACCAAGATACGCATGTAATGGGAGCCTTGGGGGGCAAAGAATCTAGGTCATTAAGATAGTAGTCGTCTTTAAACAGTCCGGACACCCTTTCTTTGGTCCATTCAGGATTGTCATTCAAAAATTTTTTGAATTCCCCAACCGTTACTTGATGATCCTGTATTCTAAATTCTCGAATATGAATGACAGGCTTGCTTAAAGGTTTTTTAGTTTTTTTAGAAACAGGCGTGAGCCAAAACGCTTCAATTTTTCCGGATGGAACGACCACAAGATCAGCAGCTTCTGTAAAACTGATTGAAAATAAAGTTAATAAAAAGCCGCCAATAAGCCACATCATTTAGTGCTCGCCTGGTTCTTCTTTTTTAACTGGGACCGCGCTTACTTCTGATTTTTTAAAAGTCTTCTTTTTATTTCCCCAAGAATGCGAAATGTATGTCAAAACATTTGCAATGTCTTCGTCGCTCATTCCAAGAGCCGGCATCACCCCGTTGTAAGGAGCCCCATTCACAGTAATCGCTCCCTTTTTTCCATTTTTAACAACATCAATGGCTCGCTTCCAATCCGCATTGAAGTAGTCTGAATTGGCAAGAGGGGGAAAGGCACCAGGAATTCCCTTACCGTCCATCTGATGACAAGCAGCACAGTTTTGTTGGTAAACGTTTTTACCGAGCTTCAGCTGATCCTCTAAATTCAGAGCTTTCGAGATAACTTCTTTGTCAGTCACCTTTTGAATTGCACCGCCCTCAGGCAAGTACACATTATCAGCCGTCTTACCCGAGTAAATTTCTTTATTTTCAGGTCCTTCGACTTTCATCAAACCTAAAGAGCCCTTGTTGAAAGTTCTAAATATCGAATGGTCCACCAATACTAAATTACTGGGAACCTCTACTTTGTATTCAACTATTGCCGATCCACCGGCCGGCACCAGAGTCGTTTGTATATTTGTATTAAATTCCGAAGATCCCTCTCGATAGACTTTATCAAAAATTTCGCCAATGACGTGAAATGACGAGACCAAGTTGGGTCCACCATTTCCCACATACAATCTAATAGTTTCACCGACCTTTGCTTTTAATGCATTCTCACCTGTCATCGAACTTGTCGATCCATTGAAAACAACATACGTTGGTCTTTCGTCTATTGCTTTCTCCATATCAAAAGGTTGATAGCCTTGCTTTCCAAATTTACCTTTCGTATAGAAGTCGCCCTGCATGACATAGTATTCCCGATCAACCTTTGGCATACCCTCTTTAGGCTCTACCAAAATTAAACCATACATGCCGTTCGCAATATGCATTCCAACAGGTGCAGTAGCACAGTGATAAACATACAGACCTTTGTTTATTGCCTTAAATGAAAAAACGCTTTCATGACCAGGCAAGGTTAGTGAAGCTGCCGCGCCACCACCCTGTCCGGTCACTGCATGTAAGTCGATGTTGTGTGGCATCTTAGAGGAAGGATGATTTTTAAGATGAAACTCAATGGAATCACCTTCCCTAACGCGAATGAAGCTTCCAGGGACAGTGCCACCAAAAGTCCAAAAGGTATAGTCGACGCCATCAGCAATTTTCATTTTCTTTTCGATAACCTCAAGATTAACAATCAATTTTGCGGGTGATTTTCTTGTTATTGGTGGAGGCACGTTTGGAGGTGCTGTCAAAACTGCGATCCCACCGGTCTCTGCTGAAACAGCGAATGCTATGGTGTGTATCAATGTTGTCAATACAACTAATGCTAAATTATTTTTCTTCATATCTTATACTCCGATCATGAGTAATCAAATGATCACCTAACACAATAGTAAGTATAAGACGCATTGGAGTCATTCAGATATGATCGAGATCATGTGTGGAAAATAAATTACAAACTAAAGCCCAAGCAAACTTTTAGAATCACATGATTTTTTTAATTGGATCTACAAACTTTGGACTTAAGTCTAACAAACGATTTGTACATTCATCTCATTATGTAACTGCTCACTTTTTATCGAAACTTAAAAAACAGGGGGTCCAATCTTTGGACTGTACCCCCAAGAAATCTTTTTAAATTTTTGCTAAATCGAGATTTGCGACTCTACTTCAACTCTTTTTGAGAAAGCTCGATGGTACGCCCGACGTTCATGCTCTTTTCTTCTTCCCGCTCCAAAGGAAGTGACTCGTTTAAGGTATCCGATGACCCGAGTTGCATAGTCAATATTCACTGAACCGCACTCACTACACGAATATGTAGTTCGTTTATCTATATGATCGCAATCGTTGCAAATGGTGCTTTTTACGTTGGTGCAAAAGTAATTACAACCACTGACTGCAGCCAATCTGATTATTTTTTCATACTGCAACTTCGTTAGAGACTCGTCCAGATTTAGGTGCAAGGCGGAGCCTCCATCGAGAAAACGAGTCATTCTTTCACCATGGAGTTCGAACTTCTCAAGCGGATTTATTTCGATGTCCTCTACGCGGTAAAAGTATGAATTATAGCAATCCCGCGAGACTTGATATCCATCCTTTTTGTCCCAAGCCGCATTCTTGACCCCTAGATTTTCGGCAGGAACAAACTCGGTGTTGAATTTGTAGCCTGTCTCCGTAGCACGACTTCTGTTTAAGTCATAAATTGTCTTCAACTGATTGGATACAAAATCTAAGTATTGGGCGTTGTTTGAGATATCGTATCCAAGGTATTCCGCTGCCTCAACCATGCCATTAATACCAATAGTTAGATATTGTTTATCTAGGGAGATAAAACCTGCGTCGTAAACTGTTAACAAACCAGCGGATTTAAATTCCTCCATCAGCTTTCTATAGGCAATTTGGTAATTTTGAACTTTTGATATCTCAAATGTAAGGTCTCTTCCATCCTGAATAAGGCGATTAAAATTTAAAGTAATAACATTTATACTCCCTGTCGCCACGCCGCCAGCACCCAAGGTGTATGAAAATTCTTTTGATGAAACCTCACTTCGAAGACGACAGCAGCTAGCGAGACTATCGGCACTTTCTGAAAGATACATAAAGAACGAGTTTCCTTGGGAAAGCTCTTTTGAGCACAAAGAAAGATATTCTTTATCTCTTGGCTCTTTTCCGTCAGTGAGCATAGCTACGGTGACTACTGGAAAGGTAAGTATCGACTTTTTTCTTTCGTCATTAAACCAACGAAGAAAAAATTTTTGCAACTCATTTACTGAGGACCAATTTGGGCTATCTCCATCAGGAAAAACGAAGTTCTCAAATAGAGATTCAAAATAGTAGCGATCATATACCGAAATATTCCAAAAAACAGACTGATATCCGCGGGCGGCAGCAGGTTGGTTGATTGAGTACACAACTTGCTGCATATAAGAGGAAACCTCAGTCGAGAAAGATTTCAAGTAATTATCACCGAATTGTTTGCGCGCGAAATAGTCGAAATATGCGAGAAACTCAACTGTTGCTACCGCACCGGCAAATTGTGAGCTTACTGCAAATACAAAGTTAATAAACGTACCGCAAAATGAACCAAGGTGCTTTGGCGCTTTAGATTCGCCGCCAAGCTTAGTTAATCCATCAATGAGCAAGGGGTACATGCTGACTGAAACACAATACGGTTTTAATGAAGTCTCGTCGTGAACGTATATTTCATGCTTTTCAATTTGTCGTACATATTCAGCTGCCAATTCTGGAGAAAAAAGTTCAGCAATTTTTCTGGATACCATTGCCCGATTGATTTGAATATTAATGTCTTTATTGATTTCGGCTTCGAGGGTAGCAATATTTTTCGTTGTAACATTCGCATTTGCGTCAAGCTTCGAGCCATCCGCTGCATTACCAGCTTTTAAGTACTGATCTATAAACTCAAGTTTATTATTCAATTGTTTAGTATCTAGTCGAATCATGATCCCCTCCATGAAGAAAATAATAGTTAAGATTTTCGTTTGTTTTTAAATTAATTAATTTTTGATTTGTAGTGGGCGAGGTCAATGGGCCGAAATTTGCTAGGTACGGTCCATATTTTAAGTAATCGAGCAGGTTCAAAATCGGCTGACCTACTTGTTGCATTTCGAGCCCTGTATACAAGGCTGTTTTTAAATCATAAGACTTTATACGATTTAATAACTGCTCTAATCCAGACTCATCCCATTCGCCTCCAAGAAATAGAACACAGGATATATATTCTCTATATTTTTCAAGATCTTTATCTAGCGACTCCAACGTAAGTTCTTGACCAGAAAATGAAGACCACAAATCACTTGGGCCTGTTGAAAAACCCTACGTGTCGAAGGTTGCCAAAAATTTTATAAATCAAAAAACTCTTTGAAAATCTTCGACGGAGTTTTTTGATATGCAAGGTCATCAATCGTACCAGCCTCAGCTTTTTTCTGTATTCAATATGGAAGACCTGATTCCGCCGAGTCATTTGTTGCGCGAAGTTGACAAAAAGATTGATTTTGAGTTCGTCCGAGAAATTACAGCTGAGCTTTATTGCGCAAATAATGGTCGCCCATCAATTGATCCAGTTTTGTTTATTCGTATTTGTTTATTGATGACGCTCTATAATATTCCCTCTGATCGTCAGGTCTGTGAAGAAATTCGGTATAACCTAGCTTACCGTTGGTTTTGTAGGCTTTCGATCGAAGACGAGGTTCCTGATCACTCGAGTCTCACGCGCATTCGTGACCGTCTTGGCGAAGAGACGTTCAAAAACATTTTCGATCATGTCGTAAGACTCTGTATCGAGAAGGGGTTTGTCAGTGGAGAAAAGGTCATGATGGATGGCTCTTTCATAAAGGCCGATGCTGCATTAAACTCGCTGGTTCCGAAAGAAACTGATGCGCCCGAGAGCAACGTCGTCGATATTATAGGAAATAAACCATCAAAATATATCAAGGGGAAAAAGTTTTCGAACGAAACACATGTGAGTAAAACAGATCCCGATTGCGCCCTTGCTGGAAAAGTTGGTGAGCCCAAACGTCTTCGTTATAAAGTACATGAGACTATAGACCGTGATAGCCGAGTTATTCTTGATGCACATATTACTGATGGCAGCGAAGTTGATGGAAAACAGATGTTCAGCCGTATCGATCATATCGAAGAAACATTTGGCGCGATGATCGCAGAGTTCACAGGAGATCGCGGTTATGGCTACGGAGCCAATTTACAAGAATTGGAAAATCGGCAGATAAAGTCATTTGTTCCAAACTTTCATGCCGATGTCGGCGGCCACCTTGAAGACAAAGGGTTTAGGTACAATAAAGAAAAAGATACCGTCACGTGTCCCGAAGGCCTTGAGCTGGAGTTTAGTGTTATGGCGGATTCGAAGCGGGAAAATGATAGCTGTCGAATTTTCACAATGAAGAAGGGCAAATGTCGAACTTGCCCGAGGCTCGCGCAGTGCCTACCAAAATCACCGGAGGCAGAACAAAGTTACAGAAAGAGAATTACGGTAAACCTTCACAATGAAATTCAAGAAAAGACTAAAGCCCGAGAAAAGAGCTGGGAGTTCAGATTGGTTCGGGGCGAACGACAATGGAAGATGGAGGGTATTTTTGCCGAAGCAAAAGATAACCATGGTTTAGATCGCGCTCGATACCGCGGGCGAGCGAAAGTTCAAATCCAAGCGTACATGATTGCAGTGGTGCAGAATATCAAGCGCATGATGGGTAACGGCCCGGTAGCCGAAATAGGACTACGACTGGCCGCGAATGCGGCTAGGCCGATCGGCCAAACCAAATTTGGTGAAAAACTGCGAATATTTTTTCAAATTTTTTTGAATCCTTGTTTTGCCTGACGTTTTTCAACAGGCCCACTTGAATGGCATCCAGCACATCTCAAGGGGCATCCTGTTATCTGGTACGCCAATGAAATTTCTGTGGGGATTTCTTGAAATACTATCTGACGGCTACTATATCTCATGTACTCATTACAGGGCAGCCACTACAGGTAGTCAATTTACTGAAAACAATATCGACCTGCGTATGATTAGCGTCAGATACGGGTCTAGCTCGACGCCAATTTAGCTTGCGCCAAGCAAGCATAAACCGCACATTCCCAATGTCGCCATAAAGATACCCATTGCCGCCGCTGATACCAACACAAGTCCAGTAAAACTAGAAATCACTATATGTTTAACTAAGGTCATAAGCTCTCCTGTGAATTTAAGTGTAACCTGATAGGACCTATATTCTTATGACTCCCGTCATACCAGTGACCTTCCCCCTAAAAATTGAATGATACTGATTTAGATCATAGCTGCTTCTTCGTAATTTAGCCCTACCATTTCTTGACGATCAACGGCCTCAATTACACTTGCTGCCTCCGCAATCAATGCATATAAAGCATCCCTCCCTGAGTTGAATGTTATTCGAATTGCAATCTGAACACTTAATGCCTTTAATTTCTGTCATATACTTTTTTAGAGTGCGTGCGATCGCCTTTGAAAAAGATGTAATGTTCCCCTCGCTCTTAATAAGTTGGGAAACGATAAACGCAATATCAGCGCCATGGCGGAGAGCTGTAGAAATCATTCGAGTTAGTGCCTCCTGCTCATCCGATTCAAAGAATTTACTTATATTTTCTATAGCCCAACCATCATCAGTTTCTAAATTGTAAATACCTGAGCCAGCTTTAATTAGTTTCCCCTTTTTAGGTTTAGGCGGAAGTAAAAGACGATCCTGTTTCATAGCAAAAACCTCATACGGATCACCATCGAGCAGTCCGACGACAACAACCCACTTTTGACCGCTAGTTGTAAGCGGGTGAATTTCACAATCTAACGACTTTGGTCGTGGAGTCGCTTGGGTCCGCTTCACGCCTAAGTTTTTCTGCACGGCTGTGCTTTCAGAAGAAAGCACAGCCATCATTGTGCCCTCTCGATAAGACGTACAACCCTTTATTGTCCTAGTCTGGTATACTTCCATATAAAGTCGCTTAAAATCATCATACGGATAGTCCTTAGATATATTCACGGTCTTGGACATGGCCGAATCAATATATTTTGAGAAAACCTCCATAGTTCGCACGTGATCATCAATTGATAGTTGGTATGAAGTTGCTGCCCAATCTGCATCAGGGTCCCAGGTCTTCATTTTGGTGTGATACTTGACAGCATAGTCTTGAATTGGTGACTCCTTCAAAAGACCTCGAGAGGCATCAAATTTCCAAACTTGATTGTTAACCTTCGTAACTAAAATATCTTCACCGCCCTCTTTAACTCCAGTCCCATTCAGTAGTGCCCGGCTGCAGCTCAAATGTTTTCTCTCAGTTTATATTATTAGCACTGTCAATCCAATAGGAGCAAACGGTTGAATTGAGGTTCGAATATACTCGGTCATAAAAAGAGGTTCGAGACCACCAGATACATTATTCTGCCAGGACGGAGCTGTTTCCTGTAGGCTGAACGTTGAAAGCAAATGACTATTACGCAGTCCATATCGACGAATTTTTCCATTGTTTCTGGATTAAGTCGTTGTACAAACTGCCCAGCTAAGTATTTTTCACTTTCAAATGCGGGAAGGCCCCTTCTTTAGCTAGAAGCGCTGATGCTGAATATGCTTCATTCATCATAAAATCACAAAGCTCTTCTGTTAACTTCAGAGCCTTTTTTGAACCATAGCGAACTCTTTAGCATCATAAGAGCCGAACCATAGCCCAACACACCCAAACCAATGCGACGTTTGTTTAATAGATTTTCTCTTTGTTCTAATAGCGGCACTAGTGTCTTGTCATTAACGTTATCCATAAAACGTACGGCTGTATGAATGGACTCTTTAAGTTTAACTGTATCCCAAGTGCCCTGTTCGGCATCTATAAACTGTGTTAAATTAAGTGACCCAAGTAAGCAACATCCTCCGACTGGCAAGACCTGTTCGCCGCATGGTTTGTCGCATTGATATACTCGAGATAATATAAATTGTTGAGCCTATTAATAGTATCAGAGAACAAAACGCCCGGCTCATTACGATTGTATGTCGACTTCATAATTAGGTCCCACAACTCTCCGGCGTTTTCGTACGTTTTGTACTTTTTAACGGGTAGCCCTCGGCTTTTCCAAGACGTCAAGTTTCCATCCCAATACTTCTTGTATTCGCTTGGAACGAGCTCATAGTCTGGAAACTCAAGATGCCAAGGCAAAGAGTCTTGCACGGCGGTCATAAAATTATCGTCAACCAGAACTGACATGTTAAACTTTGTCAGGCGATTCGGAGTTTGTTTGGCAGTTATAAACTCCTCAATATCCGGGTGGAATAGGGACATTGTCACCATCTGGGCACCTTTGCGAATTTTCGTTTTTCCTTTTGTAGTATTTTTATTGAAGCCACTCCCAGCCGTAATAACTGAGCTTTGAGTATCCCACATTTCAAGCAATTTTACCGCACCTGGCGAGTCCCCACCAATACCACTTACGTACGCACCACGCGGTCGCAAAACATCGGCACAAAAGCCATACCCCCCCTCGGACTTTAGAATCAAAGCCTGTCGCTTGAGTTCGTCCATAATACTATCCATTGAGTCTTGGTTTTCACCGCGAAAGCCGCTTACAAAGCAATTAATATACGTCGTACCTTGAAGCCCAGTTCCTGCATTAGAAGTAATACGCCCACCAGGAACGAACTTGAAACCTTCAAGCAGATCAAGAAATTTATTCGCCCAAAAAATTTGATTCTCGGTCTTTTCCACTGAGGCTAAATCTTTTGCAATAGCAAATGACGATCATTAATATCGGTCTCTCCCGCAAACTTGTAGGTAAGGTTAAAAACCTCCTCAGAAAAATCATTTGTAAATATTGTATTTCTTTTAGCCAAAATTAGCTCTCGTGACGATAAGCCCGCGACTGATGTTTTATTTATCTTTTTATCTTCTTCTACATGGTCAGTATGCACCGTGCCCCCTATGAACGTATTATATAAAAATTGTATTACAAATAATCTTACATCCTAGTTTATTATTTTTTAAAATTGAGAAAGGACTCGTTGCGTTTATGATCAAGGTCATAAGACCGGCTTCAGAAAAACTAAAACCATGATCAAAATAAGAATGGCTGTCGGAATCTCGTTTAATATTCGACATTGTCTTGAATTCAAGACTCGTCGCCCACAGGCAAGTTGGCGATAAATATAGTAGGAAAACGTATGGTAGCCAAGTAGAACAAAAACTGCGATTAACTTTATTTGCATCCAAGTTTGCGTTAAAAGTGAGAAGCTTTTCATAATCATTAAAATACCAAAAAAAATCACCAGAATAGCTGCGGGAAGCATGATAAATAAAAGCAGCTTTCTCTCCATGGTTTCAAAAACCCTGCGGGTTTCAACAGACCTCCAATTTTCAATGTGATATACAAAGAGTCGAAATATATAAAATAGACCTGCAAACCAACTTACTATGAAGATCAAATGAAGTGCTTTTAGAAAGTCATAGTCCATAACAATTAAACGCCGGATGAGTATGTATTTACAATTTGCTCTTGATTCAAGTACTCATCTAATGAAGCACAAATATTTCGTATAAATGGTCGCCCACGCTCTGTAATTGACAGTTCATTTAATTTCAATTCAACAAGCCCATCACTGAGAAAGGATCGCAGCTTACCGAGCAAAAATTCATTACTTACAATCGCAGTCTTTTGTTTAGTCATTAGATTTAAAATTTGGCCCTGAACAAGTTTATCATTTTCACTTAGTTTATGACTGCGAAGCGCAGTAAAATCCATTTTCTTCAAATTATCTAGGTATACACTATACTCTTTCTGATTTTGTCTAAAGCCTACGGCGGTGCTAGAAATAGCACTAACGCCTAGGCCCAGCACTAAGTCGGTTTCATACTCTGTATAACCCATAAAATTGCGATGTAATGTGCCTGCCACTAGAGATTTCGCCATCGAGTCTGTCGGTAAAGAAAAATGATCAATGCCAACTTCGACGTATCCTGCATTTAAGAGTAGATGTCTAGATAGTTCATATAAATCTCGTTTGACTTGGCCGCGGGGCAAATCCTCATCCTTAAACAAGTGTTGAGCTGGTTTTATCCATGGCACAACAGCAAGGCTATAAAGAGCAATGCGTTCTGGCAAAAGACAAATCACTTTTTCAATAGTCTCTCGGATACTGTTTTTGGTTTGGCCCGGTAAGCCATAAATTAGGTCAAAATTTGTGGACTTGTAGCCCAATTCCCTTGCCTGGCGCAAACACTCTTCTACGCAACTGAGCGGCTGTATTCGGTTAATTAATGTCTGTACTTTTTCATTAAAGTCCTGAACCCCAATTGAAACCCTGTTAAGCCCGAACTTCTTTAATACCTCTAGGTGCTCACGCCTACAACGTCGCGGATCTACCTCAACAGCCCCTTCAACCTCTCCATCGGACCATTTTAAATGAGCAAATAAGGTACTCAATATTTTGTTTAAGTTCTCAGGAGAAAAAAAGGTCGGTGATCCACCCCCAAGATGCAGCTGCCTTAAGGGGGCCATCTTAATATCTGGTACTTTCTGAATATACCAAGACAACTCTTCTTCTAGGGCTTGGATATATACAATTTCTTTCTTGTGATCCTTTGTAATTATATTGTTGCAGCCACAGAAAGTACACAGCGTTTCACAGAATGGAAGATGAAGGTATAGGCTCCAATTAGCACTGTCTTTAGAAAAAACTGAGCGCAAGCTAGCTACCCACTCATCGGTATCTAAGTTATTCTTCCAGTTGGGTATTGCTGGATAGCTGGTATATCTTGGGACCGGGATGTCATACTTTTTGATGAGCGAAAAAAAATGATCCATGGCATACGTTAAATCAACTTGGATTGAGTTGCATTGACCTAGATCATACTTGCTTTCTTAAAAAGCCTGATAAAATCACTTTATGACATTAAAAATACCTACGGTTTACTCTTGCTCTGGATGCTCTTCTGCCGCTCAAATGGCGAACCATCTTGCAATTCAATTGGATCGCATTGGTGAAGCCCAAATGAGCTGTATTGCAGGGGTTGGTGGAGACGTTGGATCTCTAGTGCGTGCTGCAAAAAATTCTGAATTTATCATCACTATAGATGGATGCCCGCTGAAATGTTGTCAGGCTTGTCTCCGCAAGCATCAGCTAAAGGCCAAAATGCAAATCGTATTATCAGACTACAAAATTGAAAGGAGACTTCATCAAGACTTCTCCCAAGAGGAAGCGAAGCATCTATTGCTGAACATTCGCGAAAGATTAAAGACCATTCGAAATTCTGAAGGAAATTGTGAATAACGGCGGAAATTGAATGCCAATTTGAATTTGAAAAAATCTTTTTCATGGAAAGCAGCTACTGTCTTTGGCCAATGTCCAGTCCCAAGAATTAAACCCCAACATTAAAAGCTTCACGGCAGCGACCACCATTACAACTCCAAGTACCTTCTGAATTTTATTGTTCGAAAACTTAGACACACCAAAGTGGGTGCCCACAATTGCACCTAAAATCACGGCAACTACCCAAAGTGCCGATAGTCTGAAGTCGAAAAATTGACTTGATTTAAAAATTCCAGCCAAAGCGAAAATTGAATTGGCTAGAACAAAAACGACTGACAAGCCTGCGGCTTTTTTCGGATCAGCCCAATTCATCTTAAGAATTAGAGGGGTAAAAAAGACGGCTCCGCCGGTACCCGTAATTCCGGATAGACACCCAATCACTCCACCCCAAAATAAAGACGCAAACAACGACGCTTCTTTCATGGATGCAGATTCACTTTTGACAGAGCGACTAAGTAAGAGTTTTGAGCCGGAAAATAGTAAGACCAAACCCAGTGCAAGGTAGAAATACTTTTTTTCTACATTTAATTGAGCAGCCCAATAAGCTGATGGCATAGAGGTGATTAGAAATGGACCTACGACTTTAAGATTTACTAGTCCAGCCTTTTGAAAACGATATAGCCCAATCGAACCCACAACTAGATTTAGCATCAATGAAGTCGGCCTCATTAATACAGGGGCAATATTAAAAAGTGCCATCACTGCAGAATAACCACTGGCGCCCGCATGACCTACAGAAGAGTATACGACTGCTACGACAAAAAACAAAAATGCCATTATTAGGTGATCGATCTGCACGGCGTCCATACTTAAATGCTTTTGTCCTTTGATCTTTTTTCTTCATGACGCAACCTTTTGTCTTTGTCCCATCGGTCTACCTGCAAGCTGATTCCATCGACAATAATATCTTTATTACTTGAGCTAGAAAATAGAATATCACTGTCCTTTAGGGTCAACCCTACAACTAACTTTTGACCCTCTGAATGAACGTAAGAAGTTGATGAAGCTGTGTCGAAACAAATGCTTACTTGAAAAACAAAAGATCCAAAACTAAACGACTGGATTAAGCGCCTAGTGTTTTTCCAATTTGTGATGTCTTCTTCATTAAGTCGAATGCGAACTTCTTTATCGAGTCTGATATTCATAGACACTCCTTTTTGAGCACTGAATATTTTTATAATTCATTTTCTGAAGTATTTCCTTAGCCCTCTCTGCTCGCACGCCAGCCTTACAAATTAAAATAACCTCACGATCCAAAGTAAAATCAGGGACCCTACCGTTCTCAAGCTCACTCAAAGGAAGATGGCTACTGCCTTCGATATGAAACTCGCTCCACTCATTTTTTTCTCTCACATCAACTAACAACGCAGAGGATCTATAATTACAGTCGACCGGATTGGCCTCAAAAATTGCATCTTCGTTAAAGGTGGCTTTATGACATTGGCATGTTGGGCGAAGATTAATTCTAAGACTTCGATAACTGTAGTCATAAAAATTGTAAAAGTTCACTCTACCAATGAGGGGAGTCAATTCGTCATTTCGACTTATTAGGACTTTCATTGCCTCCATGGCTTGAAGGGATCCAATGGTTCCAACGACTGGGCCAATGACCCCAGCTTCGGCACAATTCTGAATTTTTGATTTGGGAACTGAAGGGTATAAACACCTGTAACAGGCCCCCTTAGAGCTCCAGAAAACACCAACTTGGCCCTCAAACTGAGAAATTGCACCGTAAATCATTGATTTGTCATACAAAGCGCAGACATCGTTGATTAAAAATTTGCTTTCGAAGTTGTCTGTGCAATCTATGATCAAATCAGATGTCGCGAACAAATCTAAAGCCAATTTTTTATCTAAGAAAACCGGAACAGAACTTACATCCACTTCATGGTTAATCATCTTAATCTTTTGTGATAATACTTCTGCTTTATTTTTTCCAATGTCATCATCGGTAAATAGAATTTGTCGATGCAGATTCGTGATACTTACTGTATCACCATCGACAATTTTAATGCCTCCAACCCCCATAGCTGCCAGATATTGGGCCACAGGATGCCCAAGACCACCAGCACCAATGATTAGTACTTTAGAGCTTAAAAGCTTAACCTGCCCTGCGTTTCCAATCTGAGGTAAGATCGTTTGTCTAATGTATCGCTGCATTCCAGTCCTCCGGCGTATTAAGGTTTGCGAAAAACTTTCTGGCTCTGGACCAATCTCGTTTACCTCAAGTTTATTAAAAAGAGTTTTGAATGAATTTCGGTGACAAGTCTCTTCAGTCGTTTTGATTTCTTCCATAAATTTGATTACTGCGCTTAGATCATAAATGACAAATGGGAGCTGCTGACCTTTAAACTTTGTAATTGGATGATCATATTTAGAATGAAGAAGTTTTCTTAAAATATCCTCGGTTAAGAATGGCATATCAACTGGAACCACTAGAAGAGCCTGGTTTCGCTTATTTTTAAGCAAATGGTGAATCACAGAGCGCAGACCCTCCATCGGACCCATGTTAGGCTCAATATCTTTAACGTGTAGATATTCCGGACGATCACCACTTACAATGACGTGGCCTTCGCCAAGAAGGGCCACTAACTTTTTAAACTGGCTGTGCAACAAGCTGACTCCACCAACAGGCAGCAAAGCTTTATCTTGCTTCATGCGAGTGGATTTCCCTCCCGCAAGAATGACCCCTACCATTTTCATGATGATCAACCTTTCTATGCTGACAAAGTGCATGACCGCGAACCCAATCTGTTTCACCATTTTCGTAAAACTCTTTTTTCCAAATTGGAGCGCGAACTTTTATTTCTTCAATAATGTATCTTGTTATCCTGTAAGCCTCATCGCGGTGGCCTGTTGTCGCAAAGATGACGACACTGGCTTCGCCAACTTCGACCTTGCCATGTCGATGAACAATTAAAATATTTGCATCGGTGCACCACTTATCTTGGGCCTCTTTCGCAATATCAAAGAATGTTTTTTCACAAAGTGGAATAAAACAGTCGTATTCCATTTTTATAACGGTCTTTCCTAAATTTAAATTTCTGACAATGCCTACAAATGAATTCATTGCACCATGACCAAGCGAAGGCTTGAAGCTGATGAGCTCACTCATATCCAGTGAACTTGTTGTAACCCTGACATCAATATTACCCATGTCAGCCCCCACAAACTGGCGGCAATAATGCCAAGTGATTCAGATCCTTGATGATGTCGTCTTCGGCAAGGACTTCAGATTCCGTTGCAAGTGCAGACTCATAAACAAGGTTAGAATCTTTAAATTCTGAGGACAAACTCTGAATCTCGCATTTAACTATTTCCTTAAGCTGGGCCACAGTAAGGTGGCTTGGAACTTGAACCTTCATGCCTCCGGATGAAACAAATTGTCGAAATGCTCCAAACAGTCTAATTTCAATTTCGTTCATAAAGTATATACCTCCACTTTAGTTCCTTTCTTAACAATCGATCCAGCCTCGGGGAATACCACCCACGCATTCGAACGAATAAATGGACTCACCATAAAAGAAGCTTGTCCTTGTAGAGCCTCGACTCGTGTTTCTGGATGTTGAAAATCAACTTTTGCTTTGAAAAAACATTTTAATCCCTCTGGCTTTTTCATATCAGAATCTAAAATTGCCTTAATTGGGATTTCAGTAGACCCTAACAGTAAAAAATCTAGAAACGGCTTTACAAAAAACTTTAAGCCAACAGCAGTAGATACTGGATTTCCAGGCACGCCAAAAATAAAACGAATTCTGCCATTATAGTTAAGTGAAGCGAATAAAACAGGCTTACCTGGTCTTATTGCACATTTATGAAAGTGAATTTCTGCACCCAAGTTTTCTAGTACAGGTCTTACAAAATCATGAACGCCCATACTAACGGCCCCAGTACTAATTAAAATATCACAGTCATCGTCGAATATTTTTTTCAGCTCCTGAACATAAAGTTCGGGATCATCTTGAATAATTCCATAATTTCTAACCTTTAAGTAAGGAACAGAGATCGCTGCTTCTAGATAAACACCAGTTGAATTGCGAATTTGGCCCGGCCTAAGCTCTTTAGTATCATGAGGAACAATTTCCTTACCCGTTGAGAGTATCCCAACATTAATTGCTTTCTTAACCTTCACTAGGGAAACCCCTTGGGATGCAAGTGATAGCAAATGCTCGTTTGATATGCGCATGCCTTTTGTAAATAAAATATCGCCGATTTTAGTGTCTTCTCCCTTTCGACGGATGTTGTCTCCAATTTTAGGTTTTGTCTTTAGTCTGATGAACTCGTTACCAGACCCATCCTTTTTTTGCTCCACATCTTCAACTCGAACCACGGAATCAAAATAGGCATCAGGAATCGGCGCTCCTGTCATAATTTGAATTGCACTAAATACTTTTTTTACACTGATGTTACTATCGCCGGCACTAATCAGTGTTTGGACTGGAATCCAATCACCACTTCGTTCACTCTCGCTGTCAAGAGCTGCGACATTGACGGCAAATCCATCCATTGCGGAATTGTCAAACGGAGGATTGTTTTCTGCCGCAACTATGTCTTCCGCTAGAATACGACCGACAGATTGATTCAATTGTATAGTTTCCGTTTGTGTGTGCGGGTACTTCACAGACATTTTTTTTAAAATTGCTAAACTCTCGTCATACATTATCATTGTTAAACTCCTTTATATTTAATGATGGGATTCTCCACGCATCATTCTCACGGCATGAGGTATCAGAGAGCCAACACAGTCAAGACCCTGCTTAACAGCCTTCGGACTGCCGGGAAAAAGAACAACTAGGACATTTTTCACAACATACGCCGATGATCGAGATAACCACGCAGCTTTCGTGTAATGAGAACCAAACTGTCTTTGAAGCTCACCAAAGCCGACAAGTTCTTTCGACGAAATATCTTTGATAGTATCAGGGGTGATGTCGCGATTAGAAATGCCCGTACCACCAGTTAGTAGAAGAATATCCACTTTTCTTTCTACAGACTCATTAACGAGCCTTCGAAGAGCTTCAGGTTCATCCGGTATAATTTTGTAGAACTCTTCTTTTCCCGATCTTTTTGAGCAAAACTCTCTTAGCAGAGTGCCAGATTGATCATCGTAAATACCTTGACTGGCACGATCACTAAGAGTTCCCACGGAAAATCTAAGTCCCTGAAAAGAATTGTCACACGTGGGAGGGCTCTTCTGGGCCGAGGCCAATTTGGGATGCGTCCACACTCCTGACTTTCCACCTTCTTTTTTCTGCAAATAGACATCCGTGATTTCAATAACAGGATCAACGGCTTTCGCTAAATCGTAAATAGTCAATAAACAGACATTTAGGCCTGTTAAAGCTTCCATTTCTACGCCTGTTTTAGCACTGCAAATGACCTCACAACTGGCATGCACTTCAGTCTCTTCAATTTCAAACCAGATCCTTACTGAATCCAGAATCAGCGGATGACAAAGCGGCAGAAGATTCGATGTGTTTTTCGCGGCCATAATCCCAGCCACTTCCGCAATAGAAAGAATGTTTCCCTTTGGCGAGTCTCCTTTGAGTATCATTTGCATCGTGACGGGACTCAGACGAATTGTGCCCGTAGCAACGGCTTTACGACGAGTAGTTTCTTTATCGCCCACATCAATCATTCGATAATTTTGTTTCATTCATCCTCCAATCGCAGAAAGGCTATGCATGTTGCCGTATACGTTTTGATGCAATCTGTGGCCTTCGGGCTTAAATTTAAGCGCACAAGCAATCATTTCTTTAAGCTCGAAACGATCACTCGAACTCTGTAATAAATGGCGAAGCGACACATCTCCCTGGCCAAAAAGACAAAGCCGCAGGCCCCCAGTAGAGGAGACTCTGAGTCGATTGCATGCCAAACAAAAGTCTTTACTGTATGGAGATATGAAGCCGATTTTTCCAAGAAACTCTGGATGGCCAAATTCTTTTGCCGGGCCGCTTGCGGGGCCCGATTGCTGAGCCTCCCAGCCACCTCTCAATAAAGTTTGCTCAAAAGTTGAAACAGGCAGGTGGTGTTTTCTAAAGTATTCTTGATTATCGCCTGTACGCATGAGTTCAATAAAACGAATTGAAATTTGTCGTGATTGAGCGAATTTGAGAAATTCTGGGAATTCGACGTCATTCAAATCTTTTAAAAGAACACAATTTAACTTTATACTTTTAAATCCCATATGAATGGCACGATCAACTACTCGTTTTATCGACTCACACTTGTCTGCTCCGCAAATCGATTGAAATTTTTCTTTGATCAATGAATCTACACTTACATTCAGACAATCTAAGCCTGCGCTTCGAAGGACTTCCAGATCTCGCTCAAGTCTAAATCCATTTGTGGTCAAAGCCACCTGCGAAATGCCGACTTCGTTTTTAAGTGCGTAGATGATTTTTACCAAATCAGGGCGAAGTGTAGGCTCGCCACCCGTGAGACGAATTTTTTCAATGCCCAGTTCTTTAAAAGCTGATGCAAGATTAATAATCTCGTCAAGCTCCAAACTTTTAGGCGAACAACCCCTGTAGCCATTCGGAAGGCAGTAGCTGCACTTGAAATTGCACTTTTCGGTTAGTGAAAGTCGAAGGTATTTAAATTTTCTAGAAAAGCTATCTACTAGCATTTTTTCTCCTTTCCAATCGGGAGGCTATCGAGTTTCCTCTTTAACCTTGGCGAATCTTTGTTCGCGGCCCAGTCACCATATTGATTTCCAAGTTAGGTAACTGAGCTCGGAGTGGAATCTATTTGTTTATCGCAACTGATCCACCACAACACATCGTCTCTGGTTCAGCTTGGCCAGTAAACCAACTTGCTCTTTCAGGTTGAGCACCTATTCTTTTGCATTCATTTGTTACGACCATATCAACCCACGCTAAAATGCTTTTATAAGATTCCGAAGTCGCCACACCATCTCTTTCTAGAATTGCCGGTATAAATCTTCCTAAATGGGAATTCATGAATTTCCTCATTCCATCAGTTACAACTTCACAACCACGAAGATCTTTTGTCTCACTTAAGTAAATATACTTCATCACTAGTAGGCTATAGAACTCGAGCTCAACTGATAAATGGTCAACCATGTCTTTATCGCCATTACTGTCCATCTCAAATCCAAAGGCCCTATAGAATCCTGCGATGTCGGAAAGCTCGGTAGCTTTGTACATCGCTCTTTCTCTGCCATACTCAGTTTCATAAAGCGGATTTAGGGACTTTGAGTGGTCAAAAATAGAAATATACTCTGACCTTAAGTCATTTAATGCGGCCTCATCTGTACTTAATACTTCGAGTCTGTTCTTTAAATCTTCTGGTAGCACAATTGTATCATCTTCCATCAACTCTCTCAGTGCAGACTGAAAGTTACTGTCTGGATAAGAGGTGAGAATCGACGCTAAAACTATTTGGCCAGGTAAAATGTTAGTATTTAGTATACTCATATGCTCCTCTTCTACTTTTCTAAAATATTAAATGGAGTCCACATCATCGTGAGTGACTTGATTGCTCCAATTTCTTTCTTTCCGCCCTGCCAGACCGCAAAAGCGACATGACTTTTTTTACCAATCAGCAGCTTTGATCCATTTTCATAAATTAGAGGTCTTGCAATATATGCCGTCCACTCACCATTATTCCACTCGCCATACCCTTGTGCTAAATGCGAGTCAGACACGGCGGAAGATCCAAAGCCTTCAGCAAATATTTCGTCAACCCCTGACTTAGGGAACGATTGGGGATTTCCAGCAGCAGTCCCTCCTACGAAAGATTCCTTTTGATCCTTAGATGCTTCTTTAAAATTTCCTTTTTGTTTGAAGTCCATGGGGTACATGTCAGCGGTCATATTGGGATAGATCTGATCGATTGTTTTTTTTCCTTTTTTTGCGTCGACCTGATACTGATACTTCCAATGAAAGAGATGTACAGGATCATCTTTTCCACCCATCATGATAGGTGGCGGAACTTCGTTATTCTTAATAGGAAACTGAAGGGCCACGGCATCAGAAAATGTCGCAAGCTTTTCAGACTCACTTACCTCGCTGTCCTTCCATTTCATTCGAAAGACAATCCATTTCCCATCGTGAACAGCGGTTACATTAATCAGCGACGTTTCAGTATTTTTAGGCTTAGGTGCCACCATGGGTTGTCCCATCAAGTTAATTACTTGATCAGGACTTGCCATTTTCCAAAGAGTTTCATCTTTATAGTCTTTAGAAAGGTCACCCGCTATTTTCTTTACGTCAATATCAGCATTACATTCAAAGCTGATTAGTATTAATATACTGACAAATAAGTTTAATTTCATAAAAACCTCATGGAGTGTTATTTCTTGAAGTTCCATACTTTTCATCAAAAGCAGGACGCGAGTAAATTTGCTCTGTGACTGGCACGTTTATAATTTCATCGCCCTTCTCATCATAAGCATAGGCAAATCCATTTTTTACGTTAAAGTCATGAATAATTCGATCTGTGCTTCCCATAAGTACAAGAAGTCCCTGCGCGATCGGGTCGTCTTTCAATTTACGATAAGTCTCAATAGCACTATCCACATTCGGACCAAACATCTGAGTAAGATACTCTCTATCTGCATGGATCGGTGGTATGTAATAGATATTTGGTTCCAACCCAAGTTGAGGATAGTACGGTAACGCTAAACCAGTTTTGTGCACCAAGTAATCAACCGGATTGCTTCCTCTTGATTTCCACGGTGGATTAATAAATCCCATGATTCTAATTTTACCGATACAATTTGTGACACAGCGGGGCTGATAACCTTGCTCAACAAACGGATAACATCCAATGCATTTTTCACTAATACGAGAATGGGCATTGTACATTGATTTTTTGTATGGGCAGGCTTTCACGCACTCTCCGTATCCCTTGCATCTCGATTGATCAATTAGAACCACTCCGTCTTCTTGTCTCTTGTAAATTGCTTTACGCGGACAGGCTGCAAGACAAGCTGGGTAAGTGCAGTGTGCACATGTCCTTGGAAGGTAAAAAAACCATTTGTCATGCTGAAGAGATATGTAGTCGCCCTTATTGACTTGTCCTGCACAATCGTCTTCTCCGTGATTTGGATACATCCAGTCTTGATCTTCTGGCGCGAAATGGGCGGCGCGCTCGTGACTTTCAGCGGCCTCAAATATTGTTTTACCGTAATATGGCTTTTTCTTCTCCCATTCCTGATGCCCAAGTCTCTCAAGAACTTTCACATCCCAGGCCAGGGGGTAGGATCCGTAGGGTTTTGTCTCGACATTATTCCAAAACATGTACTCTTGACCTTTTCCACTGGTCCAGGTTGTTTTGCATGCCAGCGTACAAGTCTGGCATGCAATGCACTTGTTTAGGTCAAATACGATAGCCCATTGCTTTTTAGGCCTGTTCTCATCGTAGGGATAATCCATTTCTCTATTGATCTGCCAATTTTTTACTTTTGCCATATTTCCTCCGATGTCTTCGACCTAAGATTTTTTCTTTTTCATAAAGCCGCCTTTTAAATACTTCTTCATGGCTTTGTTTTCATAGGTTGGTCGAAACCCAAGTTCTGCGGGTCTAAACTTTCCTTTCCCATCTAGTCCACCAGCTTCAGCTTTGGTGATTTTCACAAATGCTTCTCTTGGGGCTCCGTTTACACAATGAATATCGGCCTCAAAACCCTTTCCAATTCCCTGTCCAAACATCGATTTATGAACTAACGTCTCTGTCTGTAGGGTCGGTCTCAACCACGCCCTTGTTGCACTTTGATGACTTCCATATCTGTACATGGCTTGATAATTGGTTTCGGGTGATTTCGCCAATCCATCAGGACGAGTCTCATGTCCTTTTACGCTACCAAACGTTGCTCCGTACATATTGTGCCAGGTGCGGGCAATGCCCCTAGGTGTTCCCGGGTAGTAACGTGCCCTCAAAAGCAAACGTGCGACTTTATACTCATCGGTTCCTTTTTTCCAACCACGGAAAGGACGGTCCTCTGGGTCGGCATCAATGTAGACATAGTCTCCATCATTTACATTAATAGCTTTAGCATCCAATGGATTAATGTCGACATAACCTTCGACCACAAACGGCAGTCTCTTATCATGCCTGTACACATCTCCAAAAGGACCAAATAAGACAGAGTTAAAGTCGGTATCAATCGGCGTCGAATGCGCCCCGTGACGATATTTGGGTGTATGATAGACATGCGAGTACTGAAGCTTGAGCTTTAGTGGATGCTTAGACTTCAGCGTCTCATCGACCGTCTTAATCACATTTCTGACCTGTCTTGTTTCGCTGGACAAATCACTTGATGAAAACCCCCAATCTTCAGGGCTTGTTGGTCGAATAGCTTCATGCTTTTCAGCGACAATTACATTCGGTTCGTGGTGAGTCGAATCGACAGGCTCACGATGGACCACAAGATTTTCGCCGTGCTCAATGAATTCGGGCTCGAATCTGTAGAACTCAAGCCTTCCAGATTTAGTATGCCAAGGCACCTCACCCAATGCTTGTTCATAAGACGAAATTCGTGGGTAGGTTCTCATATTCATCAGAGCGGGAATTCCCTTTTTGGCATTAAAATGAAGATCTTCAAACTTGTTTCCACTTAATGAGTCGGACGCATCAATAATTCGCTGCAAATATTCTCCGACATCATTGTTCCAAACAAATTTAAAGCCATCCTCCAATCGAGACTCTCCAATATGCTTACCGAGAGCCTTTGAAACACCGGCAATGATTTCAATATCTGATTTTGTGTCAAAAATTCTCGGAAGTGGTGTCTCGGGGTAAACCTGAGCAAATGGATTTGTACATGACCCAGTAAGATCTGGCATTTTCGTTTCAGCCCAACTATCGCAGGCGTAAACAATATCAGCGTACTCACAAGATCCTGTCCACCACCAATCAGCATAGGCAATGAATTCAACTTTTGGCAGTGTGTTCATAACAACATCGTAATGCCATTTAATATTGCCAATTACAGAGTTTGAATTATTGAGCCACATTAGCTTCGTTGGAGTCGGCATATGACCTTCTCCGGTGAACATTTTCTTCCCGATCTTTAGCGGGCGCTGTCCATAGTTAAAATAGTGAATAGATTCGTAGTGGGAGTACTTCTTAATTTTGGGCTTTCCGCCCTTATTTAGATTAAGATTAAATGGATCTTCTGATGCGTATACTGGTTCACCACCAATAATTGAAGATCGATAGTTGCCAGCATAGCTGCCGACATTCCCCCCAGGAAAGCCGACATTTCGAGTCAACGCCGCGACTAAGAAAATGGCTCTATCTTTTAAATCCGCATTGAAAAATTGATTGGGACCCATACCGGTAGCAAATAAGGTTTTCTCTTTGTTTTCCGAAATCAATTTCGCAAATTTTAAAACACCCTCAACAGGAGCCCCAGTAATCGCGCTTGTTTTGGCAGGTGTAAAGTTTTTGTTGAGGTACTCACGCATCAAATGAAAGCCAGATCTAACCTTTACACTTTTTCCATCCAGAAGTTTTACTGTGGTTTCGACATTCAGTTTAGGAGAAATTCCTAGTTTTTCAAAATTTTTACCAAAATCGTCGCGTGTGACTACTTTCTTTTGCCCTCGTTTGTCGATGACCACATAGGGCTGGAACTCTCCCTTCATTGATTCAGATGCGAACTGTTTTAGTTTGTCTTTGGACTTTTCACCCTCTTTAACGAATTGAATTGACTTCAGATCTGGCTCGACGAATCCCTTAATGAAATCTTTTGGACGCAGCGGCTCTAGGGTATCCATTCGAATTAAAAATGGTAGGTCGGTATTTTTGGCAACCCAATTAGCATCATACTGATTTTTGCTGATAATCACTTGAGCTAAACCCAAAGCAAATGCTGGGTCTGAGCCCGGTCGAATAACCACGACCTCATCACACTTAGAAGCAGTAGCACTGTACTCGACGGTTACTGTTGCGATCTTTGCACCTTTAAGCCTGGCCTCTGTCATCCAATGAGAATCTGGCATCTTAGTGGTTATCCAGTTCATCCCCCAAGGAATGATAAGTTTCGCGTGTTCTGTCGAAAATAAGTCAAAGTCGTTTGTTTGTGAGCCTGTCACCATTGGGTGACCAGGAGGCAAATCGGTATGCCAACTGTATGAATCCCAACCCCTTGCCCCATGGGATTTTTCCGGAGATACGTTGCGAAGTTTTGAGTCCATTAACGCTAATAAGTTGGCAAATCGATACATTCCGAAGAGTCTCGTCGCACCTAGAAACGCCATGCCACCTCGGAACTTCAGAGTTTGCGTTCCAGATCCTTCCATTGCATGAATCATTTCTTCGTCGTAACCTTGCGCTGTTAAATACTTTTCTCCTTGTGCTCCGTTATATGTTTTAGCGATATTTTCAATGGCCTGGGCCGAAATTTTATTGATTTCGTCCCAACTGACACGAAGCCATTTATCTTTACCCCTTTGAAAAAATTTGGGATCTGGTTTACCTGTAGCTGCATCCCTTGGAAATCCAGAATCCACCCATTCTTTAAATCCTCTACGAACCATAGGAGCTTTAACCCTGCGATCACCATAGACTCGTCGAACCAGAGCCAGGCCTTTTTGACAAATACGTGGGTCCCATCGATGTGAAGATTGGTTCCCGTACAAGTCTTTGGCTTTTCCATAGCCAAAAGAGGGACCAATTCTTAAAACAACGCCGTTTTTGGTATAAGCTCGTAGTAAGCAGTTGTGCGTGTCATTCGGTGCACATAGAAAGTGATATTCACTGTCGGTCTTGAATATATCTCGATATACTTTTTCCCAATCTCGATTTGGATACTGAGCCAACGGATTATCAATAATTGTTGGTTTGAAATACTTTAGAGGTCCACCGAAGACATTGGTACTAGCTAGAACTGTCGCACCAACGGCTGTGCCCTTCAGAAAAGTTCTTCGCGTTAATTCTTTTTTTTGATCAGACATATAAACTCCTCATATGTTGTAAATCTCTCCTGTAAATATTGATAACACCGCGGTTTCTGGCCACTCTTCACTCAAGTGTGCCTGCAGAAGGCCGTTGTTACTTAAAGACAATCGAAAGTTTTTATTCGTATCTTCACTACGAAGACGAATGCCCTCGGGGAGGGATTCAACTGTCATCTCGAAATTATTTATTTTAATTTTAGCCTTTGTATGAACTGAGAACGCAGCCAAATGGCCAATCGTAATAATGTTCTTATCTTGAGAGTTCTCGGCAAGATCTGATTGTTTAGGAACAAGATTTTTAAAAAATTCTCTCCGTGAATTGTTAATCATGCTCGCTCCCCATAGACAGCAACTGGACTTGCGTCTTTTAAATTGAAGAACGGAAATTTTTCCTTAACCAGCTTTTCTAAATGAGATCGGTAAATAGTACCTGCTGACCCACACGTTAAGTTCTCTTTGGGCTCAAGTTTGTAGAGAAGGTTTTTTTCAGACAATCCAAGAAATTTAAGGTCAATTTTCATTTCACTAAATTTTTGCTGAATAGCCTCAAGATCTAATCTGAGATTCTCTGGTAATGCGCCCCACTTGTTTGAGTTTGACCAAATCGCATCAGTAGGGCTCGATTCTTCATCAAAAAAAACATCAATACATTCATCATCATTGACTGCGACCGAGCTATTTCGAACAAATCCAACTTCATCGCTGATTCCAACGACCAAGCCGTCAATAGCTTCTCTCCAATATTGGCAATAACGATGGCCGATTTGACGACCGAAAGTACAACCTTTTCGATTGAGAACTTGGGCCGATGGTTTTGTTTCCCATGTACCCTGGAAACATGGAGAACCAAGCTTTCCAACGTAAGTGGTAAAATCACTTTTTTCCCATGCTAAGTTTTTAGATTTTTGGTAGCTTCGTCCAAGATTTCTTGAATTTAAAAAAACTGACTTTAGTAGCTCATCGAATTTTTCTTCTTCTAGACTATTTATATCTAATAAGAATTCGTCTTCTCTTACTCTGCTTTCAAGAACTTCTCTAAAGGCGTACTCTCGAGCAGCTTTCCATCTTGCTCCTAAATCTTGCACTGTGCTTTCTACATAGTCTTGAGAATTCTCCATCTCAGCCCTCTTCTCTATTCAAAATTTGGGGCCTTTCTGACGAGCCTGATATCTGTCTACGGTCAATCTCCTCACCATTTGTGTCTTGAAGCCCTTTTTTGAAATTAGAAATTGTTTTGCCCAACGCTTGACCAAGAGAAGGCAGTCGACTTGGTCCAAAAAAAAGAAGAGCGATTCCCCCAATAAGTAAAATTTCAGTCATCCCAAGTCCACCCATAGCAACTCCTAATATTCTCAAGTGGTTTTCACTGTCAGATACTACGGGAGATAGAATTGAATGCTTATGACTTAGATCACATGGAAGAAGCTTAACAAACGACATGAGTAGAAATTGAGCTTGGGTATGCGGTCACTCGAAATTCGTTGTTTTTTATCTGAGGACCCTACACTGGCATAAAGTCTTGAAATAACTATCAATTACTTGAAAGTTAAAAAATTCTGGAACCAAATGCCTCGGCTTCAAAAAATGCAAATTATAATGGACTATTTACCAGTCCTTAATGGCTTTTTAGTGGCCTTGAGTAAATATCTGCTATGCATACGCATCGCCTTAGGCCAATTGGATGCCTTCGATTCCATGATAAGCTGAAACTGAGCTTTGCGGACATGGTTGATGATCTGGGGTAGATTGCCACTGGCTACTGCTGCAAGGCCAATACAACTGCGATTTTGATAAGACTATTCATTTAATCCTCCTACTTTTTCGTTTTTCTTTTGTTTGGTTAGCTTTGATGATTCTTCTGACCACGCACGGACGCCACGTTTTACCAGTCGACTTGGAATCTTTTGGTGATTCAGTTCAGCAGCGATGGCATTGCCTGACATTCCCGATTGGTGAAGCTTTAAAATTTTTCTGACAATAATCTGCTCTTTGGGGTCAATGAGAAGTTGCCCATCAAGGTAAGCGTAGCCGTATGGTGTGTGACCACCGCGCTTAGTATGTAGTCGATCTATGTGGCGAGCATTTCCATTGAGGATTTCTC
This sequence comes from Bdellovibrionales bacterium, assembly GCA_041391465.1. GTDB lineage: Bacteria > Bdellovibrionota > Bdellovibrionia > Bdellovibrionales > UBA1609 > UBA1609. Next base: position 60,108 of record JAWKNX010000014.1, read on the forward strand.
AGTGACATTCCGCTTTGGTAAGAGCTTCGCGAACAGTAGATTTCGGTATTCCTGGTAGCTACCATATCGCGAATTGAGAGACCTTTTTCGTAGAGAGGAGCGCATTTTTCATAGAATTCGTGCTGGTGTTCTAGGAGAAAGTTCAATAAAATCATGATGATGGTGGGGTTCGCTTGTCGATTGATTAGGTCCACCATTTTTTAAATAACCAGCGTCCAGTGCTGGCAGCTCGTAAGTTTGCAGGAATATCACTGGGCCAAAATTTTTAAGAAGGTGTTCGCCTATCCATTGAGTTGGTTAGATGGTGGCGAGAGTCGAACCCCTCGTTCAGATTTCTCTCCAGCATAAATGTGGTCACATTGCATCTCTGTTAGAAAGCTATTCCGGGTGACTGTGGTTCCAACCCGAATGCTCCAAGATATCTCCGTATTTCAATAGAGCCTTATGTATTCTTTCATGCCCATTTTTCTCGTCACCTTTTTTAATAGATTGGCTCCCTCAGAATTTCCAGCCAAAATAGGATGGATTGCGGCATCTGCATCTGGAGCGCCAGCTTGCAGCTTTTTAAAAATATCCTGCACGACGGATTCGACACGAGCGCCAGTTGTGACCACTTTTTTCTTTTTTTCGGAGGCGGACCCTGTCTTGTTTAATTCTTGCATCGCACTTAAGATAGAATTCATTCTTTCTTTTAATGCTTCATCTGCAATAAATTTTTTATCTGGCTTCACTTCTGTTATAGTGGTCCTATCTCCATGGCTATGGTGGTTTTTTTCTGCAGCATAGCTCTGGCCGCTGAATACAAAGCTCAAAACTGCTGAAATTAAAATCGCCTTCATGACTTTTCTCCTTTTAATATATTTATAAAATCACTTTTTTCGATTTCGCCACAAATACGCCCAGCAAAAACACACTCGCTGTCATGCTGACTGCGCCGACCAAGACAAAAATCGGTGATGCGTTAAGAATAAGTTCCATCAAAATTCCCACCGGCATTAAGATGCCAATAACACCCAACCACGACACGATTTTCTTTTGTTGATCACCGATGTCTAATTTGAAAAGAAGATACCCAATCAGTATATTCAAAAAAGCAAAAAGGTTGCCGTGTACATGCGCAAGTCTGGCCTCGAAATGTTTCCCATTGCCATATGCTGCAGCCCACTCTGCAGCATCAGCTGCGAAGTCTCGCCAATAAATAAGTAAAAATCCATAAAGCATAAAACCGGCCATAATGAACAATCCAACAACTATATTTTTCTTTCCGTACATTTCCGTCTCCTTATTTTATTAATATCATTTTTGAGTTTTCTAAAGCAGTAATTTCGTGCTCTTGACTTGGTGGGATCTTAACAAAGTCCTGGCTGTTCAATATGCACTTCGTTCCATCAATCTGGAACTCAACACTTCCTTCCAAGACCAACAGAAATGCTGGTGTCGCGGTGCTGTGTTTTTCAAGCTTTTGATTTGCCAATAAACCAATGCCCACGGCCTTGAAGCCTTCTGCAAAGAGTACATTGATTGATTTGCCCTCTTTTTTGTATAGGACCATGTCTTTAATTGAACCTCTCGTGCTCACGTATGACTCCTTTGTTGTAAATGCTTATTTTTTATTAATAGGAAGGATGCAAACGCCCAAATGGAGACCCTTAGTGTCATCGCAATTAATGTTCTGGTCTCGTAAAGTCCACCAGCTAATATGTGCACTAAGAGTGCCGCTAAAATTACTGCGGAAGATCCTGCTATAATAAGGGACAAGCGTCTGGTCCAAATTGCACTTATAAAAACGCCTATACCTGCGGCGATATAGAAAAAACCCGCGAGGAAGTTAAACCACAACACAAAGGGCACATAATTGCCAGCCTCAGCTTTTGCGGTAGAGTCAAAAAACAAAACTGAACCACCCTCTTTAATTGTTAAAAGGCCGAACAATATTAAAAATGCAGCCAACACGTAAATCCATAGTGGTCTTTGATGATTTAATTTTTTCACAATTTTCTTTCTGGGCACACTCAAGAACCCCGTTCACAATAAGTTGAATTGTTTTAGTAAATCCTTTTTGAAATCTTCGTTGATCGGGCTATCACCGATCCAAATTCGTAAAAACGCCAAAGCGAACTCCGGTCCATCAATCGAACCTTCCTTTTGACCATTAAGTTGAAAAATCAGCCGGTCCTTTTCAAAAGTAATTGCCAAAAGGTCACTCTTTTTGACATCAGAAATGAGTCTTTCCAGTCCCGCAGCCTTCTCTTTAATTTCAGGGCAAGAAGTTACACAATTTTTCATCAATTCCTCGGTCCAAGTCGTCGCGATGGTTTTAGCTGAGACGTTTTTTAAAAAATGAAGCCGCAGTTGTTTTCGCCCCGCCATTTTTTCGATTGCCAAAGGTTCAGAAATAGGCCGAGGCAGATAAAATCCTGCGACCAAGACACGGATTCCTAAGAAAGTCACCTTTCGAAGGGCCAGGCCATTCAGAGTCAATCGTTCATTTTCTACTTTGACTTCTTGGGGAAACTCAAACCCCTCAAATTGAACAGCTTTTGCTTGTCCAGAAAGTGTAACCGAAATGATTAGACCGATGAAAAACAATTTCATCATGTTGTAACCACACTCAAAATACCATCCTTGATTTGGACTCTTGTTTTTGCATATTCGTCTAGAACAGGGTCGTGAGTAGCAAACAAGAAAGTGACTTTTTTCTCCTCGTTGAGTTGTCGCATGAATTCCAGAATCGAACGCGTGGTTTTCGAGTCTAAATTTGCAGTCGGTTCATCAGCGATGACAATTTCAGGTTCTGTGACCATGGCACGGGCGATGGCCACACGCTGCCTTTGCCCCCCAGAAAGTTCATCGGGCCGGTGATGCCGATGCTCGTACAACCCCGTCTTCACTATCCAGTCAGTTACCCGAAGTTTTTTTTCCTCGTGAGAAATGTCCTTTCGAATCATGAGGGGAACCATTACATTTTCTTCAACGGTCAAAACTGGATTTAAATTGAATGACTGAAAGATGAACGAAATAGTTCTTGATCGCAGGGTAGCCAGTTCATCAAAATCAGCATAACTAACTTTTTGACCGTTCAGGTACACCTCACCATCGGTGGGATTATCAAGTAGACCCACAATATTCAATAGCGTCGACTTACCTGATCCCGAAGGGCCGCGAATCAAAACAAAATCAGATTTCTTGAATATGAAGCTGACTCCCTTGAGTGCCTCAACAAAGGTCTTTCCAGTTTCATAGTTTTTAGTCACATTCTTAAGTTCGATCATAGACCCTCCAATTAAAATGTATACTTTAAATCCGCTGTCGCTTGTGTGTCGAAGTTGCGATACTGATATTGTGATCCTGTTCCACCTTGCATTTTGGTGAAACTAAGGCCCGCTAAAAGTTTATCCGTAGCAAGATACTCTAGTCGGGCAATGCTTAAAAGCGAGTCATCCTCTAAGCTTTTAATACCTGAAATCGTGAAGTTGTATTTTTTTTTGATCTCAGGGAATGTAACGCTCGTGATTAAATATTTTTGCCTAATAAATGGTGATTGCAAATTTGTGTTTCCAGCGAACTGGGACGGCGACAACGATCTGAGTCGCATCATTTGATTAAACTCATCAGAATTGAGCCCCTGACCATTTTCGAAATATTCAAGTCGTACAGAGAAGTCTTCGCTCGCTTCATAACCGAAACCTGCCAAACTCTGAACAGGGTAGTCTTTTTTTGTGTTGTTATATCGCGTAATTTCTTCTTGGGTGCCAAGCTCGACATACATCTTATACTTATTAAGTAAAAGAGTTTGTACTGATGTGCCTGCTCGATTTGTGCCTAGGTATCGCCCGACCATAAGACTGACATCAATTCCGGAGAATTGATAAAGTCCTCTGATGGCACCCTCATTGCTGTTTTGCTTGGAATCGGGCAAGCCTTCTAAGGTTTCACTTTGCACGGGCAGTATTAAGAAATCGATACTTCCATTGATTTTTTGATACGAAAGGCGACCAAGCCAGACACCCTTTCGATCTTCTCGTTGACCCGGTAAATTCGTATTTGAATATATGAAATCACTGGGAGATATCAGTAATCCAGGAGATCTCCGATTGCGTTCTTTTCCAATAAAATACTGCGCGCTGTCACTCAGGCGGGAGCGAAAGCCGACTTGATTGAGAAAAAGAGAGCCTTCTTTGTCCTTATCATCATAATTCACAACAGCATCGACTATCAAAAAACTCTCGTTTAGAATTTTGAAATCACCAGAAAAGCTTAATTGGCCATTTGGAAAGTGGATTTGATCGTTGGTGCTTCCGGAAGTTTGAGTGCCATCAATTAGCAAATATGTCCTTGTTCTGCCTCTATTAAACCAAGAGTTCTGAGGATCGGAAGTCGTAGTCTCAGTAGAAGTAGCCTCAGACATTTGAGTTTCATCGGCTAACCCGGCGGCTTCTTCGAGATCCACATCCGAATTATCTGCCCCTAGGGCTGTGAGTCCACCTAGAAAAATAAGACCACTCAAAAAGAAGATCATGAGTCGAAGATAACTTTTCATATTTCTTTACCTAGATTATCAACGACAAATCGGCCATCTGGAATTTTATTTTCAAGTTGAAGTTCGATGATTTGCATTTCTGATTTTAGTTTAGTAATCACATTTTCCATGACCAATTTAGCGGGCCTTGTAATGTTGCCGAAAGTCTTAACAGATCCGTATTTGCAAATTTTCAAGAGAGTTCCTTTTGAGTCGTAAAAATACTGCTGTACGGGTTGTGTTGTTGTTTTGTCGATCCATATGCGCATTTTTGCATACGCTGCCTCACTGTTCTTAGCAACAAGGTCGATAATAAACTGATTTTTAGTTTCTTTTGCAATCGATGCATTGTACTGCGCTAGCCAATCTACTCGCATGACATCAGCATTGGAAAAGTCACCACCGGCAAAGCTCTCTCTGTCTGCGACACGAACTGCCCTTGCCACGCTTGGCATATAGGTCCAAATTGTATCTTTCAGTCGTAAGGTTTCGCGGCCCTTCTCCCTTTCTGGTTTTAAGAAGTAACCATGACTATGATTTACATCTTTGACGCTAAAGCGGACATCGTACTGAGCAATGGTTCCGTCTAAACGGTAGTTTGTAAATTGATAAAGAGACTTGAAATTTGGTGGGGACAAATTTTTTTCGACTTTAGTAATGATTTCTGTCGCAGATTCAGCCTTTGCTGGATGAGCTGTAAAAATTAAACTCGCCCCAAGGGAAAGTGCCAAGATTATCTTTGTCATTTGATCCTCCTCGCGCAATTAACTCACTCTGGTTTCAATCAACACTTTAGTTACTAGTCAGCGCCTGCACGGGTTTCATTTTACTGGCCCGATAAGCAGGTACAAAACTAGCGCCTAATGCAGAAAACAGAGCTAAGAAAAACACTTTCAATAGAAACCCAATCGTGATCGTTGGATATAAAACGGTTGTGATAGTCTGACCCGGAAGGGCAAACGTTAGGCCGTAATTATTCAAGAATAGCAAAATTGAAACGGCTAGGATCATTCCGGTCATGCCACCAATAAGGCCAATCACGGCGGACTCGATCAAAAATTGAAGAGTAATATGAAATCGACGATATCCTAAGGCCATCAAAGTCCCAATTTCGCGCGTGCGTTCCATTACGGTCATCAGGGACGTGTTAACAATTGCTGAAATAACGATTGAAAACACAATGAACATGACAAGATTAAAAATTACATTTTGAAGGTTGAGTGAGTCTCGCAGAATTCCTGCAAGCTCGATCCATGTTTGAACCGTTAAGTTGGGGTCTAACTTTTCCTTCAATTTTGTTCTTACTATTTCAGAGTCGGCATTTTCTTTGATACGTATGGCGATTTCCGAGGCTTGCCCTTGAATTCCGGCAGCTTTTTGGAGAGTGTTAAAATCCATCCAGGCCATTCTGGCTTGGGCTCCGGGCATGGCAAAATCGACAACGCCAACCAATGTAGCCACAAGCGCTTGTTGCATGTTATCTTTATCTTGAAGTAGAATAACGATCTCGTCGCCTATCTCAGCATTGAGGCCTCTCATAAGACTCGGGGTGACCATTAACTGATGATTGCCCACTGCTTTGGGATGTGCTTTTGCTTCGGAGGCTTTTTCGTCCAGACCCGTTGCCTCACTCAGGTCATCATCGGCAATGGACGAGGCCTCTTTCTCAAGACTTGAATCAATCATTTTTCCTTTTAATAGAGAGTCTTTAAAGCGGGGAACAACTTGAAACTCTGTTTGTGAAGAAAAACTATTGATGATGACAGGCGTGGTAGACTGACTTTTTTGGTGATTCAAAAGGGCCATCACCTTCAATCGAGGAGTAACCTCAACTACGCCGTCGGTATTTTTTAGCAAATCCGTTGTTTCAACTGTGTAGGGAATGAGTATTTTATAGGGATTGGCCTCAAGAGAGTCCTCGTAACCTAAACGATGAATTTGAACATCCCCATGCATTTTTCGGGTGAGCCCGCTTTTGATTTCATTTTGAAGTCCATCTAAAAGCCCGCGAATTCCAACCACGACAAAGACGCCAATAAATACAGTGATGATAGTAATCAGGGCTCTTCGCGTGTTGCGACCCACGTTTCGAATGGCGACTTTAATTAGATCAAACATTGTAACCTCACCTTGTTTTGTGATCTCTTTGCGAGTATAGTGCACTATACAACTGCCTTATCGGAAAGTATAGTAAATACTATACTTCGACAGGCGGGAAATAGAATTCTGGCTCGTTAGATCAGAACAGCAGGAGTTAACTATGCGAAACCCAAAGGAAATTAATTTTGAGACCTTGGCCGAGGAGGCGACTCGTTATGACCAGGCGTTGTCTCAAAAAGAGAAATCAATTATAGCGGCTGCTGAAATTCTTTTCTCTGAGAAGGGCGCTTCTGATACTCCAACGGCAGAGATTGCCAAAAAGGCTGGCGTCACAGAACGAACCCTTTTTCGCTATTTTCCATCTAAAGATGATTTACTAAAAAGGGTGATGTTTCCGCTGCTACTAAAAACTGTTTTCCCTTTACAGATCAGCAAAATGAAGTCTCTTTTCAAAAGCTCTGAACTTGGAATTGAGGGAATGTTTACAAAAATATTTCAAGATCGATTGGAGGTGGCTCGGGAAAATAAAGGCAAAATTCGATTCATGCTTATTGAAGTATTAAAAAACACAGACCTTAGAGAGCGGGTTATTGGTTTGTGGGAGAAAGAGGTCTGGTCTGAAGCTATTGCGTCCATTGAGGGTTTGCAAAAATCTGGACAAATTCGAAAAAATTTAAAATCAGACACAGTCGCTCGCACTTTGTTTTCGATCATTATGGCATATGTTTTAGCGAAACATGTCATGGGCTCTTCGCCAAAATGGAATGATCAAGAAGAACTCGACCAAATTTTAGACATTCTATTAAATGGCATTAAACCCTAATGTCTTTATTTTCATCCAGAAAAATTTGTATACTCCTAGCGGGCTGTACTTCTGGATATAGGGCAGGGACTTTGTTACCTACTCGGCATACGCACCGCCTTAGGCCAATTGGAAGCCTTGGATTCCATGATGAGCTGAAATTGAGCCCTGCGAACTTGGTTGATGATCTTGGGTAGATTGCCACTAGCTACAGTGGCAAAGGCCAATACGACTGCGATTTTGATAAGACTATTCACTTGATCCTCCTACTTTTTCGTTTTCTTTGTTTGGTTAGCTTTGATGATTCTTCTGACCACGCAAGGACGCCACGTTTTGCCAGTGCGACTTGGAATCTTTTGGCAATTCAATTCGGTAGCAATGGCATTACCTGACATCCCTGATTGGTGAAGCTTTAAAATTTTTCTGACAATGATTTGTTCTTTTGGATCAATAAGAAGTTGCCCATCAAGATAAGCGTAGCCGTATGGTGTGTGTCCGCCTCGCTTAGTATGTAGTCGATCTATGTGGCGAGCATTTCCATTGAGGGGATTTCTCAGTGACACCCCACTCTTTGTAAGAGCTTCGCGAACAGTAGATTTCGGTATTCCTGTGCGCTCTTCTATATCTCGAATAGAGAGGCCCTTTTCGTATAAAGGGGCGCATTTCTCGTAAATTCGTGATTGTGTTCTAGGGGAAAGTTCAATAAAATCGTGATGATGATTGGGTTCGTTTGTCCATTGGGCTCCACCACCAAATTTTTCAACTGGTGAGTCCCCCGAAAAGGGGGAAAACCTAAACCCTTTAAACCATGAACTAAAACAGGAGGCCCGCAGACGCGAGTTCACCTGGGGATCGTTAGCCGAAATTAGCGAACGTTAATCGGCTTAGCCCCACATTTGCCCCATTCTTGCCCCACGTTTTTTAAGTGTGAAATTGCAAAACTACACGCTTAGAAAATTCAAAGAGGGAGTAAGAAAACCAAGTCAGTTTTCAAACAGTTAGAGTTCCATGCCTATGTGAAATGTGCCTACACACATAGAAAGGAACTACTATGTCTAAGAAAAGCGGTCAAAAACACAAAACCAAAGAGAGTCGTACACTCCAATTTCTGCGCCAGCAAGCTGGGCTGAGCACGCGAGGTGCAGCAAAAGCCTCTGGCCTGAAAGATGGAATCATCAACCACCTGGAGCACGGACGGGTTCGTGTGCATCCCCATCATTTGGAGGCATTGCTCCCAGCATATGGAGCTACACGAAAAACGTACGAGATGTTCGCCTCTGGCAAGGTGCCTTTGCCTCAAGATTTGAGGAAAGAGTGCCTGGAAATCGTCAAAGAAATGTCCCCAGAGCAGTTGCAAACAGCTCATCCCGTACTCAATCCCTTTCAAAGAATAACTAGGAGGTTTCACATGATTACTTTATTGCTAAGACTAATGCTCATCGCTGCTCTTTTGCAGTTTGGAATTTCATTGTCAGAATTTGAGTTCTGCTGGTCACGCCAATGTGTCCAGCAGATCGAAAAACACTCTAGGGATGTCTTGAAGATTGACTGGAAACCGATTGTTGTGTTTCCAGAGGAGGCAAGAAGATTCAGATAAAATTGGTTAATTTTATAAAACTGTTCCATAATAACCTCCTGTTGGGGTTATTGTGGCAGTTCCAGAAAAACTCTATAAATACTATTCTTTTGATTCCAATGGTTATTGGCGAGCACCTTAAGGACAAAATATCTGTACTTCAATACATATGAAAACTTCAATGATCCGTATGAATTTTATTTTAAAACCAATTCCTGAAGGATCATTTGAGGAAAAATTAAACATCTGAAAGATGCAAACCCCGGCAATGAGTTTATCGCCAGCTTGGATACGATAGATAAGCTAGACGACTATATTAGAAAATTAAAGACCAATAACATTTGGGGCACCTTGAAACCATTATTTCAACACTTTGGCATCAGTTGTTTTAGTAGAACACCTGACATCATGTTAATGTGGTCTCATTACACCCGTAGTCACTCTGGTTTTTGTCTCGAATTTGATGTGAAGGCTTTAAATGAGTGTGCACAATCAGAAGATAAAATAAATTGGGTAGAAGTTGATTATGTTGAGCAGGTTCCAGAGTACAGCATATTTAAGGCCCCCAAATATAGTGAAATTGTTGGGAAAAAGTCTAAAGACTGGGAATATGAAAGTGAGGTTCGGGCACTAAGGCTGCCAACGAATTATCATTTTCCTGCAGAAGTTATAACTGGAATAATCTTCGGGCTCAATGGAATAAATCAGCCTGAAGATTCACCAGCTAAAAAGTATATAGAGGAATTAAAATCGTACCTAAACAAGGACTTCACGCACCTACAAGACTCTATATTTTTAGCAAAAAAAGACATCTCCACATATAAAATCAACATAGAGCGCCTTAGTTGGGAGTTTCTTTACTAAATTAGAATGCTTGATCAATAGTCTCCATCCTCACACTGCAGGCAAGTAAGGCCAATATTTCTCCACATCTGAACGACCTTTTTCCTGTCATCAACAACAAATAGTGGCGAATATCTTGGGTTAATTTGAGTGTCAAAAATTTCCTTTTTAATAACTCGGTCGTCCCGATAGTCACCTTTTTGGCGAAAAAACACTTCATTAAAAAATATATTGTTCTCGTGCAGCCATCTAAAAGTGACCTCTTTAAACTCATCACTCCGGCCAGAAACAATAACAATATGATACTTGTCTTTAAATAAATCGATAAGTTCTCGACACCACAAATTAACGGAATCTATACTCATATTAGAATTAAATTTATCCCAGTCGTTATCTTCTAAGAGCATTTTTCTGCGATGATCTACATTAGCTAACGTGCCGTCAAGATCAACAATAATACAATTCGTTTTCACAAACTTTACTCCAACACTTCAGCTTCAGGGAGCTTTTCAACTTTCCCTTTTCGGGATTTTACAGTCTCTTCTTTTCTCTTATTTATTCGCTTAACGAATTCATTTACCTTTTCAACATCCTCTAAAATTGTCTTTGTAGGTGGGCGATCATCAGAGAGAGGAAGAGACTTATCATGTCCAATCATATATTCTGAACACTTTGACATTTCAAAATACAACTGTTCAAAATCTTCATCTTCTACCAAAACCCCATTCAACCTCTGCGTTTGAATACCTTGTCCAAATCTTGTGATGACTTCATTTAAGAGCACCTCTTCAACAGCTCGCTCCCAAGTTTCCCTCAGCCGGCCATATATTATACCAGCTCGCTCATTGTAATCTTCCTTCTCGGCGTTCAACCCCTTGAGTTCTTCAACATCAGACCTTAGCGTTTTCAAACGATTTTTAACATTCTGAGCATGCCATGGATTACTGTTAAAAATCACACCCGGGTAAGATCCATCCTTGCGTATGTTTTGCAAATGAGTGGGCACGCCAAACTCTTTGGCAAAGTATTCCAAATCAAATAAAAATGCTATGTCATGAGTAAACACGACGACCTGTCTGCTGCCAGCTTCTTGAACAAGTCTCTTTGCAATCTTCTTCCTAAACTGATGATCTAGTGATGTAACGGGATCGTCTAAAATTATTCCATTTTCATGTTTCGCTGTTTCTAGCTCTGCCAATAATCCTGCTAGCGAAGCGATCTTTTGCTCGCCCTCGCTTAATATCGATTCCAGCTTACATCGTTGAGGCATGTTCGCCCCGCGAAGGCTCAATTGAAACGTTGGCTTACCTTCCCTGGTAGAAGAGTCAACAAACAAAGGGATTTTTTCACCACCCAATTTCGATAACTCTACAGATAAAGATTTTAAGAAACTATCCTTCAAAGAGTTCGTGATAATTGAATTTCCTTTCCTAGAAATCGGTGCATAATCCAAAGATTTTATCAGGGTTTTGTACTTTTCAAGATCGTTTAAATAATCTATGTAATTACAAATATCACTGATTCTGCTGTTAGCAATTTTTAGCGATGCAAGCTCAACGCTCTCCTTTTTTAAACCCTTAAGATATTCTGGGTTGATAGTTTTCTCAATTTCTAGTTTCTTTTCACCAAGTGCGACGCCAGCCTTCTTTAAAAACTTTTGAAGAGAGCTTTCTGAAGATTCCGATTGTGTTTCATCTTCTATTTCGAAGTCTATAAGACCCACCGCTTCATTTACGATCTCGGATAACGAATCTTCATTTTCCCCTTCCGGAGCATTTTCCTTTAGAACTTGAATCATGCGGGTTCTAACCGACGATACGGAGTTGACATAGCTTGTGATTCTCTCCAAATCCTCGCTTGCTATTTCAGAATAACTAAGCTTCAGCGAATTGAGAGTTGTCTGAATTTTTAACTCAAGACCTTCTAGAAATGCGATGGACTTGTCTACCTTGCTATTCGTCTCATCAAGACTTTTTTTCAACTTACCTTCGACAAAAGCTGCAAAAGTCTGCATATTCTCTTTCGCTGCACCACTCAATTCTTGCTGACAAAGAACGCATTTTCCATCTAGGTTGGGAAATTCGGTGCCGTGGTAACAACTTTTTTCTGAAACTCTTTTGCAGCATTGTACATTGTACGCCAGAATTCATTGCCCGTTCCCTGAAGCATATTTTCATTCTCAAACTTCTTTGATAGGTCGTCCAAAGCGCTTTTCGTAGTTTTCTTATCCTCTTGGAGTTGAAAAATACTCGTTATTTTTTCGGATGTAAAAGTCTGTTCAATGGTTTTCAGGCTTGACGTTAACTCCGATAGATTTGCGATTTCCTTTTCTACTATTTTGATTTTCTTTTTTACTTCTTCTTCATTTGCCTCAACTATCTTTTTAGATACCTCATGAGCCTTTTTTCGTGCTCATCTGTCCACTGCAACTCATCAGTAATCTTTTTCTTTTTCTGTTGATTTGTTGATACTTTTAATTTTCTTCAATACTTCCGAAGACTCGTCAATTTTATCTGTGTTTATCGATATCTCTTTAGGCTTTAGGGCTTCAATTTGCTTTTTTACTTCAACAATGCAATCTATCAGCTTTTTAAAAACATCAGTTCCATATGGCAGGTAAATTAACTCATTTTTATCGTTTACCTGAATTTTTCCGCATTTGTTATCGTACACTACCAGCTGATCGAGAGGCCCCCCTCGATACTGCCCATCGATCCATTCAACCGCCTGGTCCTTGTTATTTACGGAAAAGTGAACAGTCGCTTTGCTTGGACCCTTTTTGTCTTCAGAAAAAACATTGGGCAATATACTATCAACTTCCCTGGCCTTGCAGCACTTTTTAAGAATCCTACTGTAGCCGGACTTGCCAGATCCGTTTTCTCCATAGACGATAGTCAGGCCGTTGAATGCAAATTGCAGCTTTGCTTGCGGGGTTAAGGCATTCACATTTGTGGGTGATTCAATCTTTTTTAGAACGACTTTTGTCTTTGCGGAATTTTCTGTCGTAACGAAACTTGCCTTATCAATTTTTATAGGGGTGAAATCAGTCTTCTCCAAATATCCGTTTTGATGAAGTAATATCTCTTTTATTTCATTCACATCATCACTGGTAAAATCACCATTGTCTAAAACTCTACGTACAATGTCTTGCTTCCAATCCTCCTGAGTTACAGCCCAGTCAATTATTTCATTCATATGGACATCATTTCTCCTCATAAAACTTTGCAAAGTCATTATCATTGAAGGTAGGTCTCTTAGTTTTCATGGCGGAAATTTTTGACAAGCTGACTGTTACTGTGGTCCCTGCGCCAAGCTCCGATTCAATATTTAAAGTTCCATTCCACTTTCTTAAAATGTGAGTTGCATGTTGAAGGCCAAGACCTCGCCCTTCCCGCCTTTAAATGAAAGGGGTTCACTTCCTAGCCTGTTCAGATATCTTCGGGTATACCGCACTCCTTCATCTGAAATGGCGATTTTGCAGTTCTCGCCATCATCAAAATATTTCAATATTACTTCACCACCGGAGGGACCATATGATTCGGTTGCATTATTGACTAAGTTTGAAATAATTGATTTCAATTCAATGGCATCTATGTCTACGAATTCTTCATTGATTTTTCCTTCATTCCTTAGTCGAATCTTTATATTCGGGTTTTCAGAAAAATTCTAAGCGCTTTTGATTTACAGTTTCTTCCAAAAATACGGGAAGAAATAGAACGTCTTCATTCTTGTTCTTCCGATCAAATTCAAAATCCCCAGATTCATTTGTCTTACTTAGCTTTTCTGAAAGCCCCTTGATTTCTTTTACAGAATTCTTTAGGACACGTTTCATCCGCTCAGGTACTCCAGTCAAAGTAGGCAACATCATTTCAATTGCTAAAATTGGCGAGCGAATATTGTGGGCTACGTCTCTAGCCATTTGAACTTTGGCTTGAACTCGTTCAGCTTCGATGACCTTTTCTCGGGATTTCTCCATTGCTCCCAACAGATTATCAAACTCACGGGTCAAATACGCAACTTCATCTTTTCCCTTTAAGTTTATGCGATCACCAAGTTGGCCGTGGTCTTTAATTTTACGAACCTTAGACACCGCCTTTTCAATATTGCGCACAAGACGGCGAGATAGAAAACGACTGATTCCCAAGGCCAAGAGGAGGTTAAAGAATAATAGCGTGACACTTGCCTTTGTAGTGGAGGCAAGCATTGCGTTTAGCTCGCTCTTAGACACTTCAGACTCTAAGACATAGTAGTATTCACCATTGATTGAAGTTCCCGATTTATCACACTGTGAACAGCTCGGGTGACTTGATGTAACCTTTGAATAGAACTTAAAACTATCTGATGACTCCGCTGTTTCAAAATTTGTAGGGAAATTTGCGTTCTCTTTTTCAAATTTTACATCTTTGGCCGCAAACCGACCAAATGGCGTGCCTTTTGGTGAATACAAAGCCATAGACATGACATTTTTATCAGCTCCAATTGCTTCTGCGAGAGTGCGAGCAATAAAATCAATCCTAACTCCAACTTCAATAATGCGTGTTCGGTCTCTGTTTGCAATAGACAGGAACTTATAGGGTTTAGGTTCCGGATTTGGCTGGATAACTGGGGTTGCATGAAACTTTTTGGCTCCCTGTATCAGTTTTATGTATTCATCAGAAAATGAAAATAAATTTGGAATTAACGAAGGATCTTCATTTGTTGAACGAATGAATTTTCCATTGCGATCCGTAACAAAAATGTGGGTAACATTCAGCTCTGACCTCATGGCCTTTAGTTCTTCAGTCGATAGCAGTCCTCTTTCTGCATCACGAGCAGCCACCATATTTGCGGCATTAAGCATGAGTTGTTCAGTGTTGGAATCAAGGCGTGTTAGAGTATCCCCCAATATTTTCGTCAATACGGAATACTGGGAAATGAACTTATCTTTGGTGTTAGTGCTTACGAAGTAGTGTGCTGTCCAAATGATGCCCCCGCCTACAATAAATGTAGCAGCAAAGACTGATATAAATATCTTTTTGGAAAACCTCACTAAATTACCTCTCTTGTCCTGGCTCCCTAGTAAATCTCTGAATGTCGTTTCTCAAGTGAGGGAAAAGTTCAGTCATTTGTTCTCTTGTGCCAATTTCAAAGTCTTCAAACTCAAATCCTGGGGCAACGGTTGTCCCCAGTAGAGCCCAGCTTCCACCATCTACAAGTCGTAGTGCTTGCCAAACTCCTTTTGGTACGACGACTTGGGGAGTCTCTCCTGCAAGTATGTCATTGCCTAAAATGAACTTTTGTAGGTTTCCTTGGTCGTCAAATTGAATCATTTCTACTGGGTCGCCACCATAAAAGTGAAAAACCTCATCACTTTTGATTCTGTGAATCGCGGAGAAGCTGTCAGCAGTAACCATATAGTAAATCGCGGTACTGATTGATCTGCCTGTTTCTGCATCAATTCCAAAAGTTCTAGCTGGCAATTTTTCGCCTTCGCTTCTATATGTTTCTCGATAATAACCACCTTCTTCTGGCAATGGGGTTAAGTCGAGTTTGTCTATTATCTCTTGTGCAGTTGGCATTTCATCTCCTCCTTTTGCTATGGGGCTAAAGCTAATCATCGTCAGCGCAATGGCGTAGAAAATATTTAACTTCATAGTTCCCCCTGTTTCTCGCGTCCCAATGGTTGCGATCTATAAAATGGTAAATGTGACTTTGTGGCAGCCACTTTTTTATCTGCTTTAAGTCCTAACTCTTGAATGCGTCTAAAGACCGTTGTTCGGCCAACCCCAATTTTATTTGCAATTTCACGTATGTTTCCATTTGCCGCTTCCAGTGCGGCTCTAAAGTATTCCCGACTTGCTGTTACAAAGAACTCTTTGTATTTTTCCGGAGTAAGATCAGAAGGCATATCGGGCAGAGAGCATGTGATTTGCCTTAATCTATAGGCAGAGTTCTTAGGCGCTTGAATGGAAATGTCGTCATATTCAATTTGCTCAGATGATCTTCGCCGAGCAGAAATACATGCCCGCTCAATGATGTTCCTAAGTTCTCGAATGTTGCCAGGCCAATCATAGTCACCGAGTGCTCTGATAGCTTTGTCATCTATCTTGTAGTTTGCACCACCTATTTGCAGTGTAAAGAGTCTAGCCAAATCAGGAATGTCTTCCATTCGCAGCCTTAAAGGTGCGGTTTCAATTCTAACTACATTCAGGCGATGATAGAGGTCTTCACGGAACTTTCCATCAGCGATCATTTGCTCTAAATCTTTGTTGGTGGCAGCGATTACACGGCACTTAACTTTTATTGTGCGGTCATCACCCACACGGGTAAATTCACCTTCTTGAATCACTCGAAGCAGGCGAACTTGAGCAGACAAAGGCATTTCGCCAATCTCATCAAGAAAGAGATCACCGTTGTGGGCTAATTCAAAGCGGCCGGGTCGGTCTTGCGTGGCTCCCGTGAATGAACCTTTTTTATGACCGAAGAGTTCACTTTCCAAAAGGTTTTCTGGAATGGCACCACAATTAATTGCAACAAACGGTCTTTTCCCATCGTCTTCAATGGCATTTAATCGACGGGCAATAAGTTCTTTGCCGGTTCCACTTTCACCAGTAATTAAAACGTGCGCCGAAGTGCCTCGTAAATCCAAAATGCTTTCTCTAAGTTGCATAGTTGCTGGACTCTTCCCAACGATTTCATATCGGAAAGCATCTTTAACCTGTTGCTCTAAAGTTATTAATCTTCTGTTCGAAGCGGCTTTTGAAACAGCCACAGGAATTCGCACCAACAAATCAGGAATAATGTTGTCTGTCTTAATCACGTAGTCATCAGCACCCAGAGCAATGCAGCGTTTTACGGTGCTGAAATCTGAATCAGAAGTAAGCATGATAACTACTGCATTGGGGTTTATGTCTTTGATCTCAGAAATGAGGCTAATTCCATCGCCATCTGGAAGCCCCTTGTCTAGAATGACAACATCAAAGGCTGACTTCTGAAGTGCTTGTTTTGCAGATTGGATATCAGAAACACCGTGGACATCATTATAGACGCCGAGAAGCTGTGTGACCGCATCTCGGAAGGACTCCATATCTTCAACTAGCAATATCTTGAAATTTGCTTTCACCCCAAATCCCCTCCAGCAAAGGCTTTGCAGGTGTAGCACAATTTTTAAACAAGTCCCAAATATTTTTTATAGTGTTTCAAAGTTGGGACTATTGGTGTTTTATGTTTGGGATTTCACTCTTAAAAATCCATTTAATTGCCTCTCATGCTGATTAGACGCATCAATAATAAAGCAATGCATTAAGAAAAATTCCTTAATCAGTTAACAGTTTTCCACTCTTTAAAACTTTGAATCAGGATTTGAGAAGATGAGTGAATAAACAGTAGCGACATTCCTGATGCAATTACAAGGTCAGGTATTCCAGAATTTAAAACAGATGAGATGATTGCCGCAACAATAACACCAATATTGCCTATGGCATCGTTTCTTGAGCAGAGCCAAACCGATCGAACATTAGCATCACCATCTTTGTACTTTATCAACAATAATACGCTGGCCACATTCGCACCCAGAGCAAAAAATCCTATTAAGCCCATGATTTCTGTTTTAGGGGTAACGGGAGAGAGAAACTCCAATGCCGTAGAAATAGCCACCCAAAGACCCATTCCCAACAAACTAAGCCCCTTTAATGCAGATACACCAACTTTAATGTTTTTTGATGAATCAATAGCGAACAGGAAAGTGCATAAGTTAGTGTATCTCCCAAAAAATCTAGAGCGTCGGCCTTTAAGGCTTGAGATTTAGACAAAAAGCCACCGGATATTTCAACAAAAAACAAACATTAGAGCATTTAGAAAAATTATCATCCAAAGTCGTCTTTTGTATTCCTTAGACGCTCCATCAAATTTTACGTCACTTCCGCAACACGACGATCCCATTAAAAATCCTTTCTTGAGGCCAGCTACATATTATTATAAAACCTCTAGTTACTAGAGGTTCAAGCCCGGAGTTAAAAATGTATTCAATTGGTCAACTGTCTGAAATGACTAAAGTTAAAGTGCCCACAATTAGGTTTTATGAAGAGAAAAAGCTGATTAAACCCACAAGGCGTTCAGAGGGCAATCAAAGAAGATATTCTCAAGAGGAGGCGGAAAAACTTAGTTTTATTAAACATGCCAGAGATTTGGGGCTAGGGCTGGATTCTGTGAAGAAACTTATTGAACTTAACAATCACCCCGAGAAAAATTGTCGTGCGGCAAACCAGATTGCTGAAAGTCATCTTCTTCTCATCAAAGAAAAAATTAAAAAATTAAAATGCCTTGAAAAAGAATTACAGAGAATCTCGAATGGATGTAATTCGGGTGCAAAAGTAAAAGAATGTTACGTTATTAAATCCCTAAGCGAGCACAAGCTTTGTGCTAACAAGAAGCATTAAATTAGACGGCTAGCAAAAGCCGCCTAATCGTAAATGATCTTTAGTGACTCATTCCTGAATCTACAACCTTCATTTTACTTTCCAATAGTCGATAAACAATAGGCAAAACAATGAGTGTCAGGATTGTTGCTGAGATAATTCCTCCTACAACTACCGATGCCAAGGGTCTTTGCACTTCAGCGCCACTGCCTGTCGATAGCATCATAGGTAGAAACCCAAATGCAGCCGCCGATGCGGTCATTAGAACTGGCCTCAGTCTCATCTTAGTTCCCTGCTGAATCAACTCATCTCCAGTCAAGCCATCGAGCTTGAGTTTGTTAAAATAGCTCACAAGGACAACACCATTAAGTACAGCGATACCAGAAAGTGCAATAAAGCCAATGGCGGCGGAAATGCTAAAATTTAGACCATTGAGCATTAAACCGATGACACCACCGACTAAGGCCATAGGAATACAGCCGAAAATGATAAAGGTTTGAGTCAAACTCTTAAATGCCATAAAAATCATTACGAAAACTAAAAGTAAGGCCAAAGGCACAACAACCATCAATCGATTTCTTGCTTTCTCTAAGTTCTTAAAGCTTCCACCCCATTCAATGTAAGTTCCAGGTGGGAGTTTAAGTTCCTTATCTACTGCGGCTTTTGCCTCTTCGACAAAACTTGCTGTATCCCTGCCTCTAACATTGACAAGAACTGCTGCTCGTTTTTTAGAGGATTCCCTTCGGATATCGCTAAAGGTTTCTTCAATTTTGACTTCAGCTAAATCCTTAATGGGGATCGTAAAGTTTTCGCCAACACCAACGGGAACTTCTTTAATTGAAGCCAAGCTTGAGCGGTCATTCTCATTCAGACGTACAACGATTGGAAATCTCATTACTCCTTCGTACAAGCTACCGGCCTCTGTACCTCCAATTGCAGTTTCCACCGTAGAAAGAACATTTTCCTTGGCCAATCCCAAGCGTTGAAGCTCTGAATTAATGGGGTTTATTCTTAATACAGGGGACTTGCCTTTAGTTTCTTCCTCGGCCTCACCAACACCTTGAATACGACCCACAATTTGTGCGGCTTGGGCAGCTACTTCGGTTATTTGATCCATGTCTTCACCAAAAACTTTTAAGGCCACGTCTGCACGTACTCCTTCTAAAAGCTCGTTGAATCTCAACTGAATTGGCTGAGAAAATATAAGAGTCTGCCCAGGAATAAGAGACTCTAATTTTTCTTTGATATCAGCGATAAGTCGATTTTTTGTTCTCTTGCTACCATCTTGTAATGGCCATTTAGTTTTTTCCTTTAGTAAAATATAAGTATCCGAGAGATTTGGCCCCATTGGATCGGTTGCCACCTCTGCGGTTCCGATTCTAGAAAGAACCCGGCTCACTTCTGGAAACTCTAAAATTACTTTTTCAGAAAGTTTTTGCATTTCAACAGATTGATCTATGCTGATGTTTGTTGGTCTGACAAACTGAACAGCAATGGACCCTTCATCTAATTGGGGCAAAAAATCTGACCCTAAAAAAGAAAATAAAATTATGCCAGCAGCGATAGCTCCGACACCAACACCAACAATAACGAGTTTCATCTTTAGAGCAGAATGAATAATTGGGTTATAAACCTTCTCTATCTGAGTCATGATCCAAGGCTGCTTGCTAGAAACATTTCCTGATAAAAAATTTGCAGCAAGTGCTGGAATTGTAGTGAAAGAAAAAATGAAAGCTGACCCTAGGGCAAAGCAAAATG
>JAWKNX010000015.1:0-73513 GCA_041391465.1 Bdellovibrionales bacterium
TCGCCGCTAAAAGATTGTTGGAGAAACCTTTTTCCACCAGCGGGAATATGTACGAAAGAGTTTCTTCCCAGCCAAAATACAATTGTGGCTGTAATCATTAAAATTCCAGGTACACCAAAAGCCACGCTGGGTCCATAAGCTTGAAGAAGCCAAGGGGTGGCCAGAGTTGAAATGAAGGAGCCAAGGTTGATCGAAAAGTAAAACCACCCAAAAATTCGACCTAAGAGCTGTTTATTCATTGGGCCAAACTGATCTCCCACATGGGCCGTAACACAAGGCTTTATTCCGCCGGAGCCAATGGCGATCAATGTGAGCCCAAGGGCAAGCCCTGATCGGGTTTCATCCATGGCCAGTGCGATGTGTCCCAGGCAATAGACAATAGAAAGGAGAATTATGGTTCGATATTTACCCAAAAATAAGTCTGAAAGAATAGCTCCGAAGAGGGGTGTAAAGTAAACCGCGGTGGACCACGTGTGATACCAGGTCTTAGCCTCCGCTGCGGTCATCACGTCGGAATCGCCCCCTGCAGTCATCAAATATTTTGTCATAAAAACCACGAGTATGGCCCGCATACCATAATAGCTAAACCTCTCAGCAGCTTCATTGCCGACTATGAAGGGTATCCCTGGGGGGAATCCCGATGTGGTCGTGGGCGTGGACTTGTATTGACTCATGGCACCTCGTTAAATCTTATTTGTTGTTTAGCTACCGGATCATATGGCCCATTTCAATCATTTAGCCGAGATCTGCCGTTCAATTTAACGCTGAAGTGCGTTAGAAGAACCAAGCCTATTAAATCGGTGATAATTGTAATTTAAGTATAGGAGTCACTTATGAGTTTTTGGGGATTATTTATTATCACGTTTCTAGCCATGGAGTTCGCTGCTTGGTGGCTCCATAAGTATGTTATGCACGGTTTTTTATGGAACCTCCACGAAGATCACCATGTTCCACCCAAAGGGCGCAAGTGGCAGTACAATGATATGTTTGCTATCTTTTTTGCATTTCCCAGTTTTCTTTTCAATACTTTTTGGAACGTTGTATGAAATTCCCGCTTTAGAAGGGTATGGCTTTGGGATAATGGCCTATGGGGTCGTTTATTTCTTCGTACACGAAGTGATTATTCATCGACGATGGAGATTCTTTGATTTGGGGGGCCCTATTTTAATGCCTTAAAAAAAGCCCATCGTGTGCATCACCAAGTGCCAACAAGAGATTGCGAGTGAATTTGGAATACTTTTGGGTTCACCCCAGTTGATATCGGCAAAAAAAACGAGAGCTTAATTTGATCTTCAAAAAATATTGGCGCAGTTAAGAAAAGCTCCACCAGAGGTAAGTCATAGTCGCTATGATGACCCCGCTTAAAGCTCTAAATATAGTTTTTTGTTGAGAAGTGACTTCGGCATCAATCACCACGCTGGCTTGCGACCAAGTGAGATGTTTAATTTTTTCTTCATCCACCGGTTTTCCTAGGCAAGACCCGATATAAAGTAGCCCAAGCGAAATTGCGAAATTGACTCCAGCTCCAATGAGAAAAGAAAAAGGCTCAAAGATCATAAATAAAACGCCGACGACAAGGCCGCCGACAAGAGCTGTCATTGCGCCAGTATGGTTGGCTTTCTTCCAGAATACACCCACTAAAAAAGTGGCTGCAATCGGCGGACTGATCGCTGCATTCACTTGCTGAAGATATTGAAATAAACTCTCAGCGCGCATCACCACAAGCACCCAAAGAACTCCAAAAATCATAACAATAAGGGTGGCCCATTGTCCGACCTTTACCATTTTTTGTTCAGAGGATTCGGGATAGAAGTGCTTAAAAATATCCAGAGAAATCAACGTCCCAGTAGAGTTAAGAGTCGAATCAATAGAGCTCATCAAGGCGGCAATCAATGCGGCAGCGAGTAGGCCCTTAAGTCCTTCGGGAAGGAGGTTTTGAACGAGAGTCGGGAAGATTTCTGCAGAATCAATATCTGGAAATAAAATTCTCCCGCAAAGACCCGGAAGTACAAAAAGAAATACCGGCAATATTTTTAGTGCCGAGGCAAATAGACATCCCATTCGTGCCTCATGAATGCTTTTTGCGCCCAAAACGCGTTGGACAATGACCTGGTCGGTACACCAGTACCAGATTCCGAGAACAGGAACTCCGACCACTAAGCCTAACCAAGGCATCTCAGGGTCATTCAAAGGGCGAACCATGTCTAAGTCCATCGCATTCGCTTTGGTCGTGAGAACACTCCAGCCTCCCACTTCAGATAAAGCCACATAAGAGAGAATAAATGTGCCTGCCAATAATATGACAGCTTGGAACGAATCCGTATAAACAACGGCTTTCAATCCGCCATACACAGTGTATGCCAGAGTCACGATCGAGAGCAGAACTATGCCCCACCAAAAATTGATTTCAAAAATCTTTTCCAAAACAAGGCCGGCGGCAAACATGGCCACACTGATCCGGACGAGTACATTGGCTACAATTGTCATTATCGAAAGGTAAAATTTTGCACCTTTTCCAAATCGCTTTTCTAAAAACTCAGGCATCGTTTTAATTTTTGATCCCACATAAAACGGAACAAACACAGCACCTAATACAATAAGAATCAAGGTGGCGCCCCATTCGTAGTTTCCAACGGCGAGACCAGTGCGAAACCCATCAGTGGCAAGCCCGATAATGTGTTCACTGGAAATGTTTGAAGCAAAAAGAGAAGCGCCCACTGCGAACCAACCTAAACTTCGACCGGCGACAAAAAAATCAGTATCGTTAGTGACTTCTTTTCGAGCAATCCAAAGTCCCAATGTCATTGTGATTCCGAGATAGGAAAAAATAATTAAATAATCAATGGTGCTAAAAGTCATTGTTACTCATCCGAAGTGTTAGAGGTTAATTTAGAGCGCTATTGGTATGGCACAGGGGGGTCTATCTTGCGAAGTCTTTTTTTAATTCTTTTGGTTTTAACTTTAAAGTCCGTGAGTTTTGCCGAAACATTAAACCCGTGGATGGAAAAGCAATATACAACATCTATAAATAATCTTTTTAAAAATATGAGTCCCGATGGGACCCGGCCAGGTGCAGTTATTGCCTCACCCTCTCGTCAAAATCCGGACTATTGGTTTCATTGGGTGAGAGATGCAGCTCTGGTTATGGAAGTGGTTTCTCGATTGGATCAATCCACGAAAGTACCAAAAAGTATCAAAGCCGAAATTCCTATGACCTTTCGCAACTTCGTGGACTTCACGCATATCAATCAAACCCTATATTCACCTGTGGGATTGGGGGAGCCAAAGTACTATGTTGATGGCAGGCCCTATGATGGACCTTGGGGGCGCCCGCAAAATGATGGACCCGCACTACGGAGTTTAACTCTCACGCGCTTCGCACAGAAGTTGTTGAATGAAGGCGAGCTTCATTACGTCCGAAGACATTTATACAATAGTGATTTGCCAGCCAACACCGTGATTAAGCGGGATCTTGAATATGTGTCTCATCATTGGCGGGAAGCTTCCTTTGACCTATGGGAAGAGGTTAAAGGGCAGCACTTCTATACTAAACTGGTTCAACGCTCAGCTTTGCTCGAAGGGGCTGATATCGCTGAGAGGCTCAATGACACAGGGGCGGCACAATTTTATCGAGCACAAGCTCGTGGTCTCGATCAGAGTCTTAAAAATCACCTTGAAACAGGGCGACCTTATATCGTTGAGAATTTAAGGCGTGTTGAGGGGATTTGGTATAAACATTCTGGTCTAGATACGGCGACTGTTCTCGCTTACCTCCACACTCAAGGAAGTCAGTACAGTTGGTCGTTAAGTGATTCTTTTGTTGCTTGCTACAATTGATCATTTAAAGGCGCAATTTCAGAGCATATACAGTATCAACCAAACCAAAGACAGCAGTGAATATGGGGTCAGCTTTGGGCGTTATGCGGAGGACGTTTACTACGGAGAAACCCTTGGTTTTTGACCACATTGGCCATTGCCGAACACCATCTGTTATTGGCAAAAAAGTTGAAAGAGGT
This sequence comes from Bdellovibrionales bacterium, assembly GCA_041391465.1. Taxonomy (GTDB): domain Bacteria; phylum Bdellovibrionota; class Bdellovibrionia; order Bdellovibrionales; family UBA1609; genus UBA1609. Next base: position 4,017 of record JAWKNX010000015.1, read on the forward strand.
TGGGCGGTTTGAAATTGATCGATACAACCGCTCGTTTTATCAAAATTTGATTCGACGAACTCTCCCTGATGGGCTTCAGAGTGTGGGTCGTCAAAATGCTTTGTTTGCAACATTGATTTCCGCATTAGAAAACGAAGCTTTGAAATACTTTCGGCGGGTGCAGTTACACACCGACGAGCACGGCAGTTTGTGGGAGCAAATGGATCGCAATAATGGCTTTATGCTTTCAGCAAGAGACTTAACCTGGAGTTATGCAGCTTATATTACTGCCTATCAGGCTTATCTTGAGTATTTGAATGAGCAGCACTGACCCTGTTTTTTTATCTTTTGATTTGGGCGGCACAAAAGTGATTTCCGGTGCCGTTAACCATCATGGCGAGATTCTCTACTTAGAAAAAGAGCTGGTAAAAAAGACCAAGGTGTCGATGCTGTTTTGGAGCAACTCGCCCAGTTGGGAGAACGGGTTCTTAAAAAATACCCTAGTATTCAAAGAGGAGCGATCGCTTCAGCCGGTCCTCTAGACCCGCAGACAGAGACTATTGAACCTCACTAATTGTCACAGACGGAGAGGGTTGGGGTGTGGTTCCACTAGCAAAAGTATTAAGTGAAAGATTAAAAGTACCCCTGCGATTAGGAAAATGATGCCGCTGCCGCTGCGCTGTCTTGTCACTGGCTGGGAGAGGGGCAAGATGTTCGCAATATGCTGATGATGACTCTAGGTACGGGAGTCGGTGTGGGTGTAATTGCAAATGGTGATTTGTTGAGGTCGGACGATTTTTACACCCCGAAGCCAGTCACATTTTATTAAATTACTCAGATAAATCCGCACCCTGTGGATGCGTGGGAACTTTGGTTGTGTGGAGGCCTATTTATCAGGAGTGGGGTTTTGCACGCGCCTGGCAAAAAAGATGGGCCAAAAGTATATTAAAGGTCAGATCGCCATGGAGTTAGCCCAGTCGGGAGACCCATTGGCCGTGTCCGCATTTGAAGAATATGCGGAGCTGATGGCCCAGGCCATAGCTAGCTAGTGGTGTTGTATGCTCCAGAAAGGTTATATTTGCCGGAGGGTTTGCGGCGAGTCACCCTCACTGGTTGGAAAAACGAAGCCTCATTTAGAAAAACTATTGGCGTGTCGTCGATCTGGCCGAGATCTCATGCCTGAGCTTGATTGTCGCGGAAAAAAATGAACATATGGTTTTGCTGGGTGCAGCACGAGTTGCATTTTACTGATGCAAAGCAAAAACAGAGCTGTGGTTGCTCTTTAATTTAACAGAGTCTAATAAGAATCTATCAATTGTTCCGGGGGATAAATGAGGATTCAGTCTACTCGTTGCCATTTAATTACATATTCCACATCTGTTTTTGCCACTGAATGGTCGGCAGAGGACGTGAAACCCTTTGTCACCGATGGGTGTACGGCTTCGCCGGATGGCAGTTGGGTTCACTGTTGCTATGAACATGATCTTTTATATTGGATAGGCGGGGATTTTGAAGCCAGGTTGAAAGCGGACGACCAGTTGAGAACATGTATGAATGCATCTGATGGTCCCGGTGAAGTGTATTATGGGTTTGTCAGAGCTGGCGGCATGGAAGGTTGGGGAAAGGCGTGGCCCAACAACAATCGTAAACAAGATCTTACTGCTGAAGAAATCGAGCTCATCCAAGCAGAACGTGATCTATGGATTTCATTGGGGCGTCCGAGTACTTTTACCTTTGTGTTGTTAGAGACGACGATTTTTTCCGAGCTAACGCATCAGCAAACTGATCTTTTACGGGATTACTTTCGCCCCTATATTGAATCTGACTTACACCAAGAAATGGTTCGTCGGTATATTCGAGCAACAGGCGAACTCCCACTTTTCGTAGAGATGCTTCACTAAATTTAATACTAGGGTGAGATTGTGCATCGCCGGTACCCCTCTGGTTTAAGGGGAATGGCTTCTCAACATCATTCCACACTAAAGGGCAGGCTGCAGTGACCGGCCTTTTTTTTGAGAGTGACCGAAGCGCGACTAGACCCCTTACTAGTTCATATTGACCGAAAAGTTCCCGATAAATGCATAGCAGAGTTGATAAAAAAACAAAGCCAAGGGGAGCTCGCTTGAGTATCGCAGATTTAATCACTTCGGAACATAGTCAAAAACAGCAAAAATTGCAGCAGGTGCTCCAAGCTGGAAATGGAATTATTCTCGATAAGCATATTGAAATGCAGCTTTGTCTGGCTTGTCTACTAGCTCAGGGTCATTTACTTATCGAAGACCGGCCGGGAATGGGAAAAACAACCCTTGTTAAAACTCTTGCTAAGCTTCTCGGTCTTGATTCCAATAGAATACAGTTTACCAATGATCTATTGCCAGCAGATATTTTAGGCACAACTTTTTTCAACCAAGAGTTACGACAATTTGAGTTTCATAGAGGCCCCATATTTGCAAACTTCATACTTGCGGATGAATTAAATCGTGCGACTCCGAAAACACAAAGTGCATGCCTTCAGGCTATGGAAGAAGGTGTGGTTTCGATTGATGGAAAATCATACCCACTACCACAACCCTTTTTTTTAGTGGCCACTCAGAACCCACAAGAAAACATTGGTACTTTTCCGCTGCCGGAATCTCAAGTGGACCGGTTTTTAATGCGAATTGAACTAGGGCTGCCCAGCCGCGAGGCGAAGAAGGCAGATTTTGATTGGTGAACAAAGAGTTCAGTTAATTGATCAACTGACACCCTATGTGAATCATGATGAATTAAATGCTATGTTTCAGGCGGTGGAAAAGTTCATGTTTCTGAACAAATTCTGGATTACTTGCAAGATATTATTGAGAAGGCACGAACTCTGTCGAGCAATGTTTCTCCTCGCGCCGCGAGAGACTTAAACAAAGTCGCCAAAGCTTGGGCGTTTATCGAGGGAAGAGGATTTGTTATTCCCGAAGATTTGCAGGCGGTGGCCGTATCTGTTTTAAATCATCGACTCAGTGGTGATAACAACCAAACCCACCAGTCTGGATTCGAATTAGCAAGAGAGATTATTAAAAGCGTACAAGTGCCATGAGAGAGAGAATTTACATTATTCCCAATCGTTTTGGATTGATGTATGGATCAGGAGTGATTGTCACCCTCATCGCCGGCACCATTTACTCAAACAATTTAATCTACATGCTATGTTTTTTTCTAGTTTCATTGTTCGTAGTGGCCATGGTGCAAACCAATTCGAATTTGAGAGGTCTAAATTTTGAAAAAATTCAGATACCACTTATTGAATCGCAGGGCAGTGGTTCAGCGGTACTTTGGTTAAAAAGCAAAAACAGAGAAGACCATCATCAACTGAAAATTCGACTCATCGAAAATGAAACCGAACATGAATTCCATGCGGAAAAAGTGAGTGCGCTGACTCTTACGCCGATTCGATTTGCATTGCATGCAAAAACAAGAGGGGTAAAAAAAATCAATAAGCTACATATATCAACCGTGTTCCCGTTTGGTCTGTTTTATGCTTGGAAAGTTCTTCCTATAGAGGCTTATTACAGGGTTTACCCAGAGCCAATGGGTACGCATGCGTTGCCTTCGAGTACGGTGCTAGCAGAGGCGTTAATTGTTGATCAAGGGCAAACGGGTGACGATTATAGCCAGCACGTTAAATATCAAACCGGGCATTCTCAGAGGCATGTTGATTGGAAGGCCGTCGCCAGAGGTCGACCGATGCTCGTAAAAGAATTCAAAGATGGCCTGAATACGGGGTACGAATTGGATTATTCAAAAATCAATGGCGATATAGAAAAGCGGCTCTCGCAATTGTCATTGTGGGTAAATATTTGCTCGGTTCAACAGGTGCCCTTTTCCATGAAGGTGGGTCGTAAAATATTACCGATTGATATAGGCCCTTATCATAAAACACGTTGCCTTGAATACCTGGCGCAATATCAAGGGGTAGATGATGTCTCGTGATCCGGGTAGGCAATTTAATCTGATGCTTGTTGGTCTGGCGGGGCTTAATTTTGTATCCCATGTGATAGAACATCCACTTATTATTTTTGCTATAGCTTTGCCCTGTATGGGTTGGCGGGTTCTCTATGAATACCAGCGAGCTGCTCTACCTAAAACACCATTAAAATTTCTACTGGTGAGCCTTACGTTAGTCGCCGTATTTGTAATTCACGGAACGCTGCTGGTATTGAGCCCGCAACCGCCATGTTAATAGCTGCGGTGGCATTGAAATTAGTCGATAGCGCCAAGTATCGCGATGCTATGGTGGCTTTGTTTTTAAACTTTCTGTTATTGATGGCAAAGTTCTTAGTTTCACAAACTCTTGCGATGACGTTGTTTGCTGTTTTCAATTTAGTTGTAATTACAGCCCTTTTGTTTCAACTGCATAAAGGCAAATCTGTAAAGTTTGACTTGGTGACCTTGTTACGAAACGGACTCAAGTTAACTATGCAAACAGCACCTTTGCTTATCTTACTATTTTTCGTTTTCCCTCGCTTTAACATTGGATTCTTTTCGCTCAATGATCCTGACTCGGCATCCACTGGGTTTAGTGGTGAACTGCGGCCTGGGGAGGTGAGCCGTCTTGTCGTTTCAAAGGAAACGGCATTCAGAGCCAAAATAAAGGGAGGAGCTCCGAACACCAATAACCTATATTGGCGTGGCGAAACCCTTGAACTCACTCAAGGAATGAACTGGTCGAAAGAAAAACAAGAAGGCTGGAGGCTCAATAAGTTTGAGCCGGACACTGAAAAAAACCTCATAGAGCAAGAGATAACTCTGGAACCGCGTTACGGAAAATGGTTGTTTGCGCTGGACACCCCGGCCCATATCAACTTTGAAGACTATCGTAAGCAAACAGATGTTCGGGCTCATATGGGACGAACTTCAATTTAAAAAAGGGTATAAAGCAAGGGTGATTTACACGGCCTTCTCCTATTCTCCAAGCCCACAGCAAATGCAGCTCTATCAAAAAAATATTTATTTATCGGGTGTTGAAGGGGCGACTCAACGGGTTCGTGAGTTAGTGAAAACGTTAACAGGCGGAAGCCAGAGTAATAGTGAAAAGCTATAGCTACGATGAAGTATTTTGCGCGAAACTTTAAGTACACTTTGCAGCCCGGCGCCTTGCAAACCCAGTCAGTAGACGAGTTCTTGTTTGAAAAAAGGTGGGGTTTTGTGAGCACTTCGCTGCGAGTTTTGCCTATCTGATGCGCGTTGCAGGAGTCCCCTCAAGGGTAGTTATGGGCCTTCAAGGGGGAAAACCAAATGAGTTATTACCAGACTATATTTCCGTGACGGAAGCTGATGCCCACTCCTGGACTGAAATTTGGGATGAACAAAAAAAGGTTTGGGTGCGCATGGACCCCACCGAAGTGGTTGCACCTTTGCGGTTGGAATTAGGAGGCCAAATGTTTCATTCTCTGCCCGAAGAAGCTCTACGGGCAGGACTACAGAGGTCAGAGTTAGAAGAAATGTACCGCTCCAGTTGGATACAAAAATATTTTGGATCAGTTATTCTCTATGGTGAGTTTGCGGCGATTCATTGGAATGAATTTTTGTTGAAATATGACAAGAAAGGCCAGAAGGATTTTCTGCAGAGCTTGGGTCTAGGTTTTTTGAACTCGAAATGGTTGGGCCTCATCAGTGTCCTGCTATTGATATCCTTCTTTTTTTGGAGAAGGTACTGGTCTGTTTCCAACCGATCAAAATACAGCCGCCAACGGCGCTTGTTTGAAAAATTAGAACGAATATGGGCCCGACGTGGCCACTCCAGAAAAGCGACTGAGGGCGCCTCTACCTACCTGCAAAGACTGCCTATCAAAAGCTCTCGTCGTCATGTATTGCAAGAATTTTTGACGACCTATGAAAAGTACGAATATGGGCCGGAAGAATTGCCCGACAAAGAATTCAATCGCCTCAAGGAGGCGTTTCAAGTTTTAAAAGAAACCCATCAATAGATCATTGAGTTGATTTGTAATTCGCCTCAAGTTGAAAATTGACTCGGACCGTTTGGCCTTAGGGATGTTTAGCTGATGCAGCAAAAGCCTATCGATAGATCTAGATGTTGCCGTTTTTAAGAATTAACCAGAGTTAAATGTACAGCTCCTATAAAGACCTACCGATGTGCCCATTGCTTATAAAGGAGAGAAAATGAAAACAAAAACATACAAGCATGGTAAACTAACTTATAAATCATACATCAAAACGGCAGGGAAAGGCTATGAAGTCGGCTTCTACGAAGGGACAAAGTGTTTGTTCTTTGGGAATTTTTTGCATAAAAAAGAAGCTACCACTTGGTATTCAATGATGAACAGGGAAGTCACAAAGTTTTCAAAAAGATATTGGGTGACTCCAAAGACGCCAAAAACATTTTTCAATAAGTTTATCACAAACCACCTACACAAAACTTACTATGCATGGTTAGACAAGCAATTTGCACAATACAATCGTTCTTATGCTTCAAAATGGAATCAAGATGAGCGTCGTTACAAGCAAATGCGTAAAAACTTTCAAACTGCAGAAAAAGTTTATTTTAAAACTGCAGCCTAATTCGTTTTAACTTTGGCCCGAGACGGACTCGGGCTTTTTTTTGACCCCGTTTGCGTAACATAAGTATTGTTTTTCTGTTGCTTGGTATAAAATGAGTGGCCAAACACAGTTTTCAGAGCGACCGTATGCCCTTTTTATGCACATTTTTTAAATAATAAGTGGAACAGTCATTTTAATAGTTTTATATTGAAGGCCAGGTAATAACTAAACTCAAATATTGAAAAAAGGATTTTTCAATGGCCATAATTAACAAATCTATCCTATTTTTAGTTTTTAGTGTTTTTTCTCTTCATACACAGGCGGCATTGTTCAGTGATATGTTGATTATCGGGGCTTCAATGTCTGCCGACCACTCAGCACCTTCGCCGGGTAAATTTCTGGCCGAGCAGGTCCGAATGGGAAAGCAAAACATTCATGTAGAAGCCAAAGATGGAAAAAAATCGACCTACCATAAAAAATTCATTGAAAATGAAATTCCAAAAATGCAGCCCAATATTACCGTAGGTTTGGATTTATTTTTTCATGATTTTAAAATTCCAGTGCCATTTAAGCCTGCCGACGAACAAAAACTACGTCAAACTGTAGGTGTTATTGCAGATCACTCCGAGACCTTTATTGTTGGTTCGGCAATAGGCTACGAAGGAGCTTTAGATGCGAATAACCTGCTAGAGCAGTTGTCCGAAGAGAATGAAAATATTTTGCTCGTCGATATGGATTCCATATTTAAGGATTTATATTCTTTTTCTGGGTACCACTACAATGTCAATGGCGTCAGTATGGTCGTTTATAGAGACCAAGTACTTGCCGATGGACTGCACCCAAATGAGTTTGGGAGTCGGCTCTTCACAAATATCATCATCCAAAAGTTACGAGAAAAGTATACCGACATCAGTGAACGGGATCTTCCTTATATAGATATTGAAGATTTTCTTTTATAAAGCTGTTTTTGTACCAAATCGATTAATGTCGTCGACTTGCTCGTTGAGAGTCCAGAGGTCGTATAGGTATCCGATGAAAAAGAGGCCTCCAGTAAATAACCACAGGAGACCTGATAACACTTTGCCCATATAAAAGCGATGTACACCGAAAAGGCCGAGAAAAGCCAGGAGCAGCCAGCAGAGGTTATAATCAATTCGACCTTCAATGTATCGGCGATCCGCATCCCTGTCCATTGAGGGGATTAAAAACAGGTCGACGAGCCATCCCACTCCAAGCAGGCCAAAGGAGAAAAAATAGATGGTTCCGGATATGGGGCGGCCAAAATAAAATCGATGGGCCCCCATGAAGCCAAAATCCAAGAATGTATCAATTGTTTTACTGTGAGAATTGTTTTGCATAAAATACTTATAGGCGGAGCCACTTTTTAAAATAAAGGGTTTTTGGTGATGCTGAGAGGTAGCAAGATAGAGAGATAGAGGGGAGTTAGGCAAAATGCTCTCTTAAGAAAGATATATATGATAGAAAAATCGAGAATTATTCAAAATATAGTTGAAGAGTTAAAACGCGAGTTCCATACCCTTGCCGAAAATGCCATGGAAGCCCGTGAAGCAGCGATCAGTGAAGAGTCCAAGGCAGAAAATAAATATGACACGAGAGGTTTGGAAGCCTCCCCTTAGCGGGTGCACAAGCTAAAAGAGCGCAAGAGTTGAGGCAAATCATCACGCAGTTTGAGAAATTGGAACCTAAAATGTTTTCAAGCAGTGAACCCATTGGTTCGACGGCTCTGGTGAGAGTTAAAATTGATGGGTCTGAAGAGCGGTGGCTGTTCCTGCTTGCACAAAAAGGTGGCATGAAAGTGACCGTGGACAAGTATGTCATTTTAACATTGTCCATGGATTCCCCTTTGGGGCGATCACTAATGGGTAAAAAAGTCGGCGATGTATTTGAGTTTGAAGTGGGTGGAGATTTCAAAGAATATGCGATAGAAGAAGTATATTAATTTATTCGTTGGCCCTTTTAAAAATCATTGTGTAGGCTGGGTGAATATGAGCGACGCAATTATAGAAATTAATGATTTGAATAAAACCTACAAGGGCGGGTTTCAGGCCTTAAAAAAAATTAATTTATCCATTAAAAAAGGCGAAATATTTGCGCTGTTAGGCCCCAATGGTGCCGGCAAAACGACCCTCATTAGTATTGTTTGTGGACTCACAAATATCACGTCGGGCCGAGTGTCGGTTGCCGGTTATGATATTATTGAAGATTATCGTAAAACCCGAGAAAAAATAGGTTTGGTTCCTCAGGAGCTCACAGTAGAAGCCTTTATACCTGTATGGGACACGGTTTGCTTTTCTCAACGCCTTTTCGGGGGGACCTATGACCCTGAATACCTCGAAATGCTTCTCAAAAACTTGTCACTCTGGGATAAGAGAAACAACCAAATTCGAACGCTTTCAGGGGGAATGAAAAGACGGGTTCTCATCGCTAAGGCCCTGGCTCATAATCCAGAAATACTTTTTTTAGATGAGCCTACTGCCGGTGTAGATGTGGGTCTCAGAAAAGATATGTGGGACCAAATGCGTAAGCTGCGCCAGTCCGGGGTGACCATAATATTGACCACCCACTACATAGAAGAAGCGGAAGACATGGCGGATCGAATCGGTGTCATTAGTGGTGGCGAAATTGTTTTGGTGGAAGAAAAGAAATCGTTGATGCAAAAAATGGGTTCTAAAAAATTGACGGTGGAGTTGCGTGATGGACTGCAAGCTCTCCCAAAAAGTTTGGACTCTTTCGATGTTAAATTAGAGAATAACAATTTGATCTACCAGTTTGATTCAAAAGCTGAGGAAAATGGAGTCGACACATTCTTATGTGCTTTGCATGATGAAGGAATTAAATATAAAGACGTACAGACACGACAAAGTACACTCGAGGAAATTTTTGTCGAATTGGTGGAAAAATGAACTTTAGAGGAACAGGTGCCATTTATCGATTTGAAATGGCGCGATTTAAAAGGACATTATTTCAAAGTGTTGCCTCACCTGTAATATCGACGGCACTGTATTTCGTAGTGTTTGGCTCGGCCATCGGATCAAGAATTCAAGAGATTGATGGGATTAGTTACGGTTCATTTATTGTTCCGGGTTTGATTATGTTGTCAGTGTTAACCCAAAGCATTTCCAATGCGTCCTTGGAATTTACTTTCCACGATTCGCTGGGACAATTTATGAGGTGCTTTCTGCTCCGGTGTCCTATTTAGAAGTGGTCTTAGGTTATGTGGGTGCCAGCCACGAAAAGTTTAATTTTAGGTCTTTTAATTTTAGCAACGGCATTTTTTCTTTGTGGATTTACACATTCAAAGGCCCTTGTGGATGCTGACTTTTCTTGTGCTCACTTGTGTCACCTTTTCTATGTTTGGCTTTATTATTGGTCTCTGGGCCGACGGGTTTGAAAAACTTCAAATCGTACCATTGCTCATCATCACACCACTGGCGTTTTTGGGGGGGAGTTTTTATTCTATCAGCATGCTTCCACCCATTTGGCAGAAAATATCTTTGCTCAATCCAGTGGTTTACCTGATCAGTGGGTTTCGCTGGAGCTTTTATGGTAAAGGTGATGTTAGCCTTGAGGTGAGCTTGGCGATGATTCTTTTCTTTTTGACGGTTTGTATAGTGGCATTGCACTTCATATTCAAGACCGGCTATCGCTTGAAGACTAATTAGGTGTGCTCGGAATAAGAACAACCCAGGTTGGTCTTAGATCCATTGGCATTGGTAGAAACCTGCCAAATATTAATATTTTTGGTATCCGGGATATTTAATAAATGAATTCGGTCTGGGTCAAAATCGGTACTAACATTCATTTGCATTTCGTTCCAAGAAATGAGTCGGACTCATAACCCTGTAAATTGTTGGAGGCTAAGCTTTCAAAGAGTAAAGCTCCACTAACATTGTAGGCATCGAAATGAGCCTGTTGGGGTGTGGAGCTTCGATTGGAAACCAATAGATTTGTCATAAAGTCTTGAACTCCATTGATCACTAGACTGTCGGGTCGAATTATGGAGCTGGTTCGGTTAAAAGTGTTACAACTAAAATTTTCTATCCGTTGACTTGTTGAGTGCACGAGTTGGTTTGAAACTTGGATTCCCTCAACTTCACCACTGATGACGATTCGCCCTCTTCCGGACCAACTTCCAAAAAGTGAGTCAATTGCAAATAAATAGGGCCCCCCGATACCAAACGAATTCTTGCTTATGATCAATTCTGTTTGGTTCGCGGCCATTATAATACTTTGTGTTCCAGCAATGCCGAATGTTCCCATGGATTCAGTAAACAGAGTTACATTTACAGATCGGATGGCGTTGGTGGTATTGGTTAATCGAACAATATTGTACTCGGTTGCATTGGCCTGGCCTGGGATGTAATCAAACTCAAATTGATTAACCTCAGCGATAGGCTGGGCCACGGCTGTCAAATTGACTTCATCGCCTTGGACGGTCACCTTTTGCGCCATGACTTTTAAAGGAGTCATTGGTTGTTTTGAGCTGACTCTTAAATTACCACCATATCTGTGCTCACCAAACTCTGAATTTAAATTGCGAAAATCCGGATCTTCAATGGCACCAGTATAAATAAGTGTTTGCTTTGGTCCAATTTCAGGCAGGTCAAATGATCCGTAAACGAATCCGTCTCGACCATACATTGTTAAAGTGAGACTGCCTTGGGAAAGGGGTCTATCGAGTGGATTGTGGAAAAACAAGAAGGTGGCCACAGCGTCTTGATTAAAGGCATCGATCACAACTTCGGAAAGTGAAATGGGTTTTGAAAACAAATCATTGGATTCAAGGATTGAACTGTAGTCCACAATATTATTATTTGAATTTTTAACGTAGTGATTGAGGTGAACGGGCAAATTAGAGTAGATATAAAGCACAGCAGAAGGAGTCGACCAATTACCAAAAGCTGCCACGAGAGTTTCTGTATTCAAAGTATAGGAGGAGTAGGCACTCAGTCTGGGATGTAAAGTCTGCGAAGTGCCAACTTGGTTTCCGTCGAAATCAAATAATTCACCGGTGAGAACAATATTTTCCGCATTTTTATTAGTAAACTGTAAATAGCTGGTTCCTGCAAAAGTAGAACCCGGCTTGTTGATGACCATGGCCGTTGCGCGATAGGCATGCAGATTGACAAGTAGACTTTCGTCCCGCTTCTCAAGACCCTTGGCGCAATTCTGAAAACTGACAAGTAGAACAAGTAAAAAGGTGGCTATCAAACCACGATAAATTGTTGTTCTATAATGAGACAGACTTTCCATTACGTTCCCCAATTATAGAATTTATTGCAAATTTGAATCCATTCTATTTGGGGAATATCGGCTAAAGAGACGGATGGGTTGAGTATACTTTAGATACTGTCCATTATGTCGACGACGCTTTTTATGAGAGTTCACCACCGCAACTGGAGCCAGCGCCAGCCGTACACCCATAGCAGTGTTGGTTAACAATAATGCTTCTTTGACTCAAAGCTTTTAAATTAAACTTAGAAATGTGATTCAACTCATCGGCCAACTCTAAATCTAACATTTGATTAAAGTCACAGTCGTAGAGCTTTCCATCCCAACCCACCGAAATCAAATTACGGCACATGACATTTTCAGCCGCCTTTGGATTATATGCATTGATGAGGGTGTGCATATAATCTTCGTAGTTTTCACTTTCTATTAGATACTCAAGGAATCGACTGATGGGCATATTAGTTATGCAAAAAAGTTGATTAAATTCAATATCGAAATCTTTTTCAGACGAGTTTTAAATTCCATTTTCAAGGCCAGTTGATCTCAGCAAAAAATGCTCCGGCAGGGTTATAAACAAGATTATAGAGTCAGCCCCTGAATCGGTTTCCCATAACCGATGTTGTTGAGCAGTTGCAAACCTTTGATGGACCTTTCGAATACGCCGGCCCACCCCGTTGCCGATCGGTTTTTCCTGCAGTGTAGTGGGGCATACTTGAAATGATCTCAACATGATTCTTTTAAAGAACTCCGGGAGATCATTATGTTTGTTGGCGTAATAATAGATCCAAATTGCAGCGATTCATGACATGGACATCCCGCTTTCGGCATTCCTCCACGAACCATCGAAAATGGGGGTTCATTGGGAGCGCCGCCTGTTAGATCCACCGTCTTAATTTTTGATTGATCTATGGCTTGTAAACATAGCTCTAGAGTTTCCTTCGACATGATCTCCTTGCGGTCAGGCCCCGCATCCACGTGGCAGTGCTTGCAAGTTTGATTGCACATTTCCCCATATTGATTTGGAGAATTTCTACTCCCACGGGTTTCAGCGGCAGCAATTGAGACTCTTTTAGTTTTGAAGTGAATAGAAATCGGTCTTTATCTAAACCCGTCAGAGTTTGAATTTGGAATTGGCTGTTGGCAAGATCAGATCCACGTTTGAGTAAGCTCGGCATATTGGTCCCTACATCGATTTTTGTTAACAATATTCATCATTTTGAACGCCATGAACCAACGATGCTCCACCGCGTATAGCTGCTGCAACATGTATGGCCTCCATCATTTCTTCAGTGATACCTCTTTTAAGGCCATCATTTGTGTAGGCGTCGATACAATAGGGACATTGAACCGAATGAGAAACAGCTAAAGCGATCAGTGATTTTTCGCGGGCTGATAGCGAGCCCTCGGCAAAAACTTTACCGTAGTAGTCAAAAAATTTTTCGCCAAGTTCTTTACTGAAATCTGTAATGGATGAAAATTTATCAAGATCTTTTGGGGCGTAATAAGTGTCAGAGGACATAGCTAACTCCTATCTCTAAGGGTGACAATTGTTTAAGCATACATTCTTTTGGAAGATAGTGAAAACCATATATAATAGGGTGCGTCTTTCGGGATAGGACCATTTTTATATGATCGTGGCCAAATAGAATCCCAAATTAAAATAAAAGTGACCAGTTATTGCATGGGGAAGGCTATTTCTTCGATGTTTTTGCCAGCCTAAAATCAGTCCTAATAAAAGCGTGTAAATGGTTTGATAAATGATAAAGGGATGAAACTCTTTGGGGAGGTAAAAAACGGCTTTAAAATGACTCAATGAAAATAATAGTGCAGTGAATACTATGATTATTACTGGCTTTTTCACTATGTTTTGAAAACATTCCCAAAGAGCAAACCTAAATACGAGCTCCTCCAATAGGGGTGCCACTAATAACAAAAGTGCGACGGTCAATGGTTGCTCCAGGTCCAATGGTACGACAATGCCTATGGAAGTTCCGAACCAATGCACCATTAAACCCAAAAAAACCAAAGCATAAAGGTCATACTTTATCTTGAAAGACTTAAATTGATTCCGATCAATGGGTAGGGATACAAAGACTAAAAGTACAAATAAAATTTCGGCAATGTAAGACCAATAAGAGGGCTTGTTGGCCCAAAACGGGTAGTCAAAACCCTCCCTAAAAATAACATAAATGGCCAATAATAAGGCGCCTAACCAGTTGGAATATGTTTTTAAGCCCATGGGTTCATACTAACTCAATGGTCTCATAATGCCATGAAAATATTTAATTGAAGTGGAATTATCATGATCCATTTGATGACATTTGATAGTGGAATCAATACACTTTGCTTGATTTGATTCGTAGGTGGAAAAATGAGATTGAATCTGCAATTGCTAAAGTGGAGTGGTGTTGGGTTGTTGTCGCTCTACTGTTTTGCCGTTGCGCTTTCTGGGTTTGAAAAAGCATGGGAGTTGGCTTTTCGAGTCGACGGTTCTTTCGTTCAATCCGTTTTAGGGCAAACTTTCGAATGGCCCATTGCCGGACTTTTTGCGGGCCTGTTAATTAACCTCTCTCATTCAGAGCAGTTCTGCGACCGTTGCGATTGTAATTTCATCCGTCGCTTCTGGCGCGATGAGCTTTGATAATGCCGTATACATTATATTCGGCGCAAACATCGGGACCACGGTGACAAATGCTATTGTTGTGCTGGCCCATGCCGATAGAGATCGGGAGTTTAGGAATGTTATACCGGCGGCAATAATCGATGATATGTATAAGCTATGCAATGTAGGGTTGTTTTTTGTGCTTGAGATAACAACAGGATTTTTGCAGAAGCTCTCTCTAGAATTATCAAAGGTTTTTTTTCCAGGATCAGTGAGTGGCGCATGGGTTGATATTTTGCCAGGCTTCCTGATAAGTGGTGGCTCCTATATTTTTGATACCATTGTAGGATGGCTTTTAAGTCGAGGGGTTTCCTATTATGTAGTTGCGGGAATTTTAGGATTAGTGTCACTTCTTTTATTGCTTGTTTCATTGCGAATTGTATCCGATATATTTGCTCGCTATTTTTAAGTCAAATTCAAGAGTTATTTAAAAACACGAAATCCTCCAGTGTGCGCAGTTTCACTATTGGCTTTTTGGCTTGTTGGATACTGCAGTCCAGCTCTGTTGCTATTTCTCATTATATTGCCCTTAGTCGCTCATGAAGTTTTTCTTCTAAGGGGTGTTTACTTTTACTCTCTGGTGCAGCACTAGCAACAACGTGTAACTTAGGACAGCTTATTGCCTATGTTCGATTTGGCAGTGTGGGAGTTCAAGCGGGGAGTGTGCATATTCTCTTGAATGTGTTTGGTGCTATAATTTTCGGATTAATACCTGGGCTTAATCGAATCCCTGAAAAAATGGCTGAATATTTGGCTCGGTTTATTGCTTCACGACAAGTTGGTGCCGTTTGGCTTGTCGTCTATGTGGGATTAATGTTCTTTATACTGCCATTTGCATTAATGACACTCCTGAGTTAATCAGGAGTTCAATTTTTCCGGATTAAAATCATCCATGAGGTTTAAGATATACCTCTCTTCTGTGATTCTATTGATTTGCAAGGCATATATTAGGTCTTTAATTTCATCGACCAGATGGGCCTTGTTTTCATTGTTCTCTATATTTTTGAGCGTACCATTAAATCGCTCCCTGAGGTTTTGGACCTCATCAGTAAATACCTGGGCGACTTGGCCAATCTCGGACATAGCATCCAATTTAGGTATTAAATCGTTTTGCTCTTTATCCACATGACTATTAAATAGGTCACAAGCTTTTCTTAGCTGTGCTATAGCTTGATCGGTGTAAACTCCAAGAATCAGTACATCTGTTAGCAAGTCATGGATTTGTCTATTCTGTTCTCTTAGCTCTAATACTGTTTGATCAGTCATTTTTTATTCTCCCAACAACGGTCTACAGTAATAATTTTATGTTTAATTAAGCCAATATTGATAGTTTATTAAGATAACTGTTTCAGTAATTACCAATCTGTTTAAAATTGCGTTGCCAAAGTGTTGCCTCGGCTCAGTTTTGTTTCAAAACGATCGCACATGATTTACAAATGAGATCCCTTTACTGTTTTGTCTATGCGTGTTTCAAAAATGGAATCTTTTCCGGCTGATCTTTGTCAGTAATTTTTAAGTCATGCGGATTGGCCCACCCATTGATGGGCATAATGTACGTTTTCAAGGTCTTCAAATATTTCGAAGGCTTTTTGTTCTGTCAGGGTTTGCGTATCTAACCAGCTATCAAAGTGCTCCCACTTGGGGAAAACAGGACAGCGATCATGCCCCATATTTTGTATTTCAGCAGGTGGGTCTCGGGTAAGGAGAGCGAATGAGTCGATGATTTGAGAGCCATCATCGGACTTCCATTGATCGTAGAGGCAGGGCACCCACATCCAAGGTTCTCCTTCAGGCATAAAACGAATTTGGCGTGATTTTCCGGTTTTGGGGTCTTCGACCCATTCATAAAACCCATTCATAATTAAGGCGGCATGACGGTGCATAAATACACGTTGCCAAGATCGTCGGTCGTTAAGCGCATCGATCCGGGCATTGAACATGTTGATGCGGCTGGGGACCTCTTCTTTGTTATAGCCTGGGCGCAATTGGTAACGAAATGGGTGAATAATCCGTTGATGTTTTGAGTTGAGTGTAATGAGAGGAGCATAGGAGTACTGGAATATGCGATGCGAAGACTCTTTTGATGGTTGCTTGTGTCGCTCGAGCTGATTGAGACTTCTCTTGAGAACTCGTTGTGCTGTCTCGAGCTTTGATCGATTTGTTTTAGTCTCTTTTTGTTTGAGTTTGCGTTCGAGGTCGGTAATCTCCCGTTTTTTGACAAAGAGTTTTTGCTCCAATTCTTTAATTTTTTTGTCATGGTATTGACGGATGTACTTTTTGATTTGTGAATTTTCTAAGGGCTGCCCCATCTTAAAATTTTCGTCCAATGCCGCAGGTATTTGCGTATTAGGTATTTGTTGTGCTCGGTCTTTGTATATACGCTCAAAGGATTTAATATCCGCCGCCGCGTGAAATTCTTTTTCTAGCTTTTTTAAATTGGTTTCTACAAGGACTGAATAACACATATATTAAACATAAGTCGTTCTTCGCTTTGTGGCAAGTTGTGCTCAGTGATAGGCACGGGGTTTTTTCAGGGGTTTGAGATGAGCCTGGTTACGTGGATGTGAGCCACCGGAGTGAGAGATTTTTGAGGGTGGGTTGGGGAGATTTTTGTGCGCTGGGGCTGACGCGGTTTTTTGGCGGAGGGATACCGGCTTGGCCTCAGCATATTCAACAATGGACTTTACCAATATAGAATGACTGGCTCCTACTTGTTGTAAAACACCATAGGCGCAAAGAAACCCTTGTGATTCAATGCTTTCAAAATGCTTGTCGTAAACATTGGGAGGGATGGCGAGGTTAACAAACCCATGCTCATCTTCAAGTGTAATAAACACCATGCCTTTTGCCGAGGGAGGAGCCTGTTTGCAGAGAACCATACCAAAAACATGCACCATTTGTTGGGGGCGAATTTGGGAGAAGCTTTTAGAAAGAGTGATGTTTTTAAGTTCTATATTATAAGGCCATTCTTTTTTATCAGTGTGGCCGGGTGAGGGCCCAGTGAAGTGTTGAACGCATTAAAATCCCCTTTAGTTTGTTCCCATTCGATTCACTCTCCCAGTGGAGGGCTTTTTCTTCGGTCTCGACCAACGGGCGCACAGTAGGCACAGACTGTGTGTTCAAATGGCTTGGCGACGACTCAGTTGAAATACAGAGAAAGCATTAGCAGCGGCCAGGGCTGTCAGGTCATCACGGTAAATAGAAACACGCTTTAAGAAGTCGTCCATGTCTTTATAGGGCCCGCGCTTTGCCTCTCTTGCAGTAGGGTTTGCGCAATAGATGTGGAGAGTCCATTAATTAACCGAAACCCAAGGCGAATGCCGTAGAGGGGAGGGCGTTCCGCTTTGGTTTGAATGTTTTGTAAAACATGATCTGGTTCGGAGAGGTTAATGCAAATGGGCAAGATGGAGACGCCGTCCCGCTGGGCGGCCTGCAAGAGGGCGTGGGGTGAGTAAAAACCCATGGGTTGAGAGTTGAGCACGGATGCAAAAAAAGCCGCTGGGTAGTGGCATTTAAATAACTAGAGGCATAGGCCAGTAGTGCAAAACGAGACGGCGTGAGACTCTTGGAAAGCCGTATTCGGCAAAACCTTTCATTTGCCCTAAAATCTGCTGGGCGAATTCGGAGGAGATATTATTTTTTTTCATCCCCTTCTCCAATTTAGCCAACCATGGGCTGAGTTTTCTTTGGTATTGGCTGGAATTCCATAGGCCGATATTTTTTCTCAGCTCATTGGCCTCTCCCGGTGTGAAATCACCCACGGCTATGGCAATGCGCATGGCCTGTTCTTGAAAGATGGGGATGCCCAGTGTGCGTGATAAAATGGGGCGGAGTCTTTTCATCGGGAAAAGAGATGGGCTCTTTACCCTCTCGGCGTTTAAGGAAGGTGGATCACGCCTCCCTGGATGGGGCCGGGTCGAATGATGGCCACTTCGATGACAAGGTCATAAAAGCAACGAGGCTTGAGGCGTGGTAGCATGACATCTGGGCGCGAGACTCAATTTGAAAAGTGCCTACGGTGTTGGCCTTTTGGATCATTTTATATGGGCTCATCATCAATGGGTAAGCTATAGAGTTCGAGATTTTTATCGTAGTGAGCCCCAATCATTTGAAAACATTTTCGAATGGCGGTGAGCATTCCCAATGCCAACACATCTATTTTAAAAACCCAAGCCCTTCGATATCGTCTTTACACCATTGGATGACACTGCGCCTCCTCCATACTGGCAGGCTCTTGGCCGGTGAGACCACTTAGTCCGATTGGGAAATAATAAATCCGCCGGAGTGAATGCCCAGGTGTCGAGGAAAGCCGCGTAAGCTTTCGGCGAGCTCTCCCCAGAGTCGCCATGGTATGTGCTTTGTCTCTTCGATGCTTTTGGTTTTTGATTGGGCAGTGCGAACATTTTCATTACCAGAGCGGCGAAAATGTTTGCTGCTTAAAGATTTTTGAAACAGTGCTGAGTATATTTTCACGAAATCCCCAGAGCTTTGCCTACAGACCTCAGCGCACCTTTGGATTTAAAGGTAATGACGTTGGCCACCATGGCGGCTCGCTTTCTTCCATAACGGCTATAGATGTACTGGATGACTTCTTCAACGTTCATGTCAAAGTCTACGTCAATATCGTGGAGGGTCTCCCCGCTCCATACTAATAAAGCGCTCAAATAATAAATCAAAAAGTGTGGGGTCGACGGAGGTAATTCCGGTAGAACAAAACATACAGCACTGTTGGCGGCAGATCCTCGCCCTTGACAGAGAATGTTTTGTGTTGGGACCAGCGAACAATATCCCAAACGGTGAGAAAGTAGTCCGCGAATTTAAGTTGCAAAGATCAGATCCAGTTCGTGGGTGAGAGTTTGTACAATCTTTCCGGGTAAAGAGTGCCATAGCGCTGCCGGGCCCCTTCCCAGGTGAGTTGCTCCAGGTAGCTTTGCGCTGTATGCCTGTCGGGGATCATCTCTTTGGGGTATTCGTACTTCAATTCATTCAAACTAAAACAGCAGGATTCATAGAGTTCTTTGGAGCGTCGGAGGGCGCCGGCAAAATCTGGTAGGGGGGCATATAGTTTGTCCAATTGTTGAAGGCCGTGTAAGTAGCGCTCACTGTTAGGAAAGAACTGGGCTTGCGCTTCATCTAAAGTGAGGTTGGTACGAATCGCATGTAAAATATCGTTCAGTGGCTTTTGCTTGGGCTCATGAAAAAGCATCTTTGGTATATAGGTGAGGGATGCTGTACGCCTGACCCCACTTTAAAATGTTCAATAACCAAATATCTTCACTGCGATGCAGGTGGCGGCTACCGCATAAAAAAAATCGAGAGCCAAAGTGCCCTTTGAGTTTTTCAAAACGAAGTTGCGGGTTAAAATGGGAGAGCGAAGATGGCCCCGCATGGGCTGCAGGGCCACCACGTCTGCCACATCGTGAGTGAGTAGGTCATCTAGGAGGATGAAAGCCTTATCCTTAGACTCACGATGGGCGTAGTTATTAATTTTACAAATATTGCTGTAGCCTCGAAAGCTCTGTGCCACCAGCACGAGAGTATCTTGTAGCAAGAGAGGGTGATCATGATCTTGCGATAAGTGGATTTCAATGCCATAGCGTAGCTCGAATCCGGGCTCTGTAAGATCGCGATGTTTAATGTATGTCCGCGCCAGTCCAGACTCCATCCATATCGTTAATGCACAAGCCCTGTAACCGCAGGTCTGTGCTCGCAGTAAAATCTCTTCGGGGTGCGAGGCCCCCATAAGAAAACTAAAGTTGGTTTTGCAGAGCCACTCATGCCAGCCCCACTTTTCAATCAAAGTAGCCATAGGCAAACCGATGACCTCCAACTTCGCCGACAGAGAGAGTTTTTTCTTCGTTATGGGCTTCGAATAAATCTTGACGATAGTTTTCGTGACTGTTTCCGCTACCAAGGCCGACTGAGCCGCTCTAAAAAGCGTTTGTACTTTTTGGGCTCTTGAGTGAGTTGCTCTTCTTTAAACAAAACAAAGGGCGTTGATAGGCGGCCTCTCTGGCATCTTGTAGAATAGGGTTGAGATGTTTTGCGCTGAGTTCTTTTTGCAATAACTTCTTGCAGGTGGTAGTTGGGGGTGAGCTTATAGTGTTCCACTTCAAGGGGGAGTTTGTTTCGATGTCGATGACTTATGATCTTTTGCAGAAACGGTGTGTTCTTTTAAAAGAGAGTGTTTCGGTGGTGAGGACTAGGGTGTTTGTAATCCAAGGTGCCATGCCACAAAGGGCACGTGAAAGTGGTACCAATGTACTCCTCATCGCCGGTTTCTTTAATTTTTGTGTTTTTAAATAGGATTCAAAAGCATAATAGGCTTGGTTGCAGGCTGTTTTAAAATCATTTTGGGCGTCTTGTTTTAAAGAGTAGGGATTGCGAAAGTGAATGGGGATCAGCAGTGTGGTCATGTCCTCTAATGTGAGGCACCAGTCCATCTGTTGAATGAGCTCGCATTCAAAGGTCTTTTCAGAGAGTTTTTTGAGGTCGTCGAGGAGCATGGGCTCCACAACATCCCAACTGTTTGAGGCAAACTCTAAAGGCGCTCCACCTTTCGAGATTCACTCCATTCATAGGCAATCCAGGGGAAACTCTCTTGCTCCTCAAAGCGTTCAAAAAAGCTCAGTTGAGTGACTTGTCTTTTTTGCTTGCGAAAGCTCCAGCCCCAGGCCCGCCGAATCAGTGGGCCAAAGCGTTTTTCCATACTGTTGGGGCAGGCTTCTTTTACCTGGTCCGGCCGATTGACCTTGAGTCGTTGCATGGTGGTTTGCATTTGTTTGATGTGCGTGGGGAGGCGATAGGAAAGACTGGTTTGCCCCAGATCATCCATGTGCTCGGACAGCTCTTCAAGTGTTTCATACCACTCCTCCCAACGGAGGTTTTGCAAGAGCTTATTGCCAAACAACCCTTCGCTGTGAACCACCTGCTGGAAACCGGATTTTTGCAGGGATTTAAGAAGCAATAACCCTTGCCAAGGGTGTTCACAGAACACAGCGGAAAAGCCTTCGCTAAAATGCATGTAGAGCATTTTTTCGATGAGGTCGCGCAAGCTGAGATCTGTTTTTCGAGCTTGCCGTGTCCAGTAGTTGATGACAGGTTTAAGATCGAGAATCCACGTGGAGTCCTTCCACTGCATCAGGTGTGGAGTGAGACAAAACATGTTTTTGGCTTCGACTTTGGTGTGCAGAACAAGATAAGTGCTGAGTGTGGAGTTGTTACTAAATAGACTCATAAAAGGCCTCCTTGCTAAGAGTCAATGGTGGACGGTGGCCCCCACGAATGGAGTGGATGTAGTAGTTGCCCTGGCCGGCATCCAGGCAAATATTAATCCGTTGATGAGAAAAGGGATTGCCTCTTCTCTGGCTCAAAAAGTAGGGGCGAATTAAAAACAAAAGTTGTTCGTTCTTACGCAGCCAAGGCATGAGAAACGAGAGCTCTCCTTTATAGACTTTCTCGGGGGCATCCAACACGATGATAGAGAAGGCCTTTTCTAGGAAAAGGGGGCGTAGGCGACGAACGGGCTCAGAGCAGTGAATAAAATAAAACTGCTCTAAGGGGATCCCCCGGGCCGCCCACGCCGGTGGGTAGGGTTGGGTATTGGGGTTGGAGTAAATCCACAGGACAAGTCCTGGGGGTTGGGTTAAAAAATTTAAAATAATAGAACGGGCATCATGACCTGATGGGGCCCCCCACTCAATGAGTTGCCCAGGGGCAAAGCCTTGATGTTGCCACTGTTTAAGTTGTAGGTTCTTTGCCCAAAGCAATTGGCTATGGTCTTGCTGCTGGTAGACGCGGGAAAAGTATTTTGAGCTTCTAAGGAGAGATCCTTCAAGCTATCGAGCTCTAACTTTTTCAAAGCGTTTGTCATGTTGACATCTCTCCTGGGCGTCCTAAAATTTAAGAGAAACTCTTAGGGCGCAAAAATCCCTTTCTGTGCTCATCACAGACGAAAAGGGGCTTTAAGTTTTTCGAAACTCGGGCTCTAAGAGTTATGGCCTCTGACCTGATCACTGCGGCGGCTTATTGAGCCGTTCAATATGTAATCATCGTATGTGTAAGTTTTGTGTAAGTCCACAAAAAATATGCGCGTTAACTTATTGAAATCACACAAACGAGTAAAAACCCGACTTATGCCTACTATTTTTTGATGCACCAGTCCCAAAAGTCGGTCCGCACCTTTGGAGGGAAAAGGTGCGGACCGACTTTCAGGGACTAGGTGCATCCAAAAGAGACGCCTGGCACCTAACGGGAATAGAGTTCGATGTGTTGGCCGAGGAGAACATCTTCGCTATAGGCGCGTTCGGCATGGTGCCTCTGCGGCCAAAGTCTTTTAAGAGTTTTGGATCTTCAATTAATTTTTTAAGGGCTTCAAGCAATGGCTCCATTTGCTTAGCCGGGACAACCAGTCCTTCAACATTGTGTTTTAAGAAATCATGACAACCAGGAGCATCCGACGTGACAATCGCGCGTCCATAGGCGGCGGCCTCAATCAAGGTGAGCGAAGTCCCTTCCCGGTAAGAGGGGAGGCAGACAATGTCGCAATCCATATAAAAACGCCATCATCTCTCGTTGATAGCCCAACATCTCAACACCTTCCGCACGCTCCCATTTCAAATACTCTTTGCGGGTGAGTGAAGGGATTGCCCGGGTCAATTTCGCCGCACACTAAAAAGTTGTACCGGAAACCCTCTTGGATGAGTTACCTTGTGGCTTCGAGCAGTTCGAAGATTCCTTTATGCTGCAAAGTCGACCAGCAAATAGAACTTTAACGGGTCGGTTTTCTTCAATCTCCGGAGCGGGATAGTTTTCAACTTAACACCCGTACCTCGTATGATCCTTGATTTCGCTTCTTTTAATAGATTGCGGTCGATAAAAACTTTTATCATCCGAGTTTTGAAAAACCACATGGTGACAGAGCATAAAGCACATTTGATACATTCTTAATACCAACCACTGCAAAAACCATGAAGACTTTTTATCAGAGGTAAAAACGTAACCCAAGCCGGTCACCGTGATCACTCGCTTAGGGACGCGAGCTAACCAAGCCGCAATTGTGCCGTAGATAACAGGTTTAATAGTGAAGCCGTGGTAGACACCGGGTTTAATCATTAAAAAAAGACGGTAGTAGTCAATGATGGTTCGAAAATCAAAAAGGGGATTGAGTCCTTTTCTTGAAAGGTGTACTCGATGAATGGGAAATCCATCAATCTGAGTCTCCTGATTGTAATTCTCAAATGGCAGTATGATTTGCACCTCATAGCCCCGATCGCGCAAAAAGCGCGCGAGACCAAGACGGTGCGATCTAAAAAAATTAGATGTATTCGCCGAGATGACGATTTTATTATTTACAGCTGCCAACGACCAATTCCTGCTTGGGGAGAATGTCTACGAATGGCCCCTTTAATATCTACAAACAAACCGGGAGATTTGCTGATTCGATTCCACTCACTGTCGTCTAAATTTTTGAAGAACGTGTGGGGTACAGCAACAACATTCACTTCTGCCGCAGGTAGATCGGCAAAGGCCATCGGAGAGACCTTGTAAACCATCTCGACTTCATCTTGATAAGCTTCGGGATCAAAAATATTCACATGTACACCGCAGTCAACCAGATGTTGGTAAAGATCTTTCACCCGACTGTTTCGAATGTCGGGGCAGTCTTCTTTAAATGTTAAGCCCAGTAAATTCACCTGTGCTGCCGCCGGAGAAATTTTCTTTTTCACCATATGGTAAATCACCTGTTGTGCCACATGAATCCCCATATTGTCATTGATGCGACGACCGGCTAGCACCACTTCTGGATGGTAGCCGACAGCTTGAGCTTTATGTGTTAAATAATAAGGATCTACACCAATACAATGACCGCCAACTAGGCCCGGTGTGAAGTTTAAAAAATTCCACTTCGTTGCCGCTGCTTCTAAGACTTCGTTGGTGTTTATCCCTAAACGTTCAAATATCATTGAAAGTTCATTCATAAATGCAATGTTAATATCTCTCTGCGTGTTTTCAATGACCTTTGAAGCCTCGGCCACTTTTATACTTGAAGTTTTAAATACATCAGCATCGATAACACTGTCATAGACTCCAGCAATGGTATTCAGTGCCTCTTCGTCATTGCCCGAAACGACTTTAGTGATGGTTTTAAACGTGTGCTCCTTATCGCTTGGATTGATACGCTCTGGGCTAAACCCGACTTTAAATCCAGCGCCCATTTTTAAGCCAGAAATTTCTTCTAGGAGCGGAACACATTTTTCTTCTGTAGCACCCGGGTATACCGTGGATTCGTATACGACATAGTCACCCTGATCAAGGGCTTGCGCAACGATGCGGGTGGCGTCTAATAGCATAGTCAAATCCGGTTGTTTAGCATGATTGATGGGAGTGGGGACTGTAACAATAAAAAAGTTCGCTGCCTTTAATTGAGCAGGGTCATGTACAAATTGAATGTGAGTGTTTGCAAGCTCCTCCGCACTGAGTTCTCGAGTTCGGTCGATACCTTCAGTGAGTTCATTGATTCTGCGTTCACTTTTGTCATAGCCAATAACTTTATATTTTTCGGCAAAGTGATGCGCGAGAGGTAGTCCCACATATCCTAATCCAATTACACCAATAACTTTTTCACCATGATAAAGCCTCTGTTTTGCATAAACCATTTTAAAGTCAAAGCCATCCATCACAATTCTATGAGTGGGAGCAGTTCACATCTTTTTTTTGGATAGCAGAAATGTCAGCTTGTGAATGGCGAATGTCCCCATCGCGAAAATCGGCGTAATGGGGTTCTGTTGATGCAATGGCTTCCATTTCATAAAGGTTATCGGAAATAGAATAATACAAATCATTCAAAGTTGTACGATCACCAACAGCTACGTTGTATACCGCCGCCTGTAGAGGCCGGTGTCAAGCGCAATACAGCAACATTGGCTTGTACGGCATTGTCGACAAAGCAAAATCACGACTGGTCTCGCCATCACCATTGATGGTTGCCTGCTCCCCCATTAAGGAGAAGGTTTACCCACTTAGGAATAACTGCAGCATAGGTCCATTCACGGATTGTCTAGTCCGAAGACATTAAAAATATCTTAATCCCGTCACTTTTAAACCATAAACTCGATGAAAGTTGTCGGCGTAGAGTTCACAATAGCTTTGGTTGCAGCATAAGGGGATAGTGGGTTTCCGGTTTGCGACTCTAATTTAGGTAGGTTTTCATTATCACCGTAAACCGAGCTGCTCGAGGCATAAACCACTTTTTTGACACCGTTTGAATGGCAACTCCAAAAAAGGTTGGCTGTTCCAGTAACATTGTTGTCATGCGAATCCAGGGGTGCTTTTATCGAACGAGGTACAGCTCCAAGAGCCGCTTGATGCAAAACATAATCTACACCTCGAGTGACTTCGTCGGTGACCTCTCTTTGGATAATATCTCCATTTATAAATTTAAAATTACGCCACTGTTCAGCTTTGACACATTTTTCAACATCATCCAAATTAAACTGACTTCCCGTTAAAAAGTTATCTACTCCAACAACGTTTTGATTGGACCGCAGGAGAAACTCCAATAGGTGAGAGCCAATAAAGCCAGCACAGCCGGTTACAAGCCAAGTTTTTTTACTGGATGAAAGTTCTAATGATAGAGTTTCTAAATTCAACGTAAATGCCTTCTGTTGGATCCAATAACTTATCATCTAATTTACAAGATAAAGCCTTAAATGTTCACTTAAAATTTACGATAAGCAAGACGTGGATCAGGGTGTATTTTATTTTTATATTTTTCTTGGTTGTTCTGTTCTGACATATGTCTTAACTCGATCTATTGTTGTGTTTTCTAAACGGTGGAAAATCATGTCTCTACAGGACTTTCGTCGTAGAAAACAGGTTCAAGTTCCACAAATGGGTGGGTTGGCAATCGTCTCTACCATAGGTATCGCCTCTTTGTTTTTAGAAAACTCTTTTTTAATGAATCTTCTCATTGTGGCTAGCCCCATAGTGGTGATCGGCATCGTCGACGATATTTATGAAATCAGTGCTAGGACCAAAATGGTAGGGCAGTTGTGCTCTGGAATGATTTTTTATCACCTCTGCACATCGGAGGCCGGTTTTCTTTATCGATTGATGCCCAATCAGTTGATGATACTTATGGGGACGGTTTTTACAGTACTACTCATCGTCAATGCTTTCAATTTTATTGATGGCGTGGATGGTTTGGCAATTTCGTACAGTATTCTTTCGATCATTGGATTGACCTTTGTAGGCCAATTCAGCTTAGAGTCGACCATTCCAATTTTAGGTGCTTTCGTGGCTTTTGGCTCTTAAATAAACTCTCCGGCAAAAATCTATTTAGGTGATATTGGCAGTGGGTTTATTGGTGTGTTGATGGCCTACCACCTGTTGCTAGAAGCTCCAGCGATGGCAGTTGGCGAATGATTTTTTCCAGTGCGTTGATTTTGGCCTTTCCGCTTGCTGACATTCACCTCACGGTTATTCGAAGATCACGGCGGACGATCGCCTTCAAGGGCGACCACGATCACATTCATCACAAACTTTTGAAAACCGATTGACGGAAGGGCAAGTAAGCATTGTGGTGTGCATTGCCGGTGGCCTCTGTGTGGCCATGGGGTATGTCCTCATTCTAATGACGCGTTTTGTCTCGATTTTAGCATTGATATCGATCTCTTTGTTTCTAAGTGTGCAGTTGGGTGGTCTGTATTATTTGAGCATAAGCTCAGCCATCAGATTTCTAGCTATGGTCGATCGTCATTAATAAATATCTCAACCCGGCCAGTGAGATCGTTTTGACCGATCCTGTTTTCATGCCGTAGTGGACTTGCTGCCCTATTATAAGGAGCTTCAATCAAAAGGGTTTCCGCAAGTCAACAGCTTCGTTGCTGGACTTCACTAAGGATTTTGCCGAGGGACTCAATGCGGATCAACGGTTTGTTATCGGTTCCTATACAGTGGGTTTTTTATTTGAAGACAACGATCATTGGTCATTGGACCGGACGAACACAGTCCATCAGTCGATTTAAAGACTTATTGCAAAAATACAATATTGTAAAATCATTGAAAGAGATCCCAGAGGGAATGTATTTCCTACACGTCCAGTCGGTCGAAAAAATTCTTGGACTTGGTTGAGAATATCTATAAAGAGCGCCCTGCAAAAGTCGAAACGCTGCAAGTTAACGTCAATTAAAGGTTTTATTTCTATCGAAGAATTGTTTGCGATAATTTACCCATGACCTACGAAATTTTCGGTAAAATCATTCAAAGTGATACCGACGCATCTCTATTTGCGCATCCTAAAGTTGCAGCCCGAATTTTCGTACACGCTGAAAATGCACCAAAATTCATTGTGAACTGGTACCTAGTATCAGCGACGAATATGGAGAGTGGGCTCGATTTGGCAAGTGGAAAAGACGGGTATGTCGCCAGAATTGAAGACTGCGCTGACGTCATCATAATGCCTTCCCAGAGAACACTTTATTTGCAAGAGTTATATTCTTTAAGTCCATTAGAAAAGCAGAGCCTTCTTTTACTCCAAGGGATCCTTTACTGCTGTAAGCCTCAGAGAAATTGTTCTGCATGCCTGTTGTGCCGTTATTCGTGGCAGGTCAATTGTTTTTGTAGGGGATTCGGGCGTAAGCAAATCCACTTTGGCGTATTATTTGAATCAACAGGGTCACTCTATAGTATGTGAGGACGCACTGGTTTTACAAAATCAATTAACGCGCTGGCTTCCGGTTTTGGGATCGAGATCTGTTAAATTATGTAATGATTCTGAAAACATTCTAGAAGCAGATTCACTAGGAAATCTATTTGGTAAACAGCTGGTGGCGATCACACAGAGTACAAGGTCGACCTACCGCCTATTTCAGATATTTATTTTCAAAGAAATCATCGGATTTTAATGTTCAACCCCTCACCGGACTCGAATCTATGCGCTGAGTTAGGCCCAACAACTTTTTCGACTTGTACTTGATGACGAAAAGTTGTTGCAACGGGAATTTATAGCTCTGGATGAGCTTGTTTCAAATAGTCGCTGCCATTTAGTTTCCTATCCCCATCGCAATGACTCACTGATGCAATTGGTCAGCCGGGTACAAATTGAAAGTGATTTCATCTTGAATGTTTAAAACCCCTATATAAAAATTAAAGGGTCGTTTCCAAGGAGGATAAGAAATGTTGAAGCTTCAGGACAAAGTGGTCAAAAACTCATCGATGGAGAATCGTTTTTACTACACCTAGGATCTGGGCACTATTTTGGTTTAAACCAAACAGGCTCTCAGCTTTTAGAGGACATAGAGGCGGGCAGATCTTAGAAGAAACTGCCGAAACATGGTCAAAAAAATACGGTATTCAGGTGGACTCTGCGTTAGTAGATATACACGGTTTAGTTAAAGACATGAAAGCTGTGGATTTACTCGTCGATGCGTAAAGCAGCTCTTTTTTGTGGCTTTAAAATATTTTTTTGTAGCTTACAAAGATTATCTTTTCATCCCCTTGAACGATCGGTTCTTCGCGCTCGTCTAAAAAAGTTTAATGCTGGCGTAAGTTTTTCTGCGGACGATTATCAATATTTGTTTAAAGTTTTAAGAAAACTATCTTCCCTGTTCGTTCGAAAGAACCCATGCTATGTCACTTCTCTGGCTTTTTTACTTAAGCCACGAAGGTTATAGTTTCGTGCTCAGTCAAAAAAAGGGCTCGGTTGAACTGCATGCTCACATAGAGCCCGGCTCAAGAAATTATGAGTACCGATTATCAATCGCAATATAGTGAAGTCCACCGTTGGGTGAAGCCATTATGAATTGGGAGATCGACACCACGGCACCTGTCAATTCAGACTCCCAAGTTCAGTTTTTTGGGTTGTTGACGAACAAAAAATATTAACTCAAAATTAAATTTATCGAACAACATTAAAAGTGAGCATATTGTCGCCAGCTTATATTCAACGATGGGTGAAGGTTGCTTCTCAATGCTAAGGAGAGTTCGTTGCAATTGTTCAAGACAAACGATCCAATGAGGTTTTGATAGCTCGTGATCCTATTGGTGTGGTTCCGGTTTACTTTAGAAGAGAAGGTAAAACTCTCTGTGTTTATACGAAGCTGAACAAAAAGAACTCGCTTCCCATGGATGAGGGTGGATTGATGCATTTATAAAAGGGCATTATTTTTTATCCGAGCAAACCGCCTATGAAGGCATTCGAAAAGTTCCCCTGGGAGTTATTTTCGCTGAGTACCAACAGCTTCACACCTACTGGGATGTACTTGAAGATTTGCAAGGTCCGCCAAGCTTCCGTGTTAGAGAGGCCAGTGATCAAGTTTTCGAATTAGTGAAAGGTGCGGTTTTTGATCGCTTACTGAGTTCGAGAAAAAATACGGGTTTGTTACTCAGTGGAGGGTTGGACTCCAGCACGATAGGTGCCATGTGCAATGCCATCGGCCAACCCTTCGAGGATACTCTGCGGATTTTGATGATGCAACGGCCAGTGAAAGGTGGAGTTTGGACATACAAGGCAAAACAGTAAAAATCCCATCACATTGAAATTTTAAACAGCGATTCTAAAGAATTGTATTTGCAAGAGGAGGCGATTCGATGGCCGCTGCATTACTCGCCAAATCTGTTTTTATTTCGTCCGCTGTTTCGACAGGCAAAAGCAGACGGGCTTCAATATATGTTTTCTGGTCTGGGAGGGGATGATGTGTTCACCCCTGGGCCAGCCTATCTGTCACAGGCCTGGGCATCTGGTGATCCACTCACTTGGATCAAAGAGATTTTCAGCGACTATTCAGAGATCGGAATTAAAGAAAGCTTGAAATACGGGCTCGGTTTCCTCTTAACGACTAAAAAATGGAGACGATCCTATTCGAAAAAAAATTTAAACGGATTGGATGGGAAGACTTTAAAATATTGGCAAAAACTGCGCGATCAACTGGATGCTTATGATTTCAATCCATTGCAAGAACAGTTAGCATGGCGATGGATGGGATCGGGAGTAGTACCCACTGCGATGGAATTTGAGCAGGAACTGGCGCAAACCTACGGAATGCTGATGTCCTACCCACTGCTTGATCCACGACTTATGGCTTGGGCGCTATGGGCAGATTGGAAGTTTCTGGTTTACTCAGGTCAGGATAAACGCGTCTTGCGTCAAGCAGCCTCTCGGTTGTTACCCCAACAGTTGACGAATCATAGAAGTCAGCAGGACTACACGTTGATCAAGGATCAGGTGATCGAAAATCAAAAAGCTTTCTTACTGTCTTTTGTGCCAGATGGATTGATGAAAAAATATGGCGAGAAATTCATTGAATCTAGTACGGACGCAATACTACAATTTTCTTTTATTGGCCGATTAATGTACACCAATGAGGTTCCGAATGAGCAAGAATACACCCAAAGAACAAGAGAAAACCAAAAAAACAAATTACGAAAAGCCAGCCCTCGAGAGTTTCGGGACAATTAAGGAATTTACCCGTACATTTAGTCATGGAGGAAAAAATGACGGAGGGGCCAGTCCTGTGAACAAAAGACATTGTATTTCCGCACCTCCTATTATCGAAGAGCATAGAGCGTTATTAACAGATACAGTTTGCCAACAGTCTTACAAAGCAATGATTGAAAACTCTGTCCGCCCCGGAGATGTTGTTTTAGATATCGGTACGGGAACGGGCATTCATGCCATGTTTGCAGCACAAGCCGGAGCTTCAAAAGTTTATGCTGTGGATGTGGACCCGATGATCGCACTGGCTAAAGAGGCAGCGAGAGCCAATGGGTTCGATCAAATTGAATTTATTCAAATGGATTCCTTACAGTTGGAATTGCCTGAAAAAGTGGACGTTATTATCGCTAATTTAGGTTTCTTAGGGTCTATTGAAACACTACCGGATGCCCGAAAAAGATTTTTAAAACCCGATGGTCGAATGATTCCAGATGCCTTGCAAATGACTTTCGTACCTCTTGTGAAAAATGAATTTTATAACTCCACTGTCGGCTTCTGGGGTCAACCGCAGTTCGGGTTGGACTTTTCTCAATTCAAGCAAGTTGCGGCTTTTCACCCCCAGTATGATTTTTTTAATGATGAGGAGTTTCTGAGTGAGCCCGCAGACGGCGCAATGATTGAGTTCAATGATCAGTTTTCCCAAGACCATGCATGGAATCTCAACTTTTCCGTTGATCAATCAGGAGAATGCTGTGGTTTCCCGCGGGTTGGTACAGTTTTTCTCAGACGGCAGTATTTATATTTTATAAAGCCACCGATTCAAATGCACAAAATGTTTTTGGAATCAAATTTTCCTCCTGTTTGATCGCCCCACAACAGTGAACGCCGGCGACGCCTGAAGTTCGCATTGAAATGTATTTGAAACGCATCCCAACAGGACCTGTATGGAAATGGACCGTTTTGAGAGATGAAACTCTTTTAATCAGGGACAGTTGCCGCAATGTCTATGAGTCGGGAAGTGATAGGTGCACGGACTCACCCCATTCAGTGAGGAGTGTGTTGCCATCAACCACTGAGTCACGCAGCGGGCCCGGCAAGGCTGGTCAATTCTGAGCAGCTCAATGAAGCCTGACGTATTGCTGAAGTTTGCAAAAACCAGTGAATGTGGTTTTTCTCAAAGGTGTTCAACTCCTTGATGAAGTTTACCCTCGGTGGGTGACCGTGAAATGTCAGACATTGATATTTTTGTTGAAGAATCACAGCGTTCGTCTCTTGATCAGGTTTTGCGCTCCATGGGATACAAAGAAGACGTCGTTCAGCGGTGGCTGCCTTCGGCATAAGGCCGATTACTAGGAAAAAATGAATGGGTTTTGAATATCATGTGGACGTCCACAACAACTCCTGTTTGAATCTAATAACCGGAAGTGGTCTCAACGGTCAGAGTGGTGACTGTCGTCAATACTATTTAGATTATCCCGGAGTTAACCGTTTCACTTGATCGTGCATAAGGGTTATCAACACACGTTTGATCATGTAAAAACTGGCAAGACATTTATTTTTACTTAAAGAAGTTTCCGTCCCAGAGGCTTCATTACTGGCGCGACAGGAGAATTTGCAGCATCTCTGCTGTGCCAGTTTAATGGTCATCGAAAGAGAGTTTGCTTATCGATCTCACTACTAGAGGGTGTGCAAACCGTCCCTTAAGTCCAGGTTTTTATACTCAGCTCATCAATAAAGTTTTTCTTACAGCCTAAGAGAGGGCTTCGGGTACTTTCTTTTGATTAAGCATCTCACAAAAAAGACGTTAATGCAGTCCCTGCGCTATGATATTCTTGGTTTATAGCAAAACTAACCGGAGCATATTAACATTAACAAAACAACTTCACAGGCTCCCATATGGGATCATTTTTCATCAGGTGATGCGCAAATCGTTTTCACAAAGTTGGCCAAGACTTGGAGTATCTGTTGGTCAACCAAACAAAATTCAAAAATAAGAATATTAATATTTCAATAAAGTATAGGCGATGGCCATTTAGAACAATATCTAACAAATGGGAATGACGCCAACATCATTAGATATCAGTGAGGTCGCTGTTCAAAAAATGACTCAAGCTGGGATGAGAGCTAGCGGAGGAACGATAACGACATCGCCATTTCAGGAGAATGAATTTGACGCCGTCGTCCTCTCAGAAGTTATAGAGCATCTCAACGATGAAGAGATTGCAAACCTATTTGGAAATCAAACGAATTCTCAAGCCCAATGGGGTATTCATCGGGACCGTGCCTTTCGAAGAGATATTAGAGCAAAATAATGTGATTTGCCCTCATTGTAATGAAAAGTTTCATCGCTGGGGTCACGTTAAGGCTTTTTCTGTGGAAAGTTTAAGGCATGATCTCAATGTGCATTTCAACGTCAACGCCGTTTGTGTAAAGACTTTTGTTGATTTTAAGCGAAGAAGTCTCTTGGGTAAGTTAAAAAGTTTTGTCCGATTGGTTTTTGGATGGTTCCGCCAGCCTTTGGCCAGTTCCAATATTTACTTTGATGTGAGTAATAATAAGTAAAATATGAAGACTCTACACGTTATTACAACTATGGATACTGGTGGAGCAGAAATGATGCTCAATAAACTGGTACGCGCGGCCGAAAACGACAAGAGTCAACAGATGGCCATATTGTCTCTAGGTCGTTTTGGTACGTTGGGAGCAAAACTCAGAGAAGATGGATTTGAAATTCATGCCTTAGAGCTTCGTAAGTCATTTCATTTTTTAAAGTTACTTTTTTTGCGAAAAAGAATATCTTTTAAACCCGATGTCATCCAAGGCTGGATGTACCATGGAAATGTTTTTGCCACTTTAATCAAATACTTGGCGTTTCCCTCCGCGGAGACCGGCTGGTCGATTCGTCAATCCCTCTCCTATTACAAAGAAGACAAGCCAATGACTCGATTTATAATTCGGCTTTCGGCCTGGTTGAGTTTTTTGCCAAAGGCCATCATATACAATTCGTATATTGCAAAAGAACAACATGAGGATTTTGGCTACTCGAGTAAATCATCTGTAGTCATCCCCA
Organism: Bdellovibrionales bacterium; assembly: GCA_041391465.1. Lineage (GTDB taxonomy): Bacteria > Bdellovibrionota > Bdellovibrionia > Bdellovibrionales > UBA1609 > UBA1609. The sequence continues at coordinate 37,947 of JAWKNX010000015.1, forward strand.
ACGGGTTTAATATTGAAATTTTCAAACCCGACAATGAGATGCGATCACATATTCGGCAGGAACTGGGGTTAGAACCGAATCATTTTGTTGTTGGAAACATTAGCCGAAATCATCCAGTGAAGAATTTTAAATTGTTGGTGGACGCCGTGTTGCGCGTCAGTGACGAGATTCCTGAAATACGCTGTCTCTGTATCGGTCGTGATACGGATCGATTGATGAAATTCATACCAAATAAAAAAAGTCACTTGTTTCGATTGATTGGGGAGTGCAAAAAGTTTGGAAATACATGAACGCCCTCGATGTCTACTGCTCCACTTCTACAGCCGAAGCCTTTTCAAACTCTATCGGTGAGGCCATGAGCTGTGGCGTACCTGTGATTGCCACTGACGTGGGCGACTCCGCCAGCATTGTTGATAAAACGGGACTCATTATTGCTTCAAATGATTTGGATGGCTTGAGCCAAGGCCTTTCGAACTTATGGAAAGGGACTGAATGGAGAAATGATCTTTCACAACGTGCTCGACAGAGAGTTGTGGAAGAGTATGAACTCAACCAAGTATTGAATAGATATTTGCAGACATTTTGTAAAATAATGGGGAGTTGAAGTATGTGTGGAATCGCTGGATTTATTGACCCCTCCTTGCCTCGACAAGATAGACTTGAAAAAGCAAAAAGGATGGGTGAACAAATTGTACGGCGCGGTCCCGACGATCATGGGGAGTGGACCATTGAAAATGGTTTAACATTTTCTCATCGACGCCTATCAATTATTGACCTCACGCCAGAGGGGAAGCAGCCGAAAAGCTCCCCAAATGGCAGGTATACAGTTACTTTCAATGGAGAAATTTATAATTTCAAATCCTTGAACCAACAACTGAAAGAGTTAGGTCACAGAGTTGAAGGAGGGTCAGACACTGCAACAATGTTGAGTGCCTTTGAGTGTTGGGGCGTTCGTGAAACCATCAATCGGCTAACAGGAATGTTCGCCTTTGCGGTCTGGGATCATCAGTTAAAAGAGTTAACACTTGTTCGCGATCGGTTCGGAGAAAAACCCCTTTACTACGGTTGGATCAACAACAAACTTTATTTTGCTTCGGAATTAGCTCCACTCATCAAAGAGGAAAAGCCGCATCTCAAGTTAAACCCACAAGCCATTCAGCTCTTCTTTAAATACAGTTGTGTTCCCCATGATTTGAGTATTTTTCAAGGGATTAATAAACTGCTACCAGGTCATTTTATAACTTGGAGAGAAAATGAATTCTTGGACTCTAAAAGTCCTGAAAAGTACTGGGATTTTGTTGCGGTTGCGCACTCAAAAAAAAGCAGCATGGATTTTACTGAAGCTAAAGAGCAAGTCAAAAACCGGTTGTTGAAAGTTGTAGAGCAGCAAATGATTTCTGATGTTCCACTAGGTGCCTTTCTCTCTGGAGGGGTAGACTCCAGTTTGATTGTTAGTTTAATGCAGTCCATATCAAGTCAACCGGTTAAGACTTTTTCCGTTGGATTTGATGATGCTCATTTTGATGAGTCGAGATTCGCTGGTGAAACTGCTAAGCATTTAGGGACGGAGCACTTTAGGCTCATGGCGAACGAAACTCAAATTAGAGAGATCATTCCTGAACTTCCCATTCTTTTTTCAGAACCATTTGCAGATTCCTCGCAGTTGCCCACCCACATGATTTCAAAACTGACCCGAAAACATGTCACGGTCTGTTTGACAGGAGATGGCGGCGATGAATTATGTGGAGGATACACGAGGTATCTTTGGTCGAAAAAAATATGGGGAAAGCTCAGAAAAGCTCCAAGGCTCGTGAGGGGAATGGCCGGTGAAACACTATTGATTCCAACTCCAAAAGAATGGCAAATGCTTTATGACGGCATCGAAGGAATTCTACCTCGGCAATTGAGATTTAGTAATTTTGGGCAAAAAATGTTCAAGTTCGGGTCGATGCTTTCGGCATCGAGTTTTTCCAATGTTTATGAGCAATTGGTTTCCCATTGGGAACCTAGTGAAATTTTGGATCGTACCTTAGAGGCAGAGTTCAGTGTGCAAAAGCTGATGCAGACTTTTGTAGAACTGAAAGAAATTGAAATGCAAATGGCGACAGATACACTCAGTTATATGCCCAACGATATTCTGGTGAAAGTCGATCGATCGGCGATGGGTACGAGCTTAGAATCACGGGCTCCGTTTCTTGATCACCAGCTACAAGAGTTGATCTGGTCACTCCCTGAGGAGTATAAAGTCGAAGGTGGTGAGACAAAGAAAATTTTAAGAGAAATTCTCTATGATTTTGTTCCGCAGTCGATGATGGATCGTCCAAAACAAGGGTTTGGCGTGCCATTGGCGGAGTGGTTGAGGCATGAATTAAAAGACTGGATGCAAGATTACATCTCTGATGAAGCATTAAATCGTCGTGGCATATACAATGCTCAGGAAGTGGGTGCCCGGAGAGTTCAACATTTAAACCAGCAGCGAGACTGGCACTATCATCTTTGGGACGTTATTGTCTTTGAGCAGTGGTGTCGTCACTACGGGTTCTAAAAGCTACAAACATAATGGCAATCGCCGAAAAACTATAGACAAATGAGGTGGAAAGCGCAATTCCTGCAACGCCTTGATTTTTCATAAGTATGTAGTTGAGGATAATATTGAGGATGAGGTTCATAAGGGCGATCACACAAACTTGCTTGACCTGTTGGGTGGCATGTAAAAACCGAACCGCCAGGGAGCCGATTAAAAAACCTGCAAACTGATAAGAATAATTGACCAGGCAATTGTATATTGCAGAGAGATCTTGAGCTTCAAGTTTTGAAGAACCGTAGATAATTTCAATGAGTTTACCTGCTGATACTAACAACAGCAGATTAAAAAAGGCTGCAATAATGAAAATGAAAAGGGCGTATTTTTCAAAGTGGATTTTGCTGTGCTTAAACTGGTTTTTAACTGATGGTGAACTCAGGAAGAAATACTTGAGAAATCCCGCCAGCTAGAATCAGTAGAATAAAGTTTATAGGTTTGCCAGCATACACTAAATTGGATACATCTCCATTTTCAAGGGAAGTGGCCATAAACTGATCCACCACAAGAGTCATGTACATTAAAACCGCAGCCAGCAATAAAAAGAATGAATTCTTATAAAAGCGAATATCCTCTTTATTGAACATGATGGCAGAGAGGTGAATTTTGAGTCCCTCATTAAAATATAATTTTTGGATATAAACTAATTCTAGCGTATAGCCCAAAAATAGACCGATACTGAGTGCTTCGATGCCATAAAACTGATGAAGTCCAATGAGTGAAGCGATCGATGAAAAAGCTATAATTATTTGGCTCAGAGCGGGTTTAAATACCTCTTGCTTTGCATTCAGTGCAGACCTTAATACGGTGGAGTAGACTGCCAGTGGAACCATAAGGGTAAAGCAGGCAAACGATAAATCGAATTCATCCAAATGAGGTAACCAAAAATTAAAAAAATGACCTATTGGTATTGAGGCATATACCAGTGTGGCCATAAATATTAGAGCTATCAGTGCAAGCAAAGAAGAGAGGCGTGAAACCTTAATGCTGATTCGATTTAAAGTTTCCTTAGAAAGAAGTGGGACTAATGTGGAGTTGAGAGTGCTATTGGTAATTGAGATAAGAAACATGGGAATGACAAGAAGTATAAAAAAAGTATCCATTTGTTCGGTAGCGCCGAAAGAACGCGCCAAATAAATGTCCCTTGCTGTGGTTATTAGGCCCGCCAGGAGGCCAACCACAGACACAGAGAGTAACAGCTTAACAATATTGCTATGTTGGATTGTTTTCATTTTGCATAGTCTTTTGTTGTTTTTTAAATTTAACAAATTGAATGTATATAAGCATTAAAGGTAAAATTTGCAGTTTAAATCGAGATGCAGTTCCTAGGTTTTGCGGTGAAATAAAAGCGTACAGGCTTCCCCAAATGGCAATAAATGTTGTGATATAAAGCATAAAAGGGGTTCTGCGTTCTTCAATTTTATAAGAGAAGAGTGCGATGCCGTACATTACAAGCAGTACAAGGTTTTCTAGGCCAGCGACCACACCAAACAGGTTCATCACGTCACCTGGTAACGGCCTGAAAATAGCAGTAAATGCTCCAATAGGTAAATAAAGCACGAGGTCTTTTAACCCTGTAAAAACGGGTACAGAAGTGGTTGATCCACCACTCCCCCAAGATCTAGACATGGTTTGAATACGCTCGATGAGGTCATTGAAACTCAATATTTTAAACTGTTCTGCTGCAATACTGAAAAAAGCGACAGAACCAAAAACGACAAGAACTCCGACCGCAATTTTAATCGTCGAAATTTTTGCCGATTTCGCTAAGTTATAGGCCACCAAAAGGGAAACTGTGGCAACGGGCGCCAGCCAAAAACGCATAAAAACTAACCCGATGGCACCAACAATAAGTAGCGCTAGGGCTTTGATGGATATTTTTTTACAAACCAGCATGGTCCCATAGAAAAAACAACTGAGCAGAAAAAACACAATGGGATCTTTACCTAAGATCGACGACCAAAAAATCGAAGAGGGAAAAAGGCCAATTAAATACAAAGTCATAGGATCTTTATCGCCAGTAATTTCTTGGTACCCTCGAAAAAATAGGAGTGCACCTATAAGGCCTAAAAATGAAAATAGAACTTTTAGTGCATGGTAAAAGTTAAGAAACGGAAAGTTTTTGATAAGCATGTTACCAATTGATATTACGGTGTTGGTTCCATCAAATAAAAACCAATCTAATTCTTTATATCCAGCTTGCATCCACGTGTAGTAATTGTATGCATCGAGCCGGTAGATATATTCGTAATACAACATGAATCCCAATGTCACCATACTGCGGGCCACCCATAGCGCAGCAAGAGCCTTTTTCGTCGACATCTCGATAGGCAAAAAGAAAATCACAATAAAAAGGCAAGATGCTGTTATCACCCCAGCTACATAATCTGATGCAATATGAAACGCGGGAATATTTTTGCCCAACGTGGTCGATACACCTAAAAAGGTACTTGCAAACAGTCCTGCTGCAATACCCAAAACGGCCATAACTAGAGCTATAACTACATACTTTAGTCGAGGGCTAAGAGGGGAAAGTTCTATGAACATATTTAAATTCTAAATCACCGTAAAACCCATAACAACAGGCCTCTGGAAAAACTTTCGATAGGGCGCTTGTACCCCCTCTTTTTGTCTAGTCAAGTTTTGGGGAATAGCCCCACAAGTTATTAATAATAGTCACAAAAACACCGAAAAAAAGAGATGAAGGAGTGCCAATAGTGCAAGAGAATAAAATGCAAGCGGAACTAAACCCCATCATTTCATTTTTGGGGCTCATATTAAGGCACCGTTTACCGGTTGTCGCTTTTATGTTGTTCTCACTTGTTGGCACATTAATTCATCATAAACTGAATCCGGCTTTTTTTGTTTCGGCTCGGCTCTATGTCATGTCACCTTCTGGCAGCCCCACAATGTCTATTGCAGAACAAGTTTCCGGAATTCAAATCAACCCTTATGCTTCAATGGATTTACCGGATAAATATTTAAAAGTACTGCACTCCAATTCCTTTGAAATGTATCTTGTCAAATACATTGAAAGTCACAAAGACTATGTGGTTCAGCATGGTTTGAATGTCGATGGATTGCCTTCCAAAGATTTAGCAGATAAGTTGTTAGGGCAAATCGAATTTAAAAAAGTGGACTCCGACACTTTGGATATCATAGCTTACTCTCCGTCTAAAAACGTTGCAGTGGGAATTGCCAACTTCATCAGCGAAGCAGCTAAAGACGCGCTTGTTGATCATGAATCTAGAGAGATTGAAGATTCTCTGAATTATTTAAAACAAGAAATCGCTGATGCTCGTCATCGGATTGACGCCATCAACCAGTCAATTTTTGAAATTCAAACGGATAACAGTGACAGTCAGCTGTCGTTTTCGCCCTCTGGGAGATTACAGGTAATGGTCTTGCGCGGCTGAAGGAAAGTATTCAGGAAGTTCAAGTTCAACTGGAGCGAAATATAGATTACTAGAAGCAAACCTTAAAGCGAGAATGCAAGAAATTAAAGAAAAAAGAAATCCTGCGGACTCGGGCAGTGACTTTGATGCCCCTGTCGCCGGCCAGCTTACTGACAATCTACGTCGATTGAAGGCAGAGCGAATGGAGTTGGAGGCTCAGAAAAAAGCAATTGATGCGAGAATTAAAAGCCAGTCAAAGGCGTCGACGCTGTTTGGTCAAAAAATGTTACAGGCCAATAAGCAATTAGATATGCAATATTCGTTTTATCAAAAACTTCAAAAACACTACTTCGATGCAGAAATCCAGAAAATATACCTAAAAAATCGAATCAGAACCCATGATCGCGCGAGCTTCGAAAAGGTTGTTGAAAAACTGCCTCTCACGAAGAAAATAATTTACTCCCTTATGGTTTCCATTCTGCTCATTTCAGTATTTATTTTTGGTTGGGAGTTGATCAACCCGAAAGTGCATACGCGAGCAGATATTGATACCCTTGGTTTCTATTACCTAGGGTCCGTTCCGGAAATTGGCCAGCGTAAATACAATCTTTTCGTTCGGAGAGACAGCAAGCGTCCCCTCTGTGATTTCAATGTAGCCTCTCCTGCAACAGTGGCCTTTAGGTATTTGCGAACACGTTTGCTCAATCAAGTTTCCCGTTCTGGTGAAGGGGCAAGAGTTGTCACCGTTATGAGTGCGATGTCTGGCGATGGTAAATCAGTCGTTGCCGCGAACTTGGCAATTTCCCTATCGAAGCTGGGTAAAAAAGTTTTATTGATGGATTGCGATTTTAGAAAGGCCTCTTTAGACGAAATATTTTCTGTGAATTCTGTTAAAGGGGTGAGTAACATTGTCAACGACGGCGAGCATGTGGACGTTGCAATGATTCGAGATCTTGAGCCAAATCTTGACTATATGCCGACGGGTCGAACCTTTATTTTAAGTGATGACTTACAGGCTCAGGCATCGTTTGCCGAGGTTATGGACAAATTTAAAAAAGAATATGACATCATCGTCATGGATACACCGGCATTTAAAGCCGGACCTGAAGCGATTATACTCGCTCGTTACGCCAACTTTCCCGTCATTGTAGCGTCTGCAAACACCACCAAGGTGAGAGATCTTTGGGAAATCGATGAGGCCTTACAGGGGTGGACAGATTACGACAAAGTTTATGCTATTATAAACAAATTAGAATTCAGCTTGGAAACAAGGTCCATACCTTATAGCTATAGAAAAATGCCAGTGAACGATGGACAAGAGCCGACATCGACGAGGGGGGCATCATGATTTTATTTAAAATATTACCTCGAGTAATAGTTGCTTTAGTGTTTACCAGCCAAGTGGTATTTGCCCAATCCAGTTTTTATTCTACCAAATGCCGAAGATGATATTTATAAATCGAGGCTCTCCGAATATATTTTAATCGAAATAAATCGGATGTTCTTGTATCAGTCCGATTAATGGGTGGCGTGGCAAAACCGGGTTTGTATCATGTACCGCCGGGTACGTCGCTTACGACGTTGGTTTCTATATCGGGCGGTTTTACTAGAGAAAGTGATGTCTCAAATGTCGTATACGCAAGATCAATGGTGAGCTTTCGCAAAAAGACTTTGATAAAATTCTAAAAACAGGTCAGGACTATACTTTTACAGGTCATGAAACGATGTATGTCCCACAAAAAGAATACACATTTGACCAGCAAACAGTGAATGGTTTTTCTGTGATTACAGGTATTATAAACCTAGTATTAACTGCCGTTTTTAGTATCTGAACAACTCAATAACAGTAATTAAACCAAACCCCTCGAGACGAAGATTTTATAAAAAGGGCAGTTCTTTATTTCAATGAAGCTGCAAAATTTTTTGTTTTAATAAATGACTACATTTTCTCATTCGAGAGATATAATCAACAATATTCTGATGACGTTTATCGGTATAACCTTTGGAATGAGCCCACATAAGAACATGTGAAACAAACAGATCAGCCAGGGTAAATCGATCCGCGGCCAGTATCTTTATCGGCAAGGAGTTTGCCAAAATTGCTGACTGCATTTCGAATTCATACAAACAAGAGCTTTCCACCTCTTGAGATCTACTTATTTCAGGAAGAATAAACTGATGTTTCTGAGAAACCCCAAGGGGTTGCTCCAGTTCAAGCGCAGGCGAAGAAGGCCATTGCTCCACTTTCGTCAAATCAGGTGCCTCCTTGGGAAAATGATTCAACATTATGTTTTTGGCAGATATAGCTGCAAATGGCGGCAGATTCGAATGGCGCCAAGCGGTAATCGTTCAGTCCAGGAACTTTTCCTGAAGTTAACTGTGAGCTCTTTGTTAGAGCGGGCATGCTCTAGTTTTTTACCAGGTCGAATTCAAAATCAATATTTGCTTCATGGCAGGTCCAATAAACCCTAAGGCCAACAGTACCGGTGACAAAGAAATTTCATTTTAATCTCCTTTTGCACAAAATATTTTCTTAAAAGAAATACTTTAAAACCCCATAAATATTAGATGAGTAACTTCCTAAGCTCCACTTTCATCTTCCAGGGCCCAATCCGGTGAAAGCGCCCAAAATAATAACCATTTTTCTTTTGATTCATTCCCATGAGGACTCAAACGTAGAAGTGGAGTAAGCTCTGCCATTTGGACACAACGGATAAGAAAAACTATTCAGAGGGGTCCATTGTGACATTAAATTTACGTTTATGTAATTTTGAGCTAACAAAAAACCTGACCATCAACAAATGGTTGTTCAGTGCTTTGAACCCAATATTCATCGATATGAAGTGTTTGACTCATTACGAGTATTCCAAGAGAGAAACACAAAATCTTTGCCTTTCCAAAAAAACAATTTCTCAGCGCCCATAGACCAACGAAAATACTTATAATCTTCTTGCATTTCAACGTATGCGCCCTCTATCCAGCAGTTCCATTCAAAGCATTCATTTTGAATATCCACGCCGAGCATATTGTGCTTTTTAAATTGCATCATCAAGGCAGACCAACTGTAGGATTTAAACTGAGCATAGGTAGCACTCCTGTCGAGATAACCTTCCGAACCAGCTATATGACCTATGTCCAATTCCTGTATGGCATTAAAGGCGTGTTGGTAACGAATGGCATCGATCCCGAATCTTTGTTCAGTTTCAAAAACCATTAAGCCAAAGGGTGCAAGTACATCCTCGGGGCTCACCATTCTACCCGAGCCAAAATTGATAATTTGACGACCAACACTCAATTTATTATGGGCCCAGTTTTTGACAATATAAAGTCGATCTAAATTTTGTTTTATTTGGGTCAGTGGACTTTCATCACTGTTTGTCTGCGTAAGAATGGGGTTGATGTCCCGAAGGCGGTAATCGTAGGGTGTGTTCTGCGACAATGCGTTTCTAAAAATATCGTTGTTGGCATCAAATTGACTGACAAAAAATTCATAGGCAACTTCCATATGCAAGTCACTTTCGGAATGCAGCCAAGTGTGTCGCTGATTGATCGTCAACTGGTGCTGAGAGTCTGATAGGCCATAGGTATTTTTTGGCAAATTTAATTGGTTGAAATAGATGCGAGTGTGGCCTCTGTGAGAATTCTCAGTTTGAGCAAAAGTATTCAAGCTTGCAAATGACAGGAGAGCTGCACTAACGTATTTTATCATCAATGATAACTCCATCCTTCATTGTAATGATTCGATTGGCGGCTTCCATAATCATAGAATCATGAGTTGAAAATAAAAATGTCATGTTATGGTTTCTATTTAATCGATACATAAGCTCAACCAAAGATTTGCCGTTTTCTGAATCTAAATTTGCAGTGGGTTCGTCGGCAAGTACAATTTTTGGCTGGGAGACAATGGCTCTGGCCACGGCGACTCTTTGCTGTTGTCCTCCTGAGAGTTGCTGTGGAAATCGATCTTCATATCCGACAAGGTCCACTTCCTTTAAAATTTGTGCCACGAGCTCCCTTCTATGGTGTCTATCTTTGCCTTGCAACAACATAACGTATTCAATATTTTCAGCAACCGTTAGCACGGGTATCAAATTATAGGCTTGAAAAATAAAACCAATATTGTCTCGCCTAAAATCACTCATTTCGTCCCCGGTCTTATCAGAAATGAGTTCATTTTGCAGCAGTACTTCGCCACTCGTTGGGTGATCGAGTCCGCTCACGACATTGAGCAACGTTGATTTTCCACTGCCAGAGGGTCCAACCAGTGCTGTAAACTCTCCAGCTTCTATTTTTACGGAGACACCATTGAGGGCAATAACTTTATTGTCTTCATTACTACCAAAGACCTTTGTTACAGCTACGACATTCAATTAAACTCATGAGCACCTCACAATGACTTTTTAAGGGTATCCGCAAGCGTCAGTCGGCTTGCATGCCATCCCGGATAAAAACTGACCAGTGCGGTAAAAATAATAAACGACAAAGGGTAAATAACAAATTGTTGCCAATGAAACTCATAGTAGATTTTACGAGTAAAGGTCATTTCTCCAAATTCAATTCCGCCATAGTCCACACCCCAAACAGCCATCATACCACCCAAAACAAGGGTAAATATTGTAGCTATGATGACACTTAGGCTGGCCAGACCGATGCCTTCGGCAATGACCATGAGAATGATTTCTTTTCTCTTATGACCGAGCGCTTGATAGACGCTAAACTCAAAAAGTCGATCGTAAATTGACATAAAAGTGTATTCAAAACTATCAACCCGACCAGTCCCAAAAGTATTCCCCCTGAAATTGACGTTGAAGTCGTCGAAAGTTGGATGGTGCCCCAAATTTGTGGAGCAAGCTGTTCCCAGGTTCGCAGAACCCATTGGTGACCTTCTGGTAGTTGGCATTAACTTTTTTATCTTCTGAATAGGAAGATGATCCAGTTGAAACGCCAATTCATGGACTCCGTGACTTTTACCCAGCAATTCTTGAGCAGATGAAATAGTGATCAGTACCGTTCTCAAATCCATTTCTTTGCTGCCGAAGTGATAAACCCCTTTGACTCTAAATAGACCCTGTGAAGTTTCCTCTGTGACAACATTGTGCGTAGTGATGACCATACGATCATTGATATTTAAATTCAGTCGATCTTTCAAATCAGTACCAATGAGGACGTCCGTTGGTTGTGATGGATATTCGCCTTCGACAATTCGATCATCAAATTCCGAGAGGCCTTTTTCTCTTTCTGCATCAATACCAATAACGGCAACGTTCTCAGATCCATCACTAGAAGTCGCCATAGCGGGAAGGTGAACTCTACCGGTCCATTTTTTTGCATTAAGTGTTTGTTCGAGCCAATTCACTGCTAAATCGGGGTCTTCTAATATAAATTTGCTTTCCAGGGATTCGATATATTTTTTTGAGTGGATTTGACCATGTCCCATGTAACTTTCAGTCAATGTCTCCACCATATTAGTGAGCATGCCCTTCCAAAAGCCATCCATAACCATGGCTGAAGAGAGCAACAAACCCATAATCGAACAGGTTACGAGAGTTCGTATTTTGTTGCGAAAGACATTTCTAATTCCAAGTTTTAAAATCATCCACATTAAATCCCCCTCATCGTTTCAAGGGGAGAGATAGATCGCACTCGCATTGCAGGCAATATAGAGACAATCCAAGATGAAATTAATATGACTAAAAATGGAAACCAAAATGCCGCGAAATCCAATTTTCCTCGCATCGAAGAGAATTCAAATCCGCCATATTCAAATGGTGTCTCTAGAGCAAATCCCACTTCCGAAAGATACCAATTTGTTATAAGCGCAATGGAAGCTCCTATACAGCAACTCACCAAAATAAGAATTGTAGTTTCAATAAATATCAAAACAGATAAATAACTAGGACGAGTCCCTATTGCTAGTAGTACGCCAAATTCTCTCTGTCGTTCAAGCAGTGACATCAATAGGGTGTTGAGTACGCCCAGCGCAGCTACGAAGACAAAAATATACCGAGCAATATTGTCGCCGGCCTTATCGGCTTGCATAGCCCGGTAAAAATCCTTTTCTACAACCTTCCAATCGACTGCGCTCATCGACTTTGGCAGCATGCCCGCCAACTGCAATCGTACTTCTTCAATCGTGGAATTCTCTCCGTTGACATGAAAAACAAGTTTGTTTGCTCGGCTCTCCAAAAAATAAAAATCCTGTGCTGAACTTAAGGAGATATAGACTCGCATGTCGTCTTTAGAAGGCGTGGACGACTGATTGATGCCGATAACTGTAAACCGGTCATTGGCGACCGAGCCATCGGCGGCCTGCCCAATCATCACAAATGAATCTCCGACTTTCAGATGTAGACGCTGCGCGAGCAGGCCTCCAACTAGAGCGGCATTTTGAGGGGAAGCTTCTGAAAAATAGATGCCTTGAGTAACTCGCTTATTTAAGGTTGTGACCTGAATTTCACGTTGCGGATCTATTCCAACAACTTCTGCGCCAAAAGAATAGCTTTTGTGGCTCGCTAGTGCAGACCCTAATATACGCGGAGACGTGGTGTGGGAACGTAAAATACGTTGAATCTTTGCATCGTCTAAAGGAATAGCTTTATAGATTTTTGGATCATCTAGAAAATCTTCTGCGTAGACCTGTACGTGGCCAGTATGTTCAAGAATAAAGCCATCAATAATTCGATCATAAACCCCGTCTGAAAGCGTTTTAAATCCTGAAAGTAAAACATAGACGAATACGATCAAACCGCCCGTTAATAAGCTTCGGCGACGGTTTCTAATTAGGTTTCTCCAAGCCAGCTGAAAAATCATCTATCGCCTTTTTTGTAGGTTTTGACGCGTGAATGTTTTTTCTGGAATCGGCAGATCAAATTGAATTTTGTCATAGGTGACAACGGTTTTATGTCCGGTTTTATTTAGTGGAATCATTTCCATTGTTGTGGGAAGCTTTTTCCCTGAATTGTTTTAACATTTGAAAATATAAGTTTTCTTTTTGGCCTCTCCAGATTCATTAAAAAATGTTTGGTCGGTTGGCAGTAGGTCAGGTTTTGAAATTCTGACAGTGATTTTATCCCAAACAGTAACAGTTTCTTTTTTAGGTTTGAGTTCGATGATGTATTCGGCATCAGATTCAGCGGTCAATTTTGCAGTAAAATCATTTTGATAAGTATTTTCTTTGACCAAATCATCATTTGTAAAATCGGACCCCATCCAGGACCCCATCATCATACTCGAAGGGACTTTGATTGTTTTATCGATTTTAGGGAAGTAATTCCACATTTGCTCATTTAACTTAAGTGTTGATATTCCGGATCTTTATTGGGCGAGAGTATAGTGAGGAATGATTTATCTAATCCTTTTGTCCATGCTTCGATTTTTAACTCTCTTTGCCACCGTGGATTAATTACTTGCATGGTGAACTGAGCATACGAAGAATTGGCTCTATACATTTCATCTACTTTTTTTAAAAGCGAATCAACGTCAATTGCAAATGCTGGAATACAAAAAAATAATGAAAGCACCGGTAAAAATCGCATGCTGACAGTCTAACAATGATCCCTTTCGAAGCAATCATATTTTATTTAAACAGAGATCGCTTCTAAGCGTGTCATGTACATTTCCACGGGGAAACCTTTGAAGCTGGAGTCATCTTCACCAAGCAGTTCCGCCAGTAAAATCAATGCATCAGTGGTTGTGAATATTCCTAAAATTTGATGCTTTGGATTACTAATTAGTGCACAGCCGATTTTACATCTTGCCATGTGAGAAACGACCACTTCGAGAGGAGTTGTTGGGTCCACGGTGTAGGGATTTTTTGTCATACAATCAGCCACTGTGCTTTTTCCCGATCCATCTCTGCCCATGGCGCCAATTAAATCCCGTTCACTGACGACACCAATAATCAAATCGTTAGCGATGACGGGGAGGTGCCGAATTTTGCAATTATGCATCAGCTCAATTGCGTTGGAAACGGACATGTTCATTTCACTAATAAATGGGTATCGACTCATTCTTTGTTTAATAGATAGACTCAAAGCAAACTCCTTTTTGAGGTCTAAAAAACTCAAATGCAAATTGTCGACCGATTCAAGTCGAAGATTTTTAAGTTTCAGCTTTTAATTGAGTCAAAAAGTCTTTGATATGGGAAAATATATCCACGCGCCAGTCTCTGAGGACCATATTGGTGGATATCAGCGGGTTTATTTGAGAAGAGGTCCTATCCTCTGGTGAAATAATTACTTAAAAATAGGCATGTTGGGCTTGAGGCCACACTGTCGGTGGAGAGTCGGGTGGCGGTGTGGTAAATTCCCACTTCTTTTTTGAGGAACCTGTATTTAAATGCGTTGGATTATCGTATTCATTTTTCTACTTCCTTTATGCCCAGCCCAGGCAGATGAAGCTGATGCGGCAGTGGCGGCAGAGATTCGTGTGTCACCCGATTTTGCGCTCAGAGGTATATCTCAATCGTTTACCATTACCCATCAAAGTGAACTGGATACGACCCTTAAAAATATCTACTCTGTTGTGGGCGATGATCCGGTGATATTGACGGTCCATGATAAAACGATGCTCCCGGGACTGGAAAATATGATGGGGCGGCGATTAAAGTCGGATGCCATTGAGGTGCTGGATGAACATCGGCTACGCATAGATCTACGGCATTTGCCTTGGATGATGAGAACCAACAGGGGCCGGATTTTATGGACCACCGTTAAAATTGGCACTGCCTACTTTAGCTGGATTCACTTTGGCCCCGACGGGATCGACCCCAGTATTCAACAGGGTGGATTTATATTTGCGGCTTCTGTTTTAGCCCTCTTTTCTACGCCCTTTCCGAGAGATTTAGCTCGGTTCTATCGAAAAAAATTTAATGGATATCTACAAGCCATTGATAATTGGGAGGCTCCTGAAAAGTGGATTGGAAACCACGGAAAAAAAATTAAGTTTATAGTTAAAGATGCCCCTATTCGTTGGGAGTCTCCTTTGCCATCAACACGGGGTTTATGATCATATTGAATGATGCATCATTTTTAGAGTCAGTGAGTGACCCCTGGTTTTGGTCAAAGGTAGCCAGTCTTGCCGCCTTCTCTACATTTGTGACCCGCAGTTGGAAGTTTGCTTTGCACCACTGGATTCAGCAAAAACCATCGGACCGATTAATCAATTTTAGCACCATAGACAAGATTTCCATGCCCATAGAAGGAGCAATCCTTGTAGCACGACCCTTTCTTCTGGTGGGCGACTTGGCGGCTGTTACTTTCTTAAGCAGTATTGGAGCTACGGGTTATTATCTCCTCTTTAAGGGGGATGATCTTATTCGATCCTGGAAGAAAAAAAACAATATTTCTCATTGGGTTCCGATTTCGACCTGCCAGACATTGTTCCATTAAATAAAAGGTTGAAATCACTGAAAGACTGTTATTATTCTAGCGAAAACTTAATTCAAGGGAATGTCTATGCATATGCAAGTCGGTGAACGGTTTATAGATTTTAGCCTCCCCAATCAAAATGGCGAAGTCATGCACTTAAAAGATTTGGAAGGTCATTGGGTGGTTCTTTTTGTTTACCCAAAAGATGATACCCCTGGATGTACTATTGATAGTAAGGCCTTCAGTGCGAAAAACGAAGAATTCGAAAGAAGGGGAGTCAAGGTGCTCGGTTTAAGTGCCGACGGAGTACCCTCTCATAAAGAGTTCTGTAATAAGTATGATTTAAAAGTCGATTTATTGTCTGATCCGGATGGACATTTGCTCAACGCCCTCGGGGTGGGCCAAACAGAATTCCAGGGAAACAAGTATTGGAATCGCACAACTTTTTTGATCGACGGCGAGGGTATGTTACGAAAAATATATACCCAAGTGGATCCCAACGGACATGAAGAAGAAATTCTTGCGGCCCTCAACGTTTTAAAAAACGGTTAATTTGATGCAACTAGAAACACTTTCCTTAAAATATGATGGGGATACAGTTCAGCTGATCGATCAAACCCTACTTCCCCACCAGGAGAGTTGGGTCGTTTGCCGAACACCCGAAGATATGTTTTCTGCGATCAAAAAGTTACAAGTAAGAGGGGCTCCGCTGATAGGAGTGGCCGCGGGATTGGCTATGGCAGTCTACGCCCGCACCAAACCCTCAGTTGACAAGTTTATTGAGACGGCAAAGTGGTTGCGAACCTCCCGGCCGACAGCCGTGAACCTAATGTTTGTTTTAGATAAAATAATAAATGAAGTTCAATCGTCCGAATCGATTGCAAGCGTAGAAAATTTGGCGGTTCAAATCTTCGAGGAAGATCAACTGCTATGTGAGCGGATCGCTGAGAATGGGGCTCATTTGTTTGAGGACGGAGATCAGATTCTCACCCATTGCAACACGGGAGCTCTGGCAACTGCCGGTCGTGGCACGGCCTTAGGTATCATTCGAAAAGCCCACGAGCAAGGTAAGTCCATCCATGTCTATGTGGATGAAACTCGGCCGCTTTTGCAAGGGGGACGGCTTACGACCTACGAGTTAGAAAAACTAGAAATCCCCTATACATTGATATGCGATAATATGACGTAGTCTATTTCAAGCCGGTAAGGTGGATAAGGCCATCGTCGGCGCTGACCGCATTGCTATAAATGGAGATTTTGCAAATAAATTAATTTACGTGAATGTAGCGATTCTCTGCAGTATTATAATAAACCGTTTTACACAGCAGCCCCTTACACAACCATTGATAAAAAATGTGCCTCCGGAAATGAAATTGAAATCGAACAGCGTTCTCCGGAAGAAGTCAGAGGGGTCTCTGGCTCCTCCGGGCAGATTTTGTGGGCTCCGAAACAATCGGCAGTGACCAACCCAGCCTTTGATGTCACACCTTCAGAATTGGTTTCAGGGTGGATCACAGAAGAGAAGTTCTTCAGCCGTCCCCAGTTTTAGTGCCAAAGTTGCACCTTCATCTCTCCGCCCATAGAGGTATTTTTGTAAATTCTCGGAAAGAATTCCCCACGGGGTTTACAAATGGGAGGGCCTTATATATGATGCGTCGAAATTGAAGATTTGTTGGGCCACAATAAAAGGAGTGAAGCCCATGACGACCTTAGAGAGAAAACTGGGATACCGGTTTATAAACCAAAATTTGCTCAACCGAGCTCTCACACATAAAAGCTATCATAATGAAAATACTACGGATTCTCTTGGTAACAATGAGCGACTGGAGTTTTTAGGGGATGCTGTTTTGGGGCTTATTATTTCAGACCAGCTGATGCGACAAATGCCTGAGGTGTCTGAGGGGGATCTGTCAAGAATTAGGGCCTCCCTCGTGAATGAGTCCATTTTGGCAGAATTGGCATTGGGATTAGATATTCAAAATGAAATGCTACTGGGTAAAGGAGAGCTGCGAACGGGTGGGCAGGATAAACCACGGCTTTTGGCTTCTTGTTTGGAAGCAGTAATAGGAGCTTTGTATGTGGATGGTGGTTTTGAGCCCGCAAAAGATGTTATCTCTGGGTTGTATTCCAGTCGTTTGGACAATGTCGATGTCCACTCTCAATTCAGTCAAGACTACAAGACGCGACTGCAGGAAAGAATTCAAGAGCACTATAAGCAAACACCCGTATACGAAGTGGTTAATGAATCGGGTCCGGACCATGATAAACAATTTGTAGTAGAAGTAAGAATCGATGAAAAAACCCTCGGTCGAGGTAATGGTAGTAGCAAAAAACAGGCGGCGCAAGAAGCTGCCCGATTAGCTTTGGAGGGATTGTGATGTCAAATTATAGAGCTGGATATGTTGGTCTTATAGGGCGGCCTAACGCGGGTAAATCAACACTGTTGAATGCATTGCTTGGCGAAAAGCTTTCTATTGTCAGCCGAAAACCCCAGACCACACGACAAAGAATTTGTGGAATTTATAGTTCAGATCAAGGGCAGATTGTTTTTTTGGATGCTCCCGGGGTTATACATGCGGAGTCAGGGCTGAACCGTTTTTTAAAAAATGAATATGAGGCGGTCATCGAGGATTCGGATTTTCTAGTCGCGGTTTTAAATTTGGATGCTAAAAAGCAAGAAGAACTCAGCGATATTATTTCCCTAGTGGAATCGAGTGGTAAACCTTGGGGGGCTATCATTACGAAATGTGATATGCGTTTAGGGCATCGAAAACCTTGGATACTGCAACAGCTGGGTGGAAAAGCTCAGTTTGTCATCGAAGTATCGGCGCGAAACCGACCACAAGACACGCAAGATGAAGTCATACCTCAACTGATCCCGAAAATGCCAGAGTCGGCCGCTCCTTTGTTCGATCCAGAGGTGTACACGACTCATAACATGAGAGAAATTGCCGCTGAGGTGGTTCGAGAAAAATGTTTTGATTTTTTACATGCTGAAATCCCCTATGGTCTGGCGGTGTTGGTTAATAAATACGAAGAAGGGGAAAATTTGGATCGAATATTTGCCAGCATATATTTATCCAAAGAGGCACACCGTGCGATGGTTATTGGTCAAGGCGGTGCTAAATTAAAAAGAATTGGACAAGCTGCACGGCTAGATATCGAGAAAATTTTGGGTAAAAAAGTTTATCTAGATTTACATGTCTCAGTGAAGAAGAATTGGATGAAAAACCCAATGCAAATGGAGGAGTTTGGTTATGTCCACAACTCATAGTACAGGTTTGCCGCGCATTGGAGTGGTCGGAAGACCAAATGTGGGGAAGTCCACTCTTTTCAACATTCTCACTCGGACGAGAAAGGCTGTTGTTAAAAACCAACCCGGCGTAACACGAGATGTACAAATCGAGCAAACTGAATGGTGGGGAAAAGAATTCGAAGTTCTCGATACCGGGGGGCTGACGAATGCGGAAGATCGTTTTTCGGTAATGATCAAAGAGCATTTACCTTCGGTGCTCAATACAGTGGATGCTGTTGTTGTTGTCATGGATGGGAAATCAGGACTCGTTCCCGAAGATCGGGATGTAATAAAGTTGGTTCAGCGTTCGGGAAAGCCTTATATTATCGTTGTCAATAAAGTGGACCAAATGCACCAAGCCGATATTTTATTGGCTAAATTCTATGAATTCGGTGTTGAAACCATAACCACATCATTCGAGCGTCAGTCAGGTGTGGATCAAATTGGTAGAATGGATATTAGATCATGCTACAACCGATCCGAAGAAGCGCAACAGGATGAAATTCGACTTGCTATCGTAGGTAAACCCAACGTCAGGAGAAAAGCTCACTGTGCAATTACCTACTCAATGAAAATCGAGTATTGGTATCCGAAATTGCAGGCACTACAATAGACTCATTGAAATTCCGTTTCAATATGATGAACAAAACTATCTCCTTGTTGATACTGCAGGGCTTCGTCGTGCAGTCAAAGCGCAAACAAGACGTTGAAGTCCTCTCTTCTTTTAAAAGCTATGATGCTATAGCAAAAGCCAATATTGTATTGCTTGTAATAGATGGGACTGAGGGTCCTACTGTGCAGGATGCAAAGATGATGCAATTTATCTTAGAGCAGCACAAAGCCGTTCTTATTGTCGCAAATAAATCAGATCGAGGGAAGGCAGAGATAGAAGCTTATCGATCGACATTCCGAAAAGGTTAAACAGGTTTTCACTTTTTCGAAGGTATGCCTTTAGTGTTCGTCAGTGCGAAAACCGGTTCCGGAATTGATAATATGTTTTCGGAAATTCAAAATATTTGGTCAAAAACGCTTGCAAATCAAGACTTCAAAACTCAATGACTTCTTTTTTTCAAGTATTCGGTCGGCACCGGCCCCGGTGTGGGAGCCTCCAACGTGAAGTTTTATTATTTGACACAAACCAAGCAAACTCCACCCAGTTTTATAGCGTTTGCTAATTATCCTGAGGGAGTTACACCCGCATACCGACGGTTTTCTAGCTAAAAAAATTCAACAGGAATTTGACCTCATTTGTTGAATACCAATACGTATTTTTGTATGAAGAAAAGGCAAAAGAAACGTGTGCGGGTCGAGAGCAACTTGGAAGAAACTGCGGTGCAAGATATCCACATGGATCAGATCGAAGGGGAATTTTTAAATCATGAGTCGTAACCTTTGGTCAATTAAGGCAAAAACCTATTTTGCGGCTTTGGGCTTGGGGTTTTGATTGGGAAATCTGTGGAGATTTCCCTATGTAATTATGAGAATGGTGGGGAGCTTTCTTTGTACTTTTCATTACACTGGCGTTAATCGTGGCTTTACCTCTTCTTATTGCCGAAATGTGTATTGGCAAAATGAAAAAGCCGGTGATCAGTGCATTTAAGTGGCTGGCCGTTGATTCTACGGCCGGCAACACATTCTCTATTGGCCAATTGGGTGGGTCGCATAACGATTCTGCTTTGCTTGTTTACATATTGGTTTACTGCGCAGTTATTAGCTGGGTGATGCATTTTTTTATGCAGTTCTTCGTGGGATTGTTTAATGAAGACTTTCAGTCCACAGAGATTTTATCAGTCCTTAAAGAGCGTTCTTGGTTGCAAGTGATGTTAGCCAGTGCCCACTTATTGATCGTGGTGGGGCTCGTCACAAGGCTTGACCAAGGAAAAATGAACGGCTTGTAGGCTATATTATGCCCTTGTTCATGCTACTTATGCTGCTGTTGTCTTACAAAGCACTGTCGATGCCGAGCGCTCCGGCGGCAGTTCGTTTATGTTCTTGACTTTTTCGAGAGCGACTTTGGATTCGAAATGGCCCGGAACGCGCGGGCAACTTCTGTTCACTCTGAGTATTGGCTTTGGAGCCATGGTAACTTTCTGGAAGTATTTTAGATGAGGAAACAGACGTCCCTGGTAGCTTTTTCGGATAACGATTATAGATGTCATGGTTTCCACTTTCGCAGGGCTGATGATTTTCCCCTTTTGCATTGACCAGTGGAGTTGATAAAAGTTGGGGTCCAGGTTGTTGTTTCAAGCGGTTCCAAGAATGTTTGCGAAATGAACGATGGGACGATCTTTGGTTTTTGTTTTTATATGTTTATATTTTGCAGCCGCGTGGGATCGAGCATCGGTTTGTTAAGTACGATTGTTGCGAATGTGAAAATAAAGTTTAACATTTCATCACAAAAACATGCGTCTGGGTAGGCATTGTGTGTTTATTGTTGACGTGTTTTTCCGGTTTATATCGAATTTATTGCCAGATTGAAATATACCCATTTGAAATGTCGGCACTCAAGGTTATGGATTACTTTTTCATTAATTGGTTGCTCCCTATTTCGGCCTTCGTTATCAGCCAAGTGGCCATTTATAAGTTAGATGAAAAAAAACTGCATGCGGAATTTGTCCGGGAAGGCTCACCAGCCAGTGAAACAATTTATGGTCACTGGAAAATCTTAGTCCGCTGGGTGATACCTTGTATTTTATTTGTTAGCTTATTTTTACAATTCTTAGATTTGCTGGTTTAAGGCTATTAAAAATTGGTTCCAACAACCGCAAGTGTGGAGTAACTGTCCCCACTTCCATACTTTCCTGTTTGCTCATCTTGTATGGTAATTTCAGTGGATTCGTCTCTGAAGTTGATCACATGGTAGGCGATCTGAAGGCCTATGAACATTTTGTTACGCAGAAGTGGAATTTCAATTCCAGCACCAATATCAAATCCTTGGGCATTGTCCTTCCCGATATTTAAGTTGCCAGAAGAGGAAAGAATTCTTTGATGGTTGGAAAATCCGAATATGACATAGGGGTTCAGTTGAGCAAGTCCTCGAGTCACATTCTGTGTGTTAAAATAATATTTGAAATTAATAGCATAGGTGGTTAGCTCAGAACTCCCTTGAGAAAGATAACTGGCCGATCGAACTCTATAGTCCCCTTGGCTGGAAAGATAGGAAAACTGCAGTGCAAAGCGGAGATCAAAAAAGTAGGTCAAAAAGAATCCCACTCCCACGCCAGGGTTATAAACTTGAGCTAAACCCTCTGTATATGCCCGCTGACCGACCAGCAGACCAAGATTAAAAAGACGACCGTTTTTAAAAAAATTGATGTCTGCTTCCTGATCAGCGGATTCGTCGAATTCGCTGAAATCTGAAAAGGGGTCGTAGACATCTTCCATTTCCGACTGGGCTTTTACTGACAGGGGTAAGTGTACAAGAAATAGGCTGAAGCTAAGAATAAAAAGTGATTTAAGCACAAGTTGTTTGGTGTTCAAAAGAGGCCCCCTGATTGACATAACGAGTCTATTGTAGGGGAAGGGTTTTGAGGTGTCCATAGAAGTCCCTTTGGACTCCACTTTACCGGCCCAAATGAGGGTGAATCAAGTCAGTGAGCTATGACTAAAGTATTGCTTGAGCAATTGCGAAATGATAGTGTTTTCGCATCAGAGGAGCATGCGAGTGTCCATGGATTATAAGTCTGCGGGAGTAGACATAGAGCAAGGTGAAGCCTTGGTAGAATGGCTCAAAGCGGACGAGAAATCATTGCAAAGCCCCTATGGTCAAGTTCTTTCAGGAATTGGTGGTTTTGCGGCCCTTTTTGCAACCAACTTCAAAGCAATGAAGTCACCTGTTTTAGTCAGCGCAACCGATGGAATTGGTACCAAGGTGAAACTGGCGGCGCAATTTAAAAAATATAAGGGTGTTGGCCAAGATTTAGTGGCCATGTGTGTGAATGATTTGATTTGTGTCGGAGCCACACCTCTCTTTTTTCTTGATTACTATGCGACCGGTAAGTTGGAGCAATCTGCAGCCAGAGAATTTCTTCAAGGTGTTCGAGACGCTTGCGCACAGTCGGGCTGTTCACTCATTGGTGGAGAGACGGCAGAAATGCCGGGAGTTTATCAGGTGGGTGATTTCGATGCTGCGGGCTTTTGTGTGGGTGTCGTCGATAAAGAAAAGATTTTCCAACCCCATTGGGTGAAAGCCGGCGACGCAGTTATCGGAATTGCGAGCAATGGTTTCCACAGCAATGGGTACTCCCTTTTAAGACAACTGTTTGGTGAGGACATGCAAGCCTGGCAAGAGGAGCTGCTTCAACCCACCCACCTCTATCCGCAGCTTTGGGAGTTGCTACGATCGGACAATGTCGAAATTCATGGTTTAGCCCATATAACAGGTGGCGGAATGGACAACATTGTCCGCGTTCTTCCCACTGGTTTAGATGTGCAGCTTGAGCCATGGAATGTTCCAGAGCCTTTTCTTGAAGCGAAGAAAAGAGGTCAATTGAGTTGGTTGCAGCTATTGAAAACTTTCAACTGTGGTGTTGGCCTCGCTGTCATTGCACCCGCATCAAATGCCGACCAAATAATGAGTCTTTCAAGGCAAAGTGGTTTTAACGCTTTTCAAATTGGTCGTATTCGAGACAACGGTGGAGGCCCAGCTACTTGGAAGTTTGAACTATCAGAATGGGAGCAGGGGGGAGTGGAATGACGGATCAATTTGATGTGGTTATAGTTTCCGTTTTTGGACGAGGTCATTGGTTGGCTGCAGAGCTGGCTGAAGCAGGCAAACAAGTGGCATTGGTGGATTTAAGTCAAAGGTTGGGTCGATGGGCCCCAGAAGATTGGGAAGGACCTTTTGGCTACTACCAATCGGATCGTCTCTCTGCCAGTCAGGTGGAGCGT
Source organism: Bdellovibrionales bacterium (assembly GCA_041391465.1). Classification (GTDB taxonomy): domain Bacteria; phylum Bdellovibrionota; class Bdellovibrionia; order Bdellovibrionales; family UBA1609; genus UBA1609. The sequence continues at coordinate 61,476 of JAWKNX010000015.1, forward strand.
TTGGCCGAAGATGATTACCACGACCCTGTAAATGAAGGGTTCGTGCTTTGGTTGAAGCAGGGGCCTGTTGATATGAAAGGCCCGCTATCATCTTTTTGGTTTAATAAGTTGGGTTTTTCCGATGAAGTGACGAGATATGTGAATACATATAATTCCATGTCAGATGATGAAAGATCAGACGAGCGAAAAAAATTGCAGAAACAGAGTTTGATAAGACGTGGTTTGCCCACCTTTGTCATCAGTTAGCAAGTACAACTTTTTCTGAGAGTTCTGAAGCCATAAAAAGTTTGGTAGACCTCTGAATGTCATGTCTCCATTGAACGTTCGCCGAGTCACTCGACGTGGTTTTGAAAAATCGCTTCAGTGGTGTGAGACAAAAGGTGTTCGAGTATTCAGAGACGCCGAAATATTAGATGCTCAGGCCGATGGAAATGATTTGCATCGTATAGAAATCCGAAGTGAAAACTGGTCAGGAAATGTATCGGGTCATCAATTTGTTTGGCAATTGACTTCCGATGAAACCTATCACTTTTCAGTCTCTATCGGGAACATTCTATTTCCTACGGGGAGAGTGCGATCCATGTGGAGTTGGGTTCGATATAGAATTCAATTGCAGGAAGCTCCCACACTTTCAAGCCTTCCTAATCAATTTGTTATGATTAATGACCTCTATTTGCCTTTGGACCCATTCGAACTTGTTAATTGTGCAAAACAGTGAAAGAAGAAAGTTTCGATGTTTGGTGTCGTATCCCTACACAGATGCGTTATCAACGGGCTTATTTGGAGAAAATAAATTCGCAGATTTTAGATGAATTTAGTCAGCGTATACCAAACTCCCGACCCTCGAACACGGATATGCCGCAAGACTATTTGTATGAGGAAGAGGAATTGGGTCCGAGTCGATACCCTGTCTATGACAGAAATGAACTTAGCCGGTTGAGACATTGTAAATTAAAAAACCTTACCTTCGATGGCCCCGAAGTTTGGACAAATATGGATTGGTTGGGGCAATTCGAAAATCAAACTGAAATGAAGCACCAATTGCTTGTGTTAAATAAAGAATAGGAGTGACCATTGATCGAGAGATACACTCGCCCTGAAATGGGGCAAATTTGGAGTGCAGACTCAAGGTTCAAGTTTATGCTGCAAGTGGAGACAGCCGTAGCTGAAGCCCAGGCGGAAAAAGGAATCATTCCAAAAGCGGCTGCAGAAGCGATTCGAAAAAAAGGAAAATTCGATGTAGCCAGAATTCACGAAATTGAGAAGCAGACAAAACATGATGTGATTGCATTTGTAAGCAGTGTTGCAGAAAACGTTGGGCCCCATGGCCGTTATGTTCACTTTGGGATGACTTCATCTGATGTTCTGGATACCGCCACAAGCCTGCAGATTCATCAAGCAGGGTTGATATTAATAAAATCCATCAAGTCGTTAAAAAATTCGTTAATGATACAAATTCGAAAACATAAAAGCACACTTTGTAGTGGACGAACCCATGGAATGCATGCGGAGCCCACAACATTGGGTATGAAGCTATGTGGGTTTCATGCGGAGCTGTTGAGAAACGAAGAGCGTGTCATCAAGGCCTTGGATCAAACACGAATTTGTAAGTTGAGTGGAGCTGTGGGGACCTATTCAGCACAGTCACCGAGTATAGAAAAAAGTGTGGCCAAAAAATTGCGATTGGTCCCTGAGACCATTGCCACGCAGGTCATACCAAGAGACCGTCATGCGGAGTTGATAACAAGTTTGGCTCTTCTAGGGGCCGGTTTAGAACGGATTTCTGTGGAGCTTCGTCACTTACAGAGAACTGAAGTGGGAGAAGTTTTCGAAGGATTTAGCCAGGGGCAAAAAGGCAGCAGCGCCATGCCTCATAAGAAAAATCCAATCAGCAGTGAAAATATCACTGGCTGTGCACGTCTATTGCGCGCTTATGCCCAAGCCAGTATCGAGGACATTGCTCTTTGGCACGAAAGAGATATTAGCCATTCCTCTGTAGAAAGGGTGATCTTTCCAGATGCCTTTATTCTAGCTGATTATGCAACAGACCGGATGGCGAGTGTCATAAAAAATTTGAATGTTGATAAAAACAAAATGATTGAAAATATGAACCTGTCTCAAGGCCAGCTTTTCAGTTCGCATGTCCTTTTGGAGTTTGTGAATTCTGGATTGTCGAGAGAAGAAGCCTATAAACACGTCCAGAGAGTGTCACATGGGTTGAAACCAGATCAAACTTTGAAGGATGCTTTATTATCGGATGCGACGTTAAAAAAATTATTAACTGTCAAATCCGCCAACGAAATATTTTCGGGACGACGTCATTTGGCATCTATAGAAAAAGTAGTCGATGGTTATTTAAAGAAAGCGAGTTCGTAATGGGTTATGAACTGGGACCAGTGCTCTATGAAGGAAAAGCGAAAACGATTCATGAAGTAAAAGAGAGCGACGAACTTGTTGCAATGGTTTTTAAAAATCATTTAACGGCATTTAATGGCAAAAAGTTCGCAGAATTGGACGGCAAAGGTGAAATCAACTGTCTGCTAGCGACTTTTATTTTTGATTATCTTAAAAAAAATGGAATAGAATCCCATCACGTTGAAACCACCGGGACGCGAACGATGGTGGTCAAGAAACTGTCTGTGATCCCACTAGAGGTGGTTGTGCGAAATCGCCTTGCGGGTTCATTAGCTAAGAAATTCAACAAAGAGGAGGGTGAGTATTTGCCCGCGCCTCTCGTTGAATTCTTTTTTAAAGACGATGAACTGGGGGACCCCTTTGTGAGTGAAGATCAAATCACCGCGCTGGGACTAGTCGACAACCCGAAATACCTACCTGAGCTCAAATCAAGGCATTGAAAATAAACAATATTCTCACCCAGATGTTTTCTAAGGCGAATATTTCGCTGGTTGATTTTAAGTTAGAATTTGAGGTGGACTCGGTTGGGAATATAGTTTTGGCCGATGAAATCACGCCCAGTTGTCGTTTGTGGGACAAAGACAGTTCGAAAAAAATGGACAAAGATCGTTTTCAGAAGGGGTGCGGACCAGGTCGTTGAAAATTACAAAGAAGTGTATTCACGATTAACCCAATCAGAGGAAACTGAAGGTTGGAGTTAGAATTCTACCTCGCCCTGAAGTCCTGGACAGTCCGGGGAAGGGGCTGTTGAAAAAACATTGGAGCACCACCAAATCGCCGTAAAGCAATGCATTGTCGGAAAATACGTTGTTCTTGATGTGGATCCAAGGATGATCAGTCGGCATTGGAGCAGGCAAAAAGCATAACGGAATATGTACTGTACAATCCCTTGGTGGAGTCTTTTGAATTGGAAGTGTTGTAATGGCTAAAAAGAAGGTCGGAGTTTTCCGATTTTTGGGCACCAATTGCGATCGGGATATTTGGAAAGCCGTTGAACAAGTAGGGTCGGTTCCGGAATGGATTTGGTATGAAGATCATTTTGAGAGTGATCAGTACCAAGCTCTCATTTTACCCGGTGGATTTAGTTATGGTGATTACATTCGAAGTGGCGCATTGGCATCCAGAGCGCCCGCTATTGATGATTTAAAAAAAGCCGTATCAAAGGGAATTCCTGTTTTAGGTATTTGTAATGGCTTTCAAATTTTATGCGAAGCTGGCTTGTTGCCAGGAGCATTACTTCGGAATGAGAACCCCAGGTTTATCGACGATTGGGTGGAATTGGAAATGGTCAATGAATCTCCCTTTTGGGGTATCGATGCTGATAAGGTCAGTATTTCCCATTGCCCACGGTGAAGGTCGCTATTATTGCGATCAATCCACAATAAACCTAATCAATGACAACGGACAGGTTTGGTTGCGATATGCAGAAAACTGTGGAAGTTTGCAGTCCATTGCCGGTGTTATGAATAAAGAAAAATGTGGCAGGTCTAATGCCCCATCCCGAGCGGGCTATGTCTGCATGCTTGGATGGGGAGTGACAAAAGAGTCTTCAGTTTTACCAGTTTATTAGATATTTAGGTGACCAAAATGAGTTTATCAATACAAGAAAAATTAAAAATATATCGTTTGAATTCAAGTGAATTTGAACGAATTAAAAAACTTATGGGACGTGAACCTTACAGGGCGTAATTGGGCTTTATTTTCTGCGCTCTGGAGTGAGCACTGCAGTTATAAGTCCAGTAAAGTTCACAACAAAAGTTCTATTCTAAAAATGAAAAGAGTTTTGGAGAGTTTTGGAGAAAATGCGGGGGTGATCGAAAAAGCCTCGGCGAAGGGGAAAGTGGCTTTCAAAATGGAAAGCCATAATCACCCGAGTTATATATCTCCCCATCAAGGTGCAGCGACGGGTGTGGGTGGAATTTTAAAGAGACATATTCACAATGGGTGCCGTCCGATTGCTCTGGCCAATTATTTGTGTTTTGGCGACGCCAGCGAAAAAAACATGCCTCATCTAGTCGACGGGGTTGTTCGAGGTATTGCTGATTACGGAAACTGTGTAGGTGTTCCTATGGTGACGGGATCAACTGAATTTCACCGGAGTTATAACGGAAACATTTGGTAAATGCTTTGGCCGTTGGATATTTTGGCCCGGAAGACAAAGTGTTTACCAGCGGAGCTCGTGGTGTTGGTAATTATGTCGTTTATGTAGACAGGCGGGCCGAGATGGAGTTCACGGCGCGAGTATGTCCAGTGAATCCTTCGACGATGAGTGAAAGCAAAAAACCCACCGTCCAAATTGGTGATCCCTTTATGGAAAAATTACTGATTGAATCTTGCCTCGAAGTGATGGCAGAAGATTTGGTGAGTCCATTCAAGATATGGGAGCCGCAGGTATAACCAGTTCAGCTTTGAAATGGCGGCCAAAGGAAAAGTGGGGGTTGGATATTGATCTCTCGCAGGTTCCTTTGCGCCAGCAAAGATTAACACCTGAAAGAGATTCTTTTGTCCGAATCGCAGGAGAGAATACTTGTTAATGTGCCGGCCGCAATTTTGAACGACTCAAAAAATCTTTAATAAGTGGGATTTGGATGCTGCAAAAATCGGTAGTGATTGACGGGAAAAAATATAATTTTAAGATGGAACTAACGAAGTCCTCTCACCAGAATTTGGACCCTGCCATTGTTGTCGATAATGCTCCGGAGTACGATCGAAAACACTATTCCCATGAAGGAAAATAGATGTTCATTGATTCACTCGGAAGGATCCACAGAAATGATCTTAAAAGCAGTGAGCATTTGCAGACTTGTGCAGTCGAAAATGGATATATCAACAGTATGATCAGAGAGTAGGGGCGACTGCGGCGAGATTACTCTCAGTCGGTGGGCGTAGTTCAATTAGAGGCTTCAAAGCGTGCATTGGGATTAAGTTTAAGGGTGTCGACCCCCAATCATGCGCACCGATGTTCGATTGGGGGCATATGATGCGATTTTGTTTCCCTGCGTGCAACTGACGGCAAAGGGTTTTGAGCCATTGGCAGCTACGGATTGCCTTAATTTTGGTAATCCTGAAAAGCCTCAATTGATGACTGAGTTGGTGACGAGTATTGGCAAGCAATGGTGCAAGTTTGTTTGGCTTTAAATGTGCCGGTAATAAGTGGAAACGTCAGCCTATACAACAAAGCCCATGACACCAACGTGACCAGTACTCCTTCCACTGGAATCATTGGATTAAAAGACGATATTAACAGCATCCCCAAAGACGAATTTGTGCGCGAAGGAGATCGAGCCTTTCTTATTCGTTGTGATTTGTGGCAGGGGGAATTTTATAAAGCAGAAATCCTTGGAGGGGAGTATAAGTTTGCCGGTGATTGGAATGCAGAAAAGCTGAGAAATTTTCTCAATGAATTGCGACGGTTTGTGATTAAATATAAACCCAGAACATCGGTGGCTGTTGGTAAGTTGGGCGGCCTTTTTGAATTGCAAAAAATGAGTAGTAAGGGGTTTTCTGTTCATTTAAGTGGCGACTTATTGGAAACACTCACAAAAGAGCATCTTTACGAAGTCATTTTGACGGTCTCTGACAGAGATGCATTGGAAGAATTTTGGTCCGATAGGAATTTTGAAGTCATTGATTTGGGGACTGTCATTCAAAGTGAATTAAGAGTGGAGGGTCAGCCTGTGGTAGACACAGTTCATTGGACACAAACCTCTGCTGAATGTATTAAAAACCATTTTGGTTTGGAGTAATCATGTTTCAATGGAAAGAAGAATGTGCAGTCTTCGGTGCTTTTAAAGACCCCGAAGCTGCGCAAATGACCTATTTGGGCTTATATGCTTTACAGCATCGAGGTCAGGAATCGTCTGGTATTGTGACCAATTATGAGGGCCAACATATCACCCATAAGGGTCTGGGTCTCGTGGGAGATATTTTCCAGGAAGAAGACCTACAAAGACTCAAAGGCGATACGGCAATTGGGCATGTTCGATACTCCACATCTGGAAAAAACCTATTGGAAAATGCGCAACCACTGACGGCTCGCCTTTCTGGTGGACCATTGGCTTTGGCTCATAACGGAAACATTGTTAATTCGGATCTACTGCGCAATCAAATGATCCATCAAGGAGCTATCTTTCAAGGTACTAATGACACAGAAATTCTGTTGCATATGATTGCCCGGATGCCCCAACAGGATATGGTGCAAGCACTAAAGGCATCTCTAGTTCAAATGCAGGGCGCTTACTCTATAGTGATGATGACAAAAGATAAACTGTTTGCCATTCGAGATCCGTTTGGCTTTAGGCCTCTTGTTCTTGGGCATCGACCTCTCGATGGGGGTGGTCATAGTGTTATTATCGCGTCGGAAACATGTGCCTTTGATTTGATCGGCGAAAATATGTTCGCGAGATAGAGCCTGGGAAATCTTCTGGGTCGATCAAGACGGAGAGCATTCTGAACGATTTCTCAGCAGAGCCGTCGGGCCTAATGTATTTTTGAACACGTGTATTTTCGCGTCCTGATTCTGTGGTTTTTGGCCAGAATGTTTATGAAGTGAGAAAAGAATTGGGGAAAATGTTGGCCCGCGAAAATCAAGTGGATGCGGATATTGTGGTGCCTGTCCCTGATTCCGGAGTCCCTGCGGCCATCGGTTATGCCCAAGAAAGTGGACTGCCCTTTGAGTTGGGGATTATTCGAAACCACTATGTCGGTCGAACATTTATTCAACCCAGTCAGAGCATTCGTAGCTTTGGGGTTAAAATCAAGTTGAACCCCCAACATGAAGTATTGAAAGATAAAAAAATTGTCGTGATCGATGATTCTTTGGTCAGAGGAACCACGAGCCAAAAAATTATAGGACTACTTAGAAATGCTGGAGCAAAAGAGATTCACTTTCGAGTGGCTTCGCCGCCGACAAGAGGTCCTTGTTTCTATGGTGTCGATACGCCGAGAAGAGATCAGCTGATTGCTTCGCAAAAAAATATCGAAGAAACCAGAGACTATATACAAGCGGATTCTCTGCAATACCTCAGCGTCGAAGGAATGCTCAAGGCGGTCAAGGGGAGCAAGTCTGAGTACTGTGCCGCCTGTTTTGACCTCGACTACCCCACAGATCTTTTTGGCCAATCGCTCTAAAGTGAATCTTTATAGTCAACTTTGGTAGAGATTTTCAGTACGCCAGTCCTGACGTTAGCTTATAAATGGCTATAGGAGCGAGTTCTAAGGCTGAGGAAAAATGTCTCAGCTTTCTTAAAAAAAACCTATATTGCCAAAAGTGACGTTAAGGTAACGTTAAGGAATGGTAACAAATCCGAACAATTTGAACATTAAATTGGACTGTCATGAGGTATTTCAAATTCTGCCGGACCCGGTTATTGTTATAGATGGCCAAGGGCAAATTGTCATGACTAACAAGAGTATTGAAGAAGTGCTAGGACACAGTCCCGATGAGATTGTGGGGCAGTCAATAAATATTCTTATGGGGGCGGAAGATGCCTCTCACCATGACTCATATATTGCAAAATATTTGCAGACCGGAAAAAGAAACATTTTAAATACGGGACGCCAGGTTTTTGCTCGAAGAAAAGATGGAGAATTCGTCTCTGTCTATTTAAGAGTTTATGAAACACAGCTTGAAGGTGAAAAGCATTTTGTAGGGCTTCTGCGCAACCTGACCGAAGAAGAAGAGGCCAAAGGAAAATTAGATTCTATTTTGAAGGCGACACCCGCCAATATTTTGTTTTTGAGTAAAAATCTAGAGGTGGATTACTGGAATCATTTTACGCCGGATTTGCTTGAAGATGACTACTTGAATAGACCTATCGTGGAAGTGGTTAAAAATATCGACAAATTAGAATTATTGAAGTTATTTGATAGGCACCAGTGGGATTCAAAGACCTATGAAGCCGAAGTGTTGTTGTTTGATCCCAGTGAAAAAAGAACCATGCACTTTTCAGTCAACCCAATAATGTCAACACCTGGCAGTCTGATGTTTGCGGTACTGATCACGGATATTACTTATATGAAAAGAATGAAAGCTGATGCTGAGCTAGCAAGTCGCCTTCTCCATGTCGATCATCTGGTGAGCGGTGTCAGTCATGAAATCAATAACCCATTGACCATTGTCTACGCTGGTCTAAGTCGAATAAAAAAGAAGGTGTTAGGTGAATTCAGTGAGCATCCCAAACTGGAAAAACTCCTTTCACATCTAGAGAATACGACCGATGCGGTCGACCGGATTAAAAATGTGGTACACGCACTCCGGGGCTTCTCACGATCCACTTATGTCAAAGATGTTGCAGACCACTGCAATATCGCAAATGTTATAGAAGAGATTCTGCATTTAATTCGAAGAATGTATGAAGTTAATGGAATAAATATAAACTTTCAACACCCTCAAGAAATAGGGCACGTTAAAGGTTCAAAGGAACAAATTCAAACCATTGTAATGAACCTACTCTCCAACGCTAAAGATGCCATGGAAAATAGCTCTTACAAAAAATTGTCCATAGAATTAACTGAGTTGAAGGAAGAAGTTCGACTTGTCGTTACAGATACCGGGCATGGAATCAGTGATGAAATCGGTGATAAAGTTTTTAATCACTTTTTTACGACTCGAGATCCAGGTCAAGGTACAGGGCTAGGATTGACTCTGACTCATGGTATTGTCAAAGAAATTGGCGGAGATATTTCTTTTCAAGCAGCAAATAAAGGCGGCACTCGGTTTATCGTAAAACTGCAAAAAATGACTTAAAGTTGAGAGTTCAGCCATAAATAGCAAAGGCCCCCTTTTTATATCAGAGGTTAGAGTTAGTAATAAATTGTTAAAAGAACTTCATTGGGAGTAAAGACGAACGAGTAATTTTCGCTGAAAGAATTATGAATGGCTCTTCCCCAAAAGACACCGAGTGCAGCACCGGCTATGACATCACTGGGCCAATGTTTATTTTCATCTATACGCTGTACAGCGGTTAATAAAGCTAATGGGTAGGCGATAAGAGCGGCTTTCCATCCATAGCTATAGGTGAGACTTGTCGCTGTGGCAAAAATAGTCGATGTGTGACCGGAAGGCATCGAGTGTTCACCGCCGTAGGGTCTTTCTCGCTGGAGAACTCCTTTCAGCAGTACGGTAGAGGCCCCAGTCCAAATCAGTGTGCGTAGATGATTGCGGCTATAAGAAATATCCTCGTGCACCCAATATTGAATTCCCACGGCGAACATGCCGGCAGCACCTGTTCCCAAAAAATCACCCAGGTCGTTCCAATCAGAATTAAGATTCACTTTCGATTGAATATCTTTGAGATGAGTTGAATCGGTGCCTTTTAATGTGCCAACCAGAGCAATTGTGGAAGCGAGAATACCCACACCCGCTGAATCAAAGCCTGAATTTAAAACCGGTCGGACCTCTAAGTCATAAAAACTGGCAAACCCCGAGAGGCTGAAGAGTAAAATTATATTAAAGAGAAGACATCTCAAATTCAATGTCCACCTTACCACAACCCTCTAATTTTGTGAGCTTCCACCAAAAGCGATACTGAAAACCACGTTTAATGGCGATTCGCTGTGTGAGTTTGATGGGTTTGTAATCGAACTCTTTTGCTCCGGCGAAGCGTTCTCCCCAGTAGAGGTCTACTTCTATATCGCAGGTCTCTTCTTTGGCCACTTCCACATTGACGTAGTTCAACATGAGAAGCTCGTCTTTTCCGTTTGCATAATCAAAATAGAAATTAAACTTATCGACAGCTTGTTTATCCAAAATGGGATTGAATTCAATTCGATTCACTCGATCTCGGTCCCCACTTTTGTATTTAACCTTGAGCTGATCAGTTTGGCCTTGTGGGACTTCAACTACGAAGGGGCCGCCGGTCCACATTGAACTATAAAGGCACTTAAAATCACAAATAATAGGGTTTTAATACCAGCCATTCAGATACTCCGGGTTTGGTTGCTTATTGAGTGTTTCATTGAAATTTATAAGAATCACTGCTGTACAAGCTAATCACATATGTTGTCATTAATGGAAATAAAGAGGGGATAAGGCATGCCACGTATGTTTGAAGCAATCCATCCAGGCGATATTGTCGATGTCATTGCACCGCTTCAAAGTGCCCCAATAAGGAGTTGGAGGAGGGAATCGCAGAAATGAAGAGGTGGGGGCTAGTACCTCGGGTGCCGGCCAATCTTTTTTCGAGTAAAAGTCGATTTTGCGCCAATACAGCCGATGTTCAAGCGGAACAACTCTCCTTTGCTGTCACTAATCTTGAAAGCAAAGCCATCTTTTGTGTACGAGAGGCTATGGAAGCCAGCGTATCATTCCTTATTTGAACAAAATAAAAAAGCCCAAGCGGCAAAAAGTTGTTTGTTGGCTACAGTGATGTCCTTACTTGGCTGCATCATTATTTCATTTCCCAGAAATGGAATTGGAGAACCTTGCACGGGCCTTTTGTTTGCGAACTGACGGCAAAAAATGTATCGCAAAGTACAATAGAAAATTTTAAAAAATTTATTTTTAATCCCAGGTCAGAAATGACTTTCAGACATCTTCAGCCGATCAATGGGGCAGCCATTAAGAAAGGTCGAGTATAAGGGCGACTCTTCGGAGGAAACTTAAAACTTTTGCAGACGACGGCGGGTACAGATTTTCAATTTTCAGACAAGAACAAAATTCTTTTTATAGAAGAAGTAGGAGAGCGGGGCTATGCCATTGATCGAATGTTGGTTCACATGCAACAAGCGGGGTTGTTGGCTGGTATAAAAGCCATGGTGATTGGATCTGTGACCGGTGGATTAGAAAAAGATGGACGCAGTTATGCCTGGAATGCCTTAAGAGAATTTGCCGAACATGTGGATTACCCAGTTGTGAAGGGGTTGCCTTGTGGTCATGGTCCTCGAAATATGCCGCTACCTTTGAATACTCGCTGCACTTTAAATCTGGGGACAAAGCCTCAATTGGTGATGCAGTTACAGGGATGACATGCATTCAATAGAAAAGTCTATTCATCGAAATATTGTCAAAGCTTTTCCAAAAGGATTGGAGAGGGTAGCCCCGTCGTTGCAAATTGGCGTAGTTCAAAACGGTAAAAAATTAGCTCAATTGCAATTTGGTCAAGAGTATAAATATTTTGACCTGGCTTCACTGACTAAGATTTTGTTTTCCTCTTCTTACCTAATGCACTTGGTTTCGCAAAATACGATCAATTGGGCGGATCGGCTCAGTTGGTTTTTGCCGGAACTTGACCATAAAAATATAAGCTTTAAACAAGTCCTGACTCATACGGCGGGGCTGGCAAGTTGGCACCCTTATTATAAATCTTTGATTTCTTTGTCAGAAAAAGAAAAATGGCCCTGGTTACTTGAAAAAATAAATCAAGAGAAGATTTTAAAAGGTCCGCACAAAAGTCTTTACAGTGATTTGGATTTTATGCTCATTGCTCTGTCATTGATGGCTTTGCAAGAGAAATCACTGCTCCATTGCTGGAGAGATTTAAAAAAACACTACAGTCCGTCACGCTTGCATTTTTGTGTGAATAATAAAGCGAAATACACCCCTTCTGAATACGCACCCACCGAAAATTGCAAGTGGCGAAAAAGAAGGCTTCAAGGAGAAGTTCACGACGATAACACTTGGG
>JAWKNX010000016.1:0-72558 GCA_041391465.1 Bdellovibrionales bacterium
GATCGTTCGATAGATTAAGATATTTGAACCCAAACTCAAAACCACGAAAATAATAATCGGGAGAGTTAAGTAATGCCATCTCTCGGTCCAACTGGGGTCCCAACCAGAAATTTCAAAAATCCCAAGTTTATAGCCACCAACAAACTGCCCATATAAAATATAAACCAGTGAACTGAATGACATGAGTGCCAAGCAGAAAATCATCGAAGCTTTATCTATGTTGGTTCCGCGCCGAACCGTTAAAAACAACGCAAAGCTTATAGTTAACACCAAGGTGATTAAAAACGCCGGTAGCATCATCGACAAACTGGTGATCGGAGGTGAGAGCTCGAGAGTTTCTCCAAAAATCATTGTGCTGATTTTTTGCTTCGACGAAATACTGCGCCCAAAATCAAGCGTGATGATTTGCTTTAAAAATTCACCATATTGAACATAAAGCGGTTTATCAAAGCCATACAGTTGGCGAATTTCCTCGATTCTTTCCGGCGTTGCATTCTTGCCGGCCATTTGCGCAGCCGGATCACCACCGGCCACGTTAAAAAGTAAAAAAGTAATCAGCGTTACCCCAAAAAGAACGGGGATCATATATAGTGTTCTACGCGTGATATAGTTCCACATACTTACAACTTCGCTTTCAGCTTGGCTTTCTTATCAGCATTGACTTTGTAATACTTAATTTTGTCATCGATGATTCGATGGGGTTTATAGTTTTCAAGCCATCCGTGCTTTACGGCATAACCTAAGCGGTGGGCACCAAAAATCCAAGGGCTATCTTCGACAACAATGTCACGCATCTGTTGATAGATTTTTGTTCTCTCTGGTCCAGGTGGCATTAATGCCGCTTTTTCGTAGAGCTTATCAAATTTTTCGTTGGAATAGTTGGAGCCATTTGCCCCAGGGCTGGCGTTTTGACTGTAAAACAACTGTAAGAAGTTTTCAGCATCAGGATAGTCGGCGCCCCATGCAATTCCCCAGATTTGGGCCTTACGTTCACGAATCTTTTGGGCGAATTGAGGCCAAGAGTTTTGTGCAATTTTAAGCTCAATGCCGATATCTTTTAGGTTCTCTCGAAAGTATTCAGCCATTTGACGAGAAGTACTTGAAGATCCAGCTAGAAATTCAAAAGTCGGAAGACCCTCGCCATCCGGAAAACCAGCTTCTGCCAACAATTTTTTTGCTTTAGCAAGGTCATATTTTTTAAAGGGATTCTCATAGGATTTTTCGTATCCATCCACGCCTGGAGGAATAGGGGAGTGGGCTTTTACTGCGCGATTGTTATAAAATTTCTTAATGACCTCTTCGCCGTTGTATGCCAGCGACATTGCCTGACGAAGCTTTTTGTTTTTACCCAAAACCGGATCTTCCATATTAAAAGCTGTGTAGGTTACATCTGGGTCTTCAGTAATGATAAGCTCAATGCCTTTTGACTTCATGTCGGGGGTGAGCTCGCCGCCAACAACCGAAGAGTCGAAGTTATCTTTAGGGATGGCAGCGACATCCAAGTTCCCTTTCATGAAATTCAACCAGCGAGGCTGATCTTCGGTGATTTCACGAAACTCAACAGTTTTGATAAATGGAAGTTTTTTATCATCAAAACCTTCTTTATCACACAACCACCTTCGGTAGGATAGGTTTGTCGGCCCAATTGGGGTTGGCTTCAATACTAATTTATTGTTTCTAACAGCTTTTCAGCATATGGGGACCCGTTCGACGGGTGATTCAGAAACTCCTTACCATACTTGTCTGCCGCTGTGCTGGAACTGGAGCCATGGTTCATACTTACGGTACATAGTAAAGTTGGTAATAGGGTTTTACTAATTTAATCTGAATGGTTTGGTCATCAATAGCTTTTAACCCAGGGATGGGGGTGTTGTAATCGGCTTCACCGGCCTTTACTTTTTCTCTCCAGGCATTGAGTCCTTCGATACGATTGTCAAAAATCCACCAACCTTCGCTGTTCACATTGGGGTCAGCGATTCTCTTCCAGGCATAAATGAAATCACCGGCGACAAGTTCGCGGCCTTTGCCATTTGGAAAAGCGGGGTCATCTTGAAACTTAATGCCTTTTCTAATTTTAATCGTATGTGAGTCCATCCGGTGTGGCGGTAGGCGTAATATAGCCAATCGAGGTTCAAGAGACAATGGGCGCTTTAAATAATGGTAGGAAAGAGTCGTTCATAAATTTGAGCAATCACCGTGTTAGAGTACAGATCTACTGCTTGCGCAGAGGTCTAAGCCTTTAATGTTGGCAGGTACCGCAAGGTTAAGGTGTCTCCATTTACGGATTCTTTTTTGTGCAGCCTGATAATCCACCCCCTAAAAATCATTAATGATAATAATGGAAATGATGAATGTTTTCATTCGCCCCTCCCGACAAGCATGTTGTTAACTCCCTTGAAGGCTGGCATTCGTATCTATGAAATGCAGCCCGCAATCCCCGCATAAACTGAGCGAGTTGCGGAAAATGTAAATATTTGAAAGGACTTAGGACGAAGTGTTAGAAATGTTGTATCGCGCTCTGTGACAGGATTTGCAAATATGTAACCTTTTAGATGGGGTCAACCTGAGAGGTAGCGAAAATCGGTTGTTATTAGTGTTTTTAATTAACTCTGTAACTTGACACAAGATAGCTTTTTATAACATGATGTGCGCCAGCTTCTGCCAAACGGTGTGGAGAATAACCGAAGTCTACGGCCACACATTGCATTGAAACATTCAGCGCACTGCCCACATCGGGCAACCCATCACCAACCATCAGTGCTTCAGAAGGAAGCACGCCAGCGGTTTTCAGCATTTTAAAGTGGTAACGCATGGGGATTTTACATTTTTTCGAGGGCTATCTCTTCCAAAGTATGAACCCAGTTATAGCGGTCTAAATTTTAAGTGATCGATGGTGGGTTTGAAATTGCTCCATTTTATTGGAAACTATGGCGATATGATGAGTCACCTCATCAGGGGGGAAGAC
The DNA here is from genome assembly GCA_041391465.1 of Bdellovibrionales bacterium. GTDB lineage: Bacteria > Bdellovibrionota > Bdellovibrionia > Bdellovibrionales > UBA1609 > UBA1609. The sequence continues at coordinate 2,966 of JAWKNX010000016.1, forward strand.
GCTCCAGGCCAGGGTAAATTTTGGGACTATTTAAAAATGCCGCTCGTAAATTTCAACAAAGTCGCCAGCAATTTTGCGAGCCAAGGTGGGGTCTTCTTTGTGTTCTGAAACAAGTCGGCAATGAGCGAATTGAGACCCAAACCATATGATCACGAATGATGTCCCCCTCTACAAAGGGCGATGCTTTTAAAGAGTTCAGTTGCAGCGGTGATAATATCCGGGGCCGTGTCGGCGATTATATCGAGTCGAGAGATCAGAGTTTAATCATTGTTGGCCTTTATCTAGGAAGTGGGCAAAATAACTTTGCCACCCTTTGTATGACTTTGTATATCAAAGTTGCTCTAAGGAGTAAAGTGAAGGAGTTGGTGTGGACCAAAGAAACCCAAGCGATAATAGGCAAAACCATAAATGAGTTATTTGGCCAACAGGACGACCATCTGCTGAAAATTGTTGACCACTTAGAAAAGATGGAAAATTGGGAATTAACGTAGGCCCATCAGAGGCGCATATTGGCACTTTGGTAGCAATGTGCAGGGCTAGAACTATTACTGTGAGGAATCGAACGCTTTATGGTTACTCTGCACTGTGGATGGCCCGAGCGCTGCCCACGCCACGGCCGATGGGCGTCTTTACTGTAGTGAAAAAGTCACGACGAAAATTTTAATGACCTCTTCTCTGATTGGCAGTAGGTAAAGTGAGTGATAAAGATTACGCTCATACATGGAGATGCACTAGAGGCTTTATCGGATTTGTTTGTCGAGCAAGGACCTTTTGACTTTGTTTTTATCGATGCCAATAAAAGGAGGATGTAAAAATATCTTGATTGGGCCCATAGAAAATGTTTCTTCAGGCGGAGTCATAGTGGGAGACAATACCTTTTTATTCGGTCATGTTTATGGAGAAGGAAAGGATCATCGAAACGTCGGCCCCAATCCAATTCAGGCCATGAAAAGTTTTAACGAAACATTGGCTGATTCGGGAAAGTTTTTTCTTGTATGATACCAACAGAAGAGGGAATGACTATTGCTGTAAAAATGAAGATCGTAGTTGAAATGATTAAATACATTTATTTGTTAAAGGTTTAATATGATTGAAGCAAATTTTGATGGGCTTTATAGGCCCCACACACAATTATGGCGGAGTTAAGCCACGGGAATGTCGCCTCGCCTTGGTTCGGCAAAAAATACGTCTTCACCGAAACAAGCCGCATTACAGGGTTTGAAAAAGGCAAAAACATTAGCTGATAGAGGTTTAACTCAAGGAATTTTACCTCCTCAATTTAGGCCTGACTTATCGTCTTTAAAAAACCTTGGATTCGAAGGGACGCCAGAGGAAATTGTTCTATCCGCTTATAAAGAGGACAAAACTTTACTCTCAATTGCATCTTCTAGTTCTTTCATGTGGACTGCTAACGCGGCAACAGTATGTCCTTCCGCAGACTCATTGGATGGCAGAGTTCATTTTGTTCCGGCAAACTTGCGAGCAAAACCTCATCGTGCGATTGAGCCTTATGCCACACAAAAAATGTTAAAATCGGTATTTACGGATCAAAGTATTTTTAAGGTTCATGATCCAATTGAATTAGGAGAAGCTTTTAGTGATGAAGGTGCGGCCAATCACACGAGATTTGAGTTTAAGGGGAAGGGACTACATTTTTTCGTATATGGCCGAGAGGCGCTAAACAACGATGCTCTTCAGCCAATAAAATTTCCTGCTCGACAAACCTTTGAGGCCTCTATGGCGGTTGCAAAGGTTAACAAAGTTCGACCCGACCAAGTGCACTTTGCTCAGCAAAACCCTGAAGTTATAGATGCAGGAGTTTTTCACAATGACGTAATAAGTGTTGGGCATAAAAACGTATTTCTTTATCATGAACTGTCTTTTATCGACACGGAGAAGGTGGTTTCAGACCTTTTCCAAATCTCCGGAGGTGAACTAATTGGGATAAAAGTACTGCAAGACCAAGTGGACTTGAAGACGGCAGTCAGAACCTATTTATTCAACTCGCAGTTAGTAACAATGCCAGAAGGGCACATGGCTTTAGTCGCGCCGAAACACTGCCAAGAAGATGAATCTGTTTTGCGATTCATCGAAACGATGTTGGCTGACAACGGAAACCCTGTTGATGAGGTTTTGTACTTTGATTTATTGCAAAGTATGAAAAATGGAGGCGGGCCTGCATGTTTGAGGTTGCGTGTCCAATTGGAAGAAAATCAAATTGCGAAAATTAACCAACGCTGCCTACTCACCAATTCCACTTACAACGAATTAGTAGACTGGGTAAACAGAAACTATCGAGATGAGTTAACCCTCGCCGATGTGGCATCTCCAGGATTTTATGATGAAATGGTTAAGGCGTATAAAGAACTGGAAGATGTGATGAATTTACCCAATTTATACTCTTTTTGAGCTGTTCAATTCTGGGTGTGGGGGCAATTTAAATACAACTCTACTTTGGACCTGTGTCGAAGCTGGAAAGTTGGCTTAATAATACATTTTTTTCTTTTAAGTGTCGGCTAGAGATAACTATTTACATAGATTGAGCCGATATCTCTAAGGCATGGATATTGTTCAATTAAATTCTCTAGATAAAATCACCAAGGTACTGTTTGGTAGCGATTTTGAAGACTACAAAGTGGGTGCTCGAGACCCAAAACTTTTGGTGGCTTTAACCTTCGTTTTTTTCCCCATGTTGATTGCTTTTGCAATGATGAGTTACTTTGAGCTGGGCCACATTGAACTGGTCTATGCTGAATTGATATTTGGGTTTGGGGTGTTCGCGGGTTTGCCTGTTTATCGAATAACAAAAAATTTCGATTTGAGTGCGAATATTATGCTGACATCTGGATTGGGCATAATTTTTTCGGCGGCCTTAGTGACGGGAGGGGTTCATTCTCCGATCCTCTATTGGGCGCCGGTGTGTCCAATGGTTGCTGGAATGGTTACAGGTAAAAGAAGTGTATTTATTTGGTTTTTAATTCTATTGACCACTATTACGGGATTGAGCGCATTCGATGAAGTGATAATGAGCTCAGCCTATCAGATTACTGATCAAAAACTTGGAACATCTAGGAAAGCGAGCCATGTATGGGTCTTTGACCGTGGTCTCTGGCAATAACTTATGTATATATAGGGGTTGATCAAATAAAAACATTTACATCTTGCTCTGAGTGAAGCAAAGGTTCGAAACCTATTGAAGATTGTCGCTCACGACATATCGACTCAAGGATGGTTATTACCATCAAAGAGATTACTTAAAAATCACCTTCGAAAGAAGATCTTTTGCTCAAATGCAAAAAATCGCAAAGCCGTCGGATAAAATTCAAGAGATTTTGGAGTCTGTTCGCGATATGGAGGCGGCCCACAGCGGTAAACTCAGCGTACAGCTAGAGCCGGTTTCATTGAAGTTGTGCATTGACCAAGCTATTAATGGCCTGGAAGATCGGTTGCGGGACAAAAGCAAAAGTGTTCGTGGATTCGGATTTGACCGAAGCTTGGATGGTTTTGCAGACTACTCGATTTTGACCAACCAAGTCCTAACAAATATTCTCTAACGCCATAAAATTTCAAAACCCAATGATCATATTGTCATTCAATCTAAGACAATGGAAAAGATCAAATTGAATTGAGAGTGCAAGATTTTGGAATTGGTATTCCGACGACATATTGTCGAATATTTTCGGACATGAATGAATCCACATCTCGGAAGGGGAACTTTAGGTGAACAGGGACTGGTTTGGCATGCCGCTTGTTCGCTTATTTATGACAGCATTCCAGGGAGAAATTAGAGTGGAAACGCAAACTCGTGGACGGACGGGTACCACCATGGTGCTTACTTTTACTAAAGCACACATTGAGAAAAAATCTGCCGCTTAGTAAAAGCGGCAGTAAGTCTAAAAATTCCAAGGTTCAACAGATATTCCAGTGAGGCTGCGGGCCAAAACTGACGCCAATCGTCTGGTGGCAAAGGTGTATCACTTGTTTGCTCTAAAACTTTTCGTGAAACTTGAATATTTTCAAGGGCCGTTTCACTTAACACCTTTCCACATGCTCTAACAACGGCATCAGAATCTATACCATGATAGGCGAAAGTGGTCGCCGACATTTGGAGTGCTTTCGCACTGCCAAGGACTCATGTTTCACGCCAATGATAGATCCGATGTTACTCGCGAGGTTCGGTTCACCATCGTGTACGCTCACAATGGGATGCGTCTTCCAGCGATGCTGACCAGGTCACCCGTTTCCAGCGGTGCTCGCTGGCTGGATATATAAATTGGCATTAATGCTCAACTTTTTCAAATGGTGGAAGTCATTTTCAAAAGCCAGGTTTCCAAGAAGGAGATCGGGGGAGGTTACGACGATGACATTCGCATAAATGCCCTCTCTAAGAGATCATTTGGAGGCATTAACTGCCTCCTCGGTTAATGAGCCCATTGCAAAAATATTCACGACATTATCGCCGGGCTCATATCCAGAATATCCTTCATAATTAATAAGGTAATAGCCTCCACTTAAAACATCTTGTTTTATTGTCGCAAAAAATTTCTTCTTCAGAAAGCGATATGACATCAGTTCTTCTCAGAAACCGCACCTGCGAGAGTAAAATCTTTGTGGTGCATCAGTTGGTCCGGCTGAAGGTTTGTCTTGAAGCGTTTTTGGTCTTCAATCTTTCTAAAAAACGGCTTTTTGATCGAGACCTTTTGTAACACCTCGAATAAGGACTCCAGTGCGGCCAGCATTATCGTATCCAATATGCCTTTAATGGCATCGCATAGGATCCAATCAAACTCTTACAGTACGTCGGCTCCCAAACGATTTGATTTGGAATCTGAATGTCGGACTTCCAGCCGTGTTGAGCCCCTTCAGGTGAAAGAGTAACGCCACTTGGAGTACCGACAAGGATAAAACTAGAATCCCAATAGAGATCGTAGAAGTATTGGTCGAGTGCTCGCTTAATGAAAAAATCGTAAACCGTCATCAATGGTATAATAGGGATTCCTAAGATATCCCGCATTTTACCAAACGACCCCATACAGCTCATTACATTGGCCTCGGCAATTTCAAACCGAAAAAATCGATCTTCATGTTCAATGCCAGGAACAAGATCTGGGTCTTTTTTACTTTTTACGTTGAACTCAGTTTCAAAGTCCTCAACAACCGGCGCTCCAAAAACTTTACCATCCATTGACGGATTGAGATTCGTCGTCGTGCCAACATCTGGTGCCATTTGTAGTAAAAGCTCTCCGGGAGTCTTCCAAGTTTTTTCACGTTCACTTAACGGGCGCTGCTTATCTGCCAAAAGGCTTTCGTCTAGTGGAGTATTGGCAATGCGAGAGAGTTTCGCATTCAATTGACCAAGCATCCATTGAGTGTGGGGATAATTGGCCAACTTGAGGTTAATATCCAGCGTATCAGGTTGCTCACCAAATTCGCTAAACTTTTTTCGAAAGTGTTCTTGGTTGGATTTTTTGATTTTCTCTTGCTCCATAATCTGTTGATAGAGCTCTTCGCCTCTTTGAATCAAAAACTGACCAGCTTCTGAATCTTTTTCTAAACGAGAAAATAAAACATTCTGTGCAAGGCCTTCGCTTTCTCTCAATGCTTCCACTTCCTCTTTGGAAGGAAGTGCTCCATGATTTCCGGGAGTAGCGGCCATACTTAGGCCATATCCTTTAATAGTGTGGGCAATGATGACTGCGGGCTTCCGTTTATTTTCCTTAGAGCGCTCAAGAGCTTCCGCCAGAACATAAACGTCATGACCGGCGACATCTCTCAAACCGAAAAACAGCTCATCATCGGTAATACTGTTTATAAAAGTTTTTAAATGGGGGTGGTGCTCAATAAGTCCCTTTTTAAGCGCAACCATGTCTTGAACTAACAACAAAGCCTGAAATTCAAAATCTTCCAATTCTTCTTCGAGAAACTTTTTGAATAAATCTCCACCTGCTTTTTTGAATAGAGCCTGTCTTTTTCTCCCGTGCCGCAGTTGTATCACATCCCAACCGTTGGCTGCCATAGTTCTTTCGATTCGGTCAGCATCTGATCCGCCCATGATTTCTTTATTGGAGATACGGTTGCCGTCGAGACTTTGTCGGTTGTAATCAATAATCCAAGTGAGGTTGCAGATCTCTTTCTGCAAAATCGGGAGCGGCTTCGAGCAACGATCCCTCTCTGAACTCAGCGTCACCTATGAGGGACCAAAAGTGAGCGTCAGGTACGTTATACCCCTGTTCTTTTGCAAATCGATAGGCGAGAGCCAGGTAACCGGCGTTCACAGGGGGAATTCCCACAGTGCCCGAGGGCAAAAAGTTGTGGCGATCGGGATCATGTGCTGAGTGGTAGCTTTGAAATACCGGTTCACCCTCACTGGAAAACTTTCTGAGGCCGTGCATAGCTATATTGCACTCATCAATTGTCATGCGTGATAAATCTTTGTTTAAAAATAAATCCAATAAATAGTTCAGGGCGTGGTCAGCCGGCGAAGCATGTGGTTTGTTACAAATATGGTCGTAGCCAGTTTTTACTAAAAGGTGCAAAGCACTTAGGATGTGTAGAGCACTTGTAGATGCAGATGCATGCCCTCCAACCTTTGGATCACCTTTTTCAATATCATCTCTGTGGTTAGCCAAATAAATCATTTGGGCAATATGATAGCGGGACCGCTTAATAATCTCTTCAAACACCTTTTCACTAGGCTTTGCACTACTCACTGTACACTCCGGGATTGTCAATTTTAGTTACTCATAAAGGGAAATTTTATAACATACACAAGGATTTGCGACAAATTTAAAGCGAAACCGCACACATCAAACTTTCATCCCGGCAGAACATTCCAACTATTTGATTTTTATAGATTTATTTTAGGCCTGGGTTAGACCTTTGCCACTCATTTCGTCATAAAAAGAAGGCGCGTCTTGTAATGGGTTAAGGATCGGAAACGAACTCTGAACAAGTGTCATTGGGCCGGTTTCACTAAACATACCGTTTCGGATGCTGTGAATACCTTTAAAAGTAACCAGTGAGGGGTGGGTCGGAATTGCATGACCAGAAACAATACTATAACTTTGAACCCACTCCACCGGGCTATTGTTTCCCAACTTAACATAATGATGCCGTAGTCGGTCCCAGATGATTCTATCGGGGCAGGGAACATCGATGGGCAAAGTGCACGCAAAGTTTTCAACGGCAAATACGCCCGCCTGAATATTGGTATACAGACTCGTATTGACTCCGTTTGTATCGAACACCAACTCCGCTCGGATGAGTGACTCGCTTTTAATTAGTATTTCCTCAGCACTTTCTCCGCCCAAGACGACTGTCACCGCATGCCCGAAGGACATGAGCCGATCAATTTGGTGGTCGATCCAGTAGCGATCATCAAACCGTTGCAGGGGTGCCATGTTAGTATTTAAATTTTGATATCCACACAGTAGTAAAACATTAATGTTATGCCTCTAAGACGAAATCCCAAGTTATTTTTACGTGCCCGTCTTTACCAACCATCCCGCGGGGAGGGTTAGGAAAGGGAGCTGCAGACCGAAATGCCTCTACCGCAGCATCGTCCAAGTCTATTACTCCACTTTCACCAATCACTTTTACATTTACAAGAGTTCCTTGAGCGTTAAGTACAATTATGACTTTAGTAATTCTAGTTTGTGTGGAGGCAATATGTCGTCCGCGTTTCACCATATTGGTGACTTTTTCTCTTACTTTAGGTCCCCAGCGCTGGCGCAGTTTATCCTTTATTCGATTGAAATAGGTGTAATAGAGAAACTCCCGTGTACTTAAAACAGTCTCCATCCCCACAGAAACATCTTTCAGGTGATCATCCTGAGCAGAGGCCGCACCTGACTCTCGGTAATCACCCATATCTTGTTTAAAGTCGTAATTTGGGACCAATTTTTTTAAAGCTAAACCTTTACCTGTATTTAATGCTTTTTGACGATTTTGTGGGGCTGTTATACCTGCTCCCGCTTTATTTCCCAATTCGGATTGACCGGGAGCGTTTCTAAATGCTCCGGTATTTGCCGCCTTCGTGGATTTTTTTACGGTTTGATTGTGTCGGCTTAAATAATACTTTTCATCAGGGACCTCATCGTTGATTCTTTTTTCGACTGATCCACGATTTGTTTTTGGCCTGAGTTTTTGACGATTTTTCAATATATTCCACTTCGATCGTCTGGGGTTGTTTTTCAGGTGTCGGCTTAAAGAACTTTAGCCCTAGCATTAAACTCATGTGAATGCAGAGAAAGTAAAATAAAAGGGACACTTAAATACTTCGTCATGCCTTATATATCGGGCTAACGGCGAACGGCTTTGAGGCTAGAAGAGCATTTCCAAGGATCAAAGTCGCTCCTTTTTGGCCTCTCTCAACGTTTTTTATCCGGACTGGCCATTTGTCGACCCGTCATTAAGTCATTAATATTTCAATAGAAGTTTTGATTTTTGACTTGGGCTTAGACCCGAGTACCGATACACTGATTCTATGGGATTTGAAGTGTGGGGTCGAACCGACGTGGGCCTCAAGCGAAAATTAAACGAAGACTCTATCCTCATAGATGAGAATCTGGGTTTGTTTATCGTTGCCGACGGAATGGGCGGGCATGAAGGTGGAGAGGTTGCCTCGAACATTGCCGTAACGACCAGCCAAGAAATCGTCAATAGCTATAAAATAATGAAGACTAAAATTTCCGCCCGAACCTGATTCGAGTGCTATACGACTGCGACCAAAAAGATTTATCGTAAGGGCAGGTCGATAACAAAATATGGGCATGGGAACGACAATGGTCATGGGCATGATAGCAAACGGCCATCTCTTTATAGGGAATGTTGGCGATAGCCGATGCTACCTGTTTAAAAATAATCATTTGTGGCAATTGACCGAAGATCATTCTCTTGTGAACGAGCAAATACGGGCCGGAATCATATCAGAAGATGAAGTCCATTTGGTCACCGGCAAGAACGTCATCACTCGAAGTGTGGGTTTTGAAGAAGTGGTCGATGTGGATGTTTATCAGCGTAAATTGGAACCCGGCGAAATCTATTTATTTTGCTCGGACGGCCTTTGCGGAATGGTGCATGATACGGTGATTGAAAGCATTCTTAAAAACACGAATTTGAACAACGTGGTGGACTCCTGCATTGAGGCGGCTAAGGCAGCTGGAGGAGATGATAATATTTCTGTAATTCTTATCAAAATCACTTAGGTCTAATCCCATTTGTTGGGGTCTAGACTTTACAGACCAAAATCGTTGACACACATAGTTATCCCTCATAATTACAAATCTGGTGTAGGATATTATTAGATCTATCGTGCTTGTAAAAATTGGGAATGAGACGGAATGGATAAAAAGGCATATACAATATTAGTGGCTTCAAACCGTAAGGGTGTCACTAAGGCAGTGACTTTGTCTTCGGCCTGGCTCAAGGCTTCCGTGGCCATTTTGGCTGTGCTCGCGGTGATTGGTTCAGCTGCAATTCTTGATTATGTCGGATTATTGCTACAAACCGCAGAGAACAAACGATTAAAAGCAGAGAGTTTACAGCTGCGACGCCAATTTCGAATGGTTGAAAGTAAAAGCTTGAAAACCTCGAAAAGAGTTTGGATCGGGTTCAGAGTTTTCTAAAAAAAGCTAAAATTAATTACAAATGTTGAAGATAGTGATCGCACGCTGATGCTAGCGGTTGGTCAAGGTTCGAGTCAAAGTCGGGCCAATGAGTTTATGGACGAAACCCATGAATACGGTGAAGAAGGTCAGGCTCGGGGAGTGGCTTCCGCGATCTGGAAAAATCCCTGAAGACGCCCTATTTTTGAAAAAAGCTCCACTCGATACAAATGCAGGTGAGCTTTCTTTAGAAAGTGGAAGAGATTACGGCACCCTTTCCATTCGCATTGATCGGGCGGTTCGTGACACCCAGCTCACTGAGCAGGGCGTATTGGCGCTTTATGATGCTTTGAGTGAACGGCAGTCTTTGCTGAATGCCATGTCAAACCCTCTCGAGGGTGGTTTACCTCTAAATTTGGCTACCGGCTTGACCCGTTCTCGGCAAGCCACAAACACAACGGCCTTGATATCGCAGCTTCTCCCGGGACCCCGATTTATTCACCTGCCGATGGGGTGATATCGTATATTGGGTACGAAAGCGGATATGGTAAGCTGGTATCCATTGACCATGGGTTTGGTGTGGTCACGCGATATGCACACAACTCTCAGGTGTTTGTAGAGGTAGGCCAAAAAGTAAAACGGCGGGATGTTATATCCGCCATTGGGACTACAGGTCGATCCTCTGGGCCGCATCTACATTACGAAGTTCGTGTACATGGGATCCCCGTTGACCCAATGAACTATATTCTTGGCGAATAAGACTCAAACTCAATTTCTACAACACTCTGCAAACCCAGCACTGTCTCAAAATGATATGGCTAATGGCTATACATGTGAAAGTCAGCTAACACTGTAAGAATCCAATTAACACCGGCAATCCCAGCGACACTCCAAACCGAATTAAGCGAGGATTGGATTGGCCTCTCTCATGCAATAGGAGTTAAGTATCTTTGTTACCCACAAAGCCTTCTTACCCTAGCTAAACGCTGACCACTGCCCCGGTCAGCGTTTTTTGTAATAGATTAAACATAAAAAAAAAGGCCAACTCGTGGAGTTGGCCTTAAAATTAAATAATAAATAAATACGATTAACGTTTCGAGAACTGGCTGCTTCTACGAGCTTTATGCTTACCATATTTTTTACGTTCAACCATACGGTCATCTCGCGTTAGGTATCCAGCTTTTTTCAATGTCGCTCTATGGTCATCGTCACCACGAAGCAGTGCTCTTGAGATCCCATGGCGAATTGCACCGGATTGCCCAGAGAGTCCGCCGCCTTTAACGGTGATGAAGGCGTCATATTGGCCTTTCGTTCCAGTAACGCATTAAAGGGTTGCATGATAATCTGGTGATTAGCAGCATTACCAATGTACTCTTCGCCACTGCGGCTATTGATCGTGATATTCCCTGAACCAGGTTTTAAATATACACGGGCAGCGCTTGATTTTACGGCGTCCAGTTGCATAATAAACATTTTCATCGGCCATGACACACCTCTTCTCTCGTGATGATAGATAAAGCTTCAGGTCTTTGAGCGCCATGTGGGTGCTCAGCTCCCGTAAATCTTTAACTTCTTAAGTTGTTTTCTCGCCAAACAGTTCTTCGGGAGCATTCCTCTTACAGCATGTTCAATGACCTTAGTGGAGTCTTTTTGGATTTGCTTGTCAGCAGTGATCTCTTTTAAAGACCCAAAGTGGCGAGAGTGGCTGTAATACTTTTTTTGCTGAGTCTTATTTTCGTTAGCGAATCGAATCTTGTCAGAGTTGATCACAACAACGAAGTCCCCAGTGTCTAAGTGGGGAGTAAACTCAGGTTTTCCTTTACCGCGAAGTTTATTTTGAATTTGAGTAGATAATCGACCAACAGTTTGATCAGCAGCATCGACCACCCACCATTTGCGTTCAACCTCATCGGTTTTTGGCATCCACGTTTTCATAACAGTAACCTCATTTCATCTGTTGAATAATTCTTTTCAAGTTCACTTCATGATCAACTTTGCGGCGAACAACAACTGGGTTAAAACGCCGAACGATGTAACGGTGAGGTGGGTTCGACTACCGGGTTCGCCATAACTGAAGTCATGTCTATGCCCTCAAAAAGAGTGACTTTTTAAAGTTTACGGCACTTCTTGTCAAGATTTTCAGCATAAAACACTGATGTTAAATACAGTCCCTGGGGAGAGTGCGGTATCTTTAGCGGCCTGCCGATCCTTGGCGGCAAGGATTTCTTGAACCATTTCCGGGACCATGGCCGTTTCGATCGAATATAGGCGTTCCAACGATGTTTCGCACCATCTGACGCAAAAAGCCGTCGCCAGTAATTGTAAAGTATATGGTCTTTCTGGGGTGAGGACCAATGGGCGTCAAAAATGTTTTAAAGGTGGTTTTGGAATCCGTCCCCGAAGTTTGAAAGCTAGTGAAGTCGTGTTCACCCAGAATCTCTTGAGTCAATTCGTTCAAGGACTTCAAGTTAATGGGACGTCGATCATAAGTGGCATATCTTTGCTTAAAAGGGCTGGGAGTCGAGGCATTGTAAATGAGGTATTTATAAGTTTTGCGATGGCTACTTAAGGCGTGAAATTCGTCCGGAGCAATCCACGCATTCTGGGCAGCAATGGCCGGCGAAGTTAAAGGGCCATTGATGGCATAGACCAGATTGTAGTTTTCTGGATTTTTATGCGTCCAGAAATGGATGAAATACTCGGTGGCATGAACTCCAGCATCCGTTCTGCCACACCCCACGACACTGATGGGCTCATCTAGAATTTGTGAGAGAGCCAACTCGAGTTCACCTTGAATGGTAGGGGTTTCCAGCCCCTGCCGTTGAAAGCCTTGAAAGTCTGACCCATCGTAGCTGATTTGCATTTTAACTTTATGCCGTTGTGCCATGTCCGATCATTTATCGGAAGTGGGGGCCGTGGTCAAAGCAGGATTCGGTTTTCCCGGTGGAGGTGCTTTTTTAAAAAAATCGGGGCCCAAGGAAGCTCGAGAATATATTTGGTTGTTCATTTTAAGGATGTGTTTTTCAACTTCTGCGGCCATTTCCTGTAACGCAGAATCGACCTGGTCCGGTTTGTCTATAAAAAATTTCACTTGTTTAATAAGAGTATTTTCTCTTATGGGCTCATCTTTTATCAAAGTTTCATAGGCGGGAATGGCGAAAACTTCGAGAACAATTTTAGGTCTTCCAGGGCCGGTCTCTACATCGGCATCCCAATCGAGCCAATACCGAGAGTAAATCAGAATGTCAGCGTCGATTCCGAATTGAGTATGTATTCCCTGAACAAACTTTTTCGTCAGCGGAAAGTCCACGGTGTAAAATACAGCAGGCCAATTTTCGTGGGTTTTCATCGCTTCACGAAATTGATGGGTATAGGTTGAGTATTTCACCTTTTGATCGTCATCAAACGTTTGGAACATTTTGCTAAGAGTTTCGCTATTAATGACGTGAATCCATGGGTTGCTTTTTAAACTGTCGTGCACCGGCCCCATTTTAGCCAAATAGGGCCATTTCAATATGGCATCGACATGGGCATAGGCATTTTTTTGTGAGCGAGTGATTCTGTTTTTACCTTCAGAGGCTAAAAAAACATTTGGAAGTAGAACCACCTTGATGGTTTCGAGTTGATCTCTTTTTTTAGCATTTGCCAAGGCCTCTGCTCGTTTTAGAAAGTATGCACTTCGAGGTGAAAGTTGAACTCTTTCAGAAGGAGTGTCTTTTGTTTTTCCAGTCGAACAGTTAGCAAAAGCAAAAAGCAATGGTAATAAAAGTGCCAATCCGGTCAGTGGGCTAAAAAAATGGTGTTGCTTTTTAGTATTCAAAGGTAAATCCCGCCGAAAAAGCATTGTAGGCAATGTTGTACGGCGAGGTTCCTTCTACGATTCTCATTTCTAAATTAAAAAGGATATTGTTAACTCCATAATCCCGGTCCAAGATTTTAAGAGAGTCGGAGCTGAGCCGGCCAATATTTAGCGCTAAACCCCCAGTGAAGTAAACGCTAGCGGCTCCATCCACTCGAAACTGGTTGGCTTCATTTTGATATTCGATAAGCAGATTGAAGCCACCGCCGACTTCACCATAGGGAACCAAAAGTTGGTCGTCGCTCCAACGCAGACGTAAAATAGCGCCAGCAAAATTTGGAATCATGAGTAGGCTGAGTTCTTCAGCGGATGTTGTTCCATCTCTCTCAAAAATTCCATTTCCATTGGTGGTCATTAACCCTGACCCCACTTTGAGTCCAATTTCTCCAAAAAACGATTTTAAAAATGGCCACTCGTAGTCGATGGTTAGCATCACTGAGTCATTGTATATCTCATCGAAAGTCGTAGGTGTACCGGAGTATTCAGCCGTGCCATCAAAAGTCGTTGGCTGAAAGTTAGAAATAAGAAAGGTGCTCGAATGCTCCTTCACAGATCGTGGAGTGTCAAAAATATATCGATTGTCCTTTGTAATTCGCTTAAGCCCTTTTTCCGCTAGGGGATGGGGAACGGTTTGCTCTTTGGTGGGGTTTTGTCTTCGAACGGCATCTAAATCAAACGATTTTGTGGATACGGAATCGGTCATAGTATCATCGTGCAGAGCCTGTTCAGCAGCCGAAGGTTCAATAGAGAAGGGCTCAACAATCACTTTTGGGTGGGAGTCAGTGCTTGAAGTATCTTCTGTAGGTTCTCCGGTATCGGTAAAACTAATGTCATCGGCTTCGTTGTTTAGAAAATCCTCTTCCGATTCTTCTTGGGCTGTGGATTTCGTTTCAAAAATATTTTCCTCAACGGGGGTGGAGTTTGCGCCCAGGCGATCGGAGATAGGAAAAGAATTAAGAAGGTGATCAGCTTCATATCTCAATGCACCCCAAAGATTTTACGTCGATGCATCCAACACGTGATCATCGAGATGAAGGCCAGTAAAGTCAAAAGTATAGACTGTACGAGACCGAGCTGAAGGCTCAACTTAGCAAATCCAATTGTTGGCCAAAGTACGAGGAGCGAAGCATACCGAATCCATTTTGAATCACGTACAAGGAAAGAAAACTTCGCACCCCAGTCATAATAAAAGTTTACAAACTTTTTGCCGTAGGAATTTGTAAGCAAAAACTTATTTCTAAATGCTCGTAGTACATTAAGGTGCTTGTGCATGTGCGTGCCATAGGCCGCTGTGGCGATAAAGCAGTTCATATCATCTTTTATGAGCCCAACGATCTCACCGGGCTGACCCAGGTAGGGACACGCAGCCACTTGTGCGGAACTCAAACCAGAAATCGCCGAGGTGGTCGTAATACCGGCTCCAGCACAAGCGGAGTCAAATAGAGAATCCGCCTGAAAGTAAGCGACGTTACCGGCATTGTCGATACTGGCAAATGAAAAGGCATAAATTGTATCGTTATCCAAACCATCAACAACGTCATCACCAATTTCGTCGGTATTGACCACATCAATATCCACAAAGTTGATATCGGGGCCGGTATCGTCAAAACTTGTGGGCGAAAACATAACTCGGATTTTTTCAATAACAATGTCGCCTAAAAGAGCTGGAAACGACGTGGCCACATTCACACTAGAAAGAAAAAC
Organism: Bdellovibrionales bacterium; assembly: GCA_041391465.1. Lineage (GTDB taxonomy): Bacteria > Bdellovibrionota > Bdellovibrionia > Bdellovibrionales > UBA1609 > UBA1609. Next base: position 18,134 of record JAWKNX010000016.1, read on the forward strand.
CTTTTCATCCCGTTTTCGACTGTAAATGAACACACACCATCTTCGTCCGCATTCGAGCAGGTTGAAGTGAGGATGTCACTTTGGTAGGGGAGTAAACCCTCAGGGCAACAGTGGCGCTGTCATCAAAATTAGAAGCATCAGTAGATACCCCATGGTCAAATTCTCAGAAATAAGTTCTTTCTCTGAAAGCTCACAGGTAGAAAAAGCCGATCCACTGGCGATGGTACAAACGCTGTCCCACTCCATGGTGTAGGTATGAATACTCCCTGCGGCCAAAGGTTGAGGACCATTCGTAGCCGGAATCGTCACGTCGTCGCTGGTTCTTTTGACCAGTGCTGTGCCTGCCACTGAAGAGCGAAAAGTAAGTGTTAAATGGCCCGTATCAAAAATTCGATTTTCATTACAGGGGATTCGGCTCGCCCCACAGTTATTACACATGGTTTCAGTGCCGCCGGTGTCACCATCCGCGCAGAAATCAAAAGCTCCGGGAGTAGACCCCGTCGATCCGGCGACACCGCCGTAAATGACTGGAGTTGTGTTTTCGTCGTCGAAATAGGATGCACCATCCACTTCCAATTCACTAATGTCAGCATGACCCGTAAATGGCGCTGAAATGAGGAACAAAATAATTGGTATAATGTGCTTGAGCTGCATTTAACAATGACAGCACTTTAGCCTGGAAACGTCAAAAAAATTTACTGATATTGGGGGTCTTCTTCGTCCAGATCGTCCTCGGATTCATAAGGGTCTAGGTGATCGTCATCCAAGTCATCATCGTCGAGTGATTTTGGCGCCTTACCTATTTTGAGAAGCCCAAAAACTGCGCCTAATAAAGCATAAGATAAAAACAACGCAAATAATGTGACTTCCGGACGTATGGCAATAATCGCAAACAAGAAAACACCAAAGACTAAGTATTTAAATGGCAAACGCTGTTTAAGATCTAAATCTTTAAACGATCGATATCTAAAGTTTGTCACCATCACAAAGCCCAACAAAAAGGTTATCGCTAACAATAGGCGAGATCGTTCCGCATCCCATCCCAAATCGTTAAAAGCAAGAACAGATGAGGCGACAATACCTGCTGCCATCGGTGAAGGTAGCCCTTGAAAAAAGCTTTGTCAGAGGATTCAAGGCCGACATTGAATCGAGCCAAGCGAAGTGCGGTACATGCCACATAGAAAAACGCGGCCAGCCAGCCGATTCGCCCAAAATCCTGGAGCGACCATAAAAAGAGCAGTAGACCGGGCGCCATGCCAAAACTAACAAGGTCGCACAGAGAATCATATTCGGCCCCAAAATCTGTGGTTGATTTCGTCATGCGAGCCACGCGGCCGTCTAAAAGGTCAAAAACAGCTGCGGCAACAATGGCGTAAGCGGCAAACAAGTACATGCCTTTGATGGCGTGAACGATCGAGTAAAACCCAAAAAATAAATTCCCAGTTGTTAACAAATTAGGGAGAACATAAATTCTTTGATTCATCCTCTGTCGAATATTACGGGCTCTTTGATTGAGTTTTTTTAAGGGGCGTGGTTTCGCCATATCTTGTCTCTTTTCGCTGCCAAAATCCAACATGGTGCCTCTTTCTAACTTTCTTAGACGCTCGCGCCAAAAACTGTGAACAGTGCCCATACAAGACAACTATTGATCACTGGGAAGGTGAGGTTATCATCAAGTTTACCAATGGAAACAAGCTCTGCAAAGGCGCCACATAGTCCAGTGAGTAAACTCACGATTAAAATCCGGTCTGTCATTAGGCCTTCGGCAAGGTAAAAAATAAGGCTAATAAAAAAACAAGTGAAAAAAGCCGCAATAGAGCCCTGTAAACTCTTGCCTTGCACCAATTGGTCTTTTCCATATTTGACACCAAAATAGCTGGCCAATGGGTCAGCCATAGCCAAAAAAAGAAGGGAAAGAGTTACTATTTTTGGAGGGAACAGAAAAATAATGATAAACGTCCCCACCAACAGAGCTGAAGTTCCTGTGTAAGTGTATTTTTCCCTCTCCCGCATAACCGGCCCAAATAGAGAAATAACAAATTTATTGAAAGACAGAGATCGGATTCGGATAGTTTCCAAAAGCAGCAAACCCAACATGCATGTCATACTGGTGACAAGTGCTGCTTGCCGAGTCATATTATGAAATAAAACGGCAATCGTAATGATCCCAATGAAATGCCAAACCTTGCGGGTGATATGCAAATCACTTTTGCTTTTTAGTTTTTTAAGTCCGTCGTTATCCATCGAAATGCTCTGAATGGGTGAATGCATTTAAACCTCGGGGTTAAAATGAACACAAATGCACGTGCAGTAAAGCCCCTCTTTTACATGAGTGGGAATTGAAAGTCACATTATTCTTGGTGTGGATAAATGCAATCAAGTTATTGAATTTATTCGGGAAATCACCTGTTCGAAGTATTTACAGGTGTCAACTATATGGCACCAAGTTGAAACACTGAGTACAGAAAAACAAGTGATTTTAGCTGTTTATAGGGGGCCTGCCGTTGGCCTACCCGTTGCACATTTAGTGTTTTATGAAAATATGGATTCTCATGCTTCTTACATTCTGTGTCACAGCCCAATGGGCTCAAGCTCAGTCCTATCGGTCTGTGGGTGAACATCCAGGGTACGTGGATAATGTAAATGCTGAGTTCGATGAGCTCGTAGAAGAGGTCCATCCCATAATGGATCCTAGGGCCAATGATCCTTCATTCAATGAGTTTTTATTTACTGGCAAATTAATTAAAGAATTCCGAAATAAATATGAAGACATGTTTGGGCGAACCGATGAAGAGCAAATTAGAATGGCCCGGAATCGCTTTGAAGATATGGAGTATGGCCCTAACTTGCGTGTGACACCCGAAGAGGATTCACTGCGCAGGCAAAATTATGGGAACTTTGTTTTACGAAGACTCACTGAACATCATTTGGACCAATATGCGCGCAACAATGAAGACTTGAAGCAGGTTTATGAAGTCAAAACTCGGCTTTCCAATTTAGACGTGGAAACTGAACAGGGTTATAGTTTTAATCTTAATTTTCGACTCAGTGATAACTCGGTCCACATGAAGTTTATGAACCCTCTGGAAATCGATACTCGAGTTTCGTTGTACATGAATCCGGACGCTTTGGGGCCTTCTTCGGTGGTGGAAAGACAAATTTCATTTAATTATCAATTGAATCAATCCACTTCGTTGGGAACCTATTATAAGACAGAAGATGGGATAGTAACCTTAGTGGCGGTCAAGCGAATCGATAAAGATTTATCCGCCTCAATTACGGGAAAAACCTATGTTGAGCCGGAAGGCATTACGGCAAGAGAAAATTCCGTAATTTTTGGAATATCCTGGGTCATGTAATCAATTTATATCGGCGGGTTCTGACTCTGTATTTTCGGCGAATCGCTTAATAATAAATTTTTTGACTTCAGCCATCTTTAGAGCTGTTTTCAATATTGATAACATTGTCCCCATCTCGAAGATAAATGTAATCGGTTGACACGTGCGTGTAACTCTCATCAAAAACACTGGCTTGATAGGCATTTGTCGAGTTGTAAATTTTAAGATCCGTCTTGGTACTATCATAGTCGGGGCATTTACGCATACGAAGTCGAATTTGCTTGGCCGGTGAGGTGAAGTTGTTTTTGTTCAATTGACAGGGGATTTCTAAAGTGAGCATCTGTGAATGTTTAATCGCTTCACCGAGAACCGATTCGTTCAGAGATATTATACTGGCGGGTTTCGAGACTGCCGGAGTTGCTCTACGACCTGTTTATCAAAATACATATCTTCGGCTTTGGGGCGAGGTATATCCAGGTTAATACCATAAAAAATGCGATAATAAGAATCACGGGAATGCCAAATAAGAATAGGCTAAAGTTGATTTTAATTAGAGGCATTCTCGCTCCTTCTTTAGTCCAGATCGGACTTTTGGCGGAGCGACTTAAGTTATAGAGCGGCTACTTAGATTTTAGTATCGCTTGGGCTACTGCTGAGAGGTCTCTCGTTTTGAACATCCCATTTCGAGACCGGTATGTGCGAACCTCTTTATCTACTTCAAGGTCAGCATCTGCGATCGATTTCACAATTCTATTCATGTAGGCGTTGGATTTAATATTCGGCCGGGCTTCCGACAATATGTTCTCCAACATAAAAAATGCGGTGGCCCGGTAAACTACAGGTAGATCCTTGTTTTTATAAGTCAAGATGGACTCTCGAGTAACGGTGAAAAGTGTTTCCTCGTACATTTTGAGCTGCATTAATGGATTTCTCACATCAGGAAGCAGTTTTACGCTCAAGCTGTCTAAGTCTGGGCGAGAAAGAACAAATTTGAGGGCCTCACGAAGAGCATTCATTTTGTCTCTTTCGACGCGGTCAGACCCTTCTGCAGTGGTGAACGCATCAATGTTTAAATCCGCTTTTGCAAACTTTTTTTGCATTTCGGCTCGAAGCTCCCTGTAGCTTTTAAACATCAGGTCGGTGTATTTATAGTATTCCGCCTGGGCTGAAGATCCCAAACCGACAACGCTAAGACATAAAATCAGTGATTTAAAAGACATTTGTATATTATATAGCCTTAAAATCCCATGGCTATGAGCTTTTTGCGGGGCCGGGCTTTGGTGCCATAGGACACAATGGCGAAGGTTTTCTTAATCGTATCATTTTGAGAAATTTCTTTTTTTTAGGGCAACCGTTTGGCACAATAGACCAACTTAAACCGTATTCACCATATATCAAAGGGAGCGGAGACATCATGATCCAATCAATTAAAACACTAATGGCCACTTTACTTCTGTTGGTATTTGCAATGGGTTGTACCAATAAAGACCAATTACAGAAGACCATCGAGGAAAATCCGGAAATCATTTTAAATGCCATCGAAAAGCATCCTAAAAAATTCTTGGACACACTCAACAAAGCTGTTGAGCAGGCAAGATCTGAAGCGAGAGAAGACCAAGAAAAACAACGTCAAGCGGCGTTAGATGAAGAGTTTGAAAACCCTAAACAACCAGACCTTTCTGGTAAAAGAGTGATTTTTGGTCCAGAAAACGCACCAATTACCATTGTAGAATACTCAGACTTTGAATGCCCATTTTGCTCAAAGGGCTATAGCGTAATGAACGAAGTGAAAGAAAAGTACGGAGATAAAGTCCGAATTTTATATAAACACTTACCACTCAACTTTCACCCATTGGCAATGCCAGCCGCTCAGTATTATGAAGCCATTGCCCTCCAAAGCAGCGAAAAAGCGGAAAAGTTTCATGATTTGATTTTTGAGAATCAAAATGATTTGAAGGCGAAAAAGGAAGACTTTTTAAAAGAAGCCGCGAAAAAAGTGGGTGCTGACCTTGCAAAAGTATTGAAGGACAAAGACTCTGCGCAAGTAAAAGATATTATCAAAGCCGACATGGAAGAAGCCAGCAAGTTTGGCTTTTCTGGAACTCCGGGATTCCTAGTCAATGGAGTGTCGGTGCGAGGTGCCTACCCTATGGACCACTTCGAAATGATTATTGATAAACATCTCGAAAAAATGAACAAATAATTTTCGTACAAATAATGACTCTTAAAAGCCGTCTTTAAGGCGGCTTTTTTTATATTCGAACAGGTATTTTTTTGTCGGGGTCAGTTAATACTTCAAACTCTGATTGTTGAATGTGCATAGGAGTAACCTTTAGCCCCTTGTCCATAGCTTCTCTAAGGAGTTGGCCATAAGTGGGATCAATATGATCTGCAGGAGCAAATGAGTCAAAGTCATCTCTTTGGATCGTGTAAACTATCTCGCAAGTATGGCCACGGTCGATGAGATCCATGAGCTCCTGCAAATGTTTTTGACCACGTGTTGTGACGGCGTCGGGGAAGTAAGCGATTTGGTCTTCAACCAAAGTTGTGTTTTTCACCTCAATAAAATGAAATTTGAACCTTTCAATAAACTCTACGTTCCACTTTTTTGCGGAATCGACCTCCGGTAAATTGGTCCACAAAGCCATATCAATCCGAGTTTTATCATTGATTTTAACTTCTTTGCGTCCCGATGTGAATTGACTCCACGCTTTTGATCGGCCGGAAGTGAACGTCTCAAAAACCAAATCGTTGGGCAGACCCGTATTCACTCCCACCCATGAATCACCCATGTGGATTTGTTGAAGAGTGTATTTGAGTTTGCGTTTTGGGTCGTCAACAAAGCTAAATCGACAGGGAGCATTTTCCTGCATACAGCCCTTCATACTTCCCGTGTTGGGGCAATGGGCGGTTATGATTTCGCCTTCGAATTCAATATCGGCGAAAAATCTTTTATAGCGTTTTAAAAAGCGCCCTTCACGGAGGGGTTCGGTAAATTTCATGCTAATTAATTACCACAATGGGGAGAGCGACTCCACGTTGCGCTGCAATATTTGTGGAATTCTCGAACATGATTATTATAAGGGTGCTGCCTTCAGAGCGTGTGGTTTGAGTGGAAAAATGTCTATATAATAAGGGGCCCATTAATTACCTTTGAATGGACAATTGACGCGTATCTGTTTAGAACTGATGTACTTTAGGAGTATTTGATAAATGTCTGAGACCGAAAACTTGAATTCGAGTCCACAAGCACCGGTGGAACGTAAACGCAAACAAAGACAGCCCAAACCGGCTTGGATTAAAATGCGTCCTCCGAGTGGCGAAAAATATCTCGAAATAAAGGGCTTATTGAAGCAGCTCAATTTGGCAACGGTATGCCAGGAGGCCATGTGCCCAAATATGGCAGAATGTTGGTCGGGGGGACTGCGACGTTCATGTTAATGGGAGATACCTGCACGCGAGGTTGTCGATTTTGTCATGTGAAATCAAGTAAAGCTCCAGCACCGGTCGACCCCGATGAACCAGAAAAAGTGGGCTACGCCATTAGCCAAATGGGTTTGGATTATGTGGTTTTAACCAGTGTCGACAGAGATGACATGGAAGATGGCGGGGCGGATCACTTTGCCCGTACTGTTGAAACGATAAAAGAAAATGATCCCAATCTCATTGTTGAAGTATTGACTCCAGATTTTAATGGTAATGAGGAGCATATTGCTCGCTTAGTAGATGCAAAACCGGATGTGTTTGCACAAAACGTTGAAACTGTTGAAAGGCTCACTCGACGAGTGCGCGATCGGAGAGCGGGATATTGGCAAACCTTGAATCTGTTAAAGTACGTAAAAGAGCGCAATCCAAAGTCGTATACAAAAACATCATTAATGTTAGGCTTAGGCGAAACGGATGAGGAAGTGCGAAAAACTTTGAGAGACTTGAGAGAAGTGGGCTGCGACGTGGTGACGTTTGGACAGTATTTGCAACCCACGCAAAAACAACTACCAGTTGAAAAATTTGTTACCCCAGAAAAATTTAAACAATGGCAAGTTGAAGCGGAATCGATGGGCTTTCTTTATGTAGCGAGCGGGCCAATGGTTCGTAGCTCTTATAAGGCTGGCGAGTATTTTATTAAAGGTGTTATAGAAAAACAAAGATTACAAGAACAGGGAGAACAGCATGGCTGAACAGATCGTCAATTTACCTGATATTGGTGAGGGTGTTACAGAAGGGGAAATGGTTAAGTGGTTGGTGAACGTCGGAGATGTTGTTGAGCCAGACCAACCCATTGCAGAAGTAATGACCGATAAAGCCACTGTTGAAGTTCCGACGCCTTATGCTGGGACGGTTAAAGAATTAAAAGCGAATGAAGGGGATATTGTTCCTATTGAAACACCTCTTCTTATTTTAGATTCTGACGGTGCATCTGCATCGGCCCCCAAAAAGCAAGCGGCACCTAAGCAAGAGCCGCCTGCGGTTGCAGCTCCTACACCATCACCGGCTCCCGTAGCTGTGGCCTCCTCCAATGGAGCGGGTGGCGCGATGGATGTTTACCCTCCCGTTGCGGATGCTCGTGTTTTGGCCAGCCCAAGTTCAAGAAGACTTGCGCGTGATCTTAGTGTCGATATTAATCATGTTAAAGGCACGGGCCTTGCGGGTCGAGTGACCCGTGATGATGTTTTACAAGCAAAAAGCCAAGGCGTGATTATGCCCGCGGCATCTCCTGCAGGCCGAACGACGATTGCGCCGGTGGTTCCGGGGAGCGTACCGAAGCCAGCTTATCAAAGTCCAGCGGGTGCAGTAGAAGAGCGCGAACCGTTGCGTGGAATTCGTCGCAAAATTGCCCACAACATGCAAATGTACAAGCAAATCATACCGCACTTTACGCTTATGGATGAAGCTAATGTCACTGAGCTCGTAAAAACAAGAACGCAGGCCAAGATAGCGGCGGATTCTTTGGGGATCAAAATCACATATTTGCCATTTGTCATGAAGGCTCTCATCGCCACTTGTCGAGAGTTCCCGATGTTCAACGCTTCCATCGATGATGCGAATGAAGAGATTGTTTATAAAAAATATTTTAATATTGGGTTTGCTGCTGATACTCCCAATGGGCTGGTTGTGCCTGTAATAAAAGATGCGGATCGCAAAACGATTTTACAAATCTCCCAAGAGATTATGGATCTCGCGGGTCGAGCTAGAGAAGGCAAGTTAAGACCCGAAGAGATGAAAGACGCCACCATTACCATTACAAACATTGGAAGTGTTGGCGGCAGCTATGCGACTCCCATTATCAATCATCCTGAAGTTGCTATTTTAGGAATGTATAAAATCAGTGATCGACCGGTTTACATCAATGGAAAGTTTAAACACGCAAAAGTAATGAACTTTTCAATGACCGCAGACCATCGCCTCATCGATGGCGCGGTGGCGGCTAACTTTTTGAGTGGATTTATTAAGAGAATAGAGCATCCAGCAAACCTTATGTTGGACATGGTTTGATCGGGAAGGGGACTAATAATGTCAGCTGAAAAATTTGATGTAGTTGTAATTGGAGCCGGTCCTGGTGGGTATGTGGCGGCGATTCGGTCGGCCCAACTGGGTTTTAAAACGGCTGTTATAGAGCGAGAGTTTTTAGGTGGGGTTTGCTTGAACGTCGGATGTATTCCCTCAAAAGCAATGATTAGTGCGGCCCACTTTTTACATCGCCTTGAGCATGACGCCGGAACTATGGGTATATCTGTTTCAGGAACGAAGTTAGATATGCCAAAACTGAAAGCCTGGAAGCAATCGGTATGTGATAAAATGTCAGGTGGAGTAGCGCAGCTTCTTAAGGGAAACAAAGTCACAATCATTAATGGAGAAGCTAAGTTTAAGTCGGTGAGTGAATTGGTCGTTCGCGAAAAAGCGGGTGAAAAATCAATTACCGCAGATCATTTTATTATAGCTACGGGCTCTCGCCCTATTGAAATTCCGGGTTTTCAGCCCGATGAAAATGATGTGGTGACTTCTACCGGAGCGTTGGACTTCGAAGAAGTCCCCAAGCGATTGGTGGCCATCGGAGGTGGGTACATCGGAATCGAAATCAGTTCTTATTTAAGAAAACTGGGTTCTGAAGTGGTCGTACTCGAAGCGGGTAAAGGCCTACTCCAGGGAGCTGCCGATGCTGATTGCGTGAAAGTGGTCGAGCGTAAATTAAAAAAATCGGGAGTGATAGTTCACACCGAAGCCTTTGCTCAATCTTGGAAAAAACAAGGTAAAGACTTAGTCGTAACAGCCAAGGTTAAAGGCAAAGAAGAGACATTCAAATGCGATAAAATTTTACTCACTGTGGGTCGTAAACCGAACTCCGACGAAATGAACTTGTCTGGAATTGGTCTAAAGATCGACGAACGAGGATTTATTAAAACCAATGCGCAAAGAAAAACGAACATTCCAAATATATATGCTATTGGTGATATTTGTGGCCAACCCATGTTGGCCCACAAAGCTTCACATGAAGGTGTTTTAGTTGCAGAAGTCATCGCCGGTCAAAACCGAGTGTATGATGCGCGTACAGTACCGGCGGTTATTTTTACGGACCCGGAAATTGCGAGTGCCGGTTGGACGGAAGAAGAATGCAAAGCCAACGGGTATCATGATTTAAAAGTGGGTAAATTCCCATTTGGTGCCAATGGCAAGGCGGTTTCTTTAATGGAGACGGATGGATTTGTTAAGATGATCGCCGATGCGAAAACCCATCGGGTTTTTGGTGTGCATATAGTTGGGCCTGAGGCTTCTAACTTGATTAGTGAAGCTGCTCTGGCCATTGAGATGGGTGCTTGCGTGGAAGATATTGCATTGACCATTCACCCGCATCCAACCTTAGGGGAAACCATGATGGAGGCTGCTGAAGCTACTTTAGGCCACGCAATACACACAATTAATCGGCCAGTGAGCCAGACGTCTGCGAACGCATAACATTTTGAATGATTCAATTATGGAAGTTGAAAATCAAAATTTAGAAAGACCTGTCCCTGAATCAGTTTCTTTTACTGATTTAGGGATTATCGAATATAAAAAGGCTCTTGATATTCAACTGAAGTATTTGGCCCGAGTGCAGGAAAATCCGAATTATGCCCATGTGCTTCTATGCACTCATCCTCCCGTGGTAACACTGGGGCGATCCTCGAAACCTGAAGATGTTTTAGGGTGGGACGGTGAAATCGTTGAAATCAGTCGAGGTGGGCGAGCGACCTATCACGGACTGGAGCAACTTGTTGTGTACCCGATTATTGATTTAAAACAGCCGGTGTCTCCCTTTCCAAAAATGGATTTGCATAAATTTATGCGGTGCCTCGAAGAGAGGGTGATCCGCTGTTTGAAATTTTACGGAGTAGAAGCCGAGTCAAAACAGACGGTGCAGTACGACACCAATGGGCGCAAAGTTGAATCACACCGGAGTTTGGGTGGGTGATAAAAAAATTGCCTCTCTTGGAATTGGAGTGAAGCGCTGGGTCACGTATCATGGAGTGGCCATCAATCTCAATAACGACCCTCAGGCCTTTAAAGGCATTAGCCCCTGTGGTTTTAATACTGATGTTATGACTTCTTTAGAACAGATTATCGGTGAGCGAGTTGATCGACAGCAATTCATCCATCAATTCGTTCAAAATTTTAATTGAAATTGCATCTGCTGCAATTCTAATAAAAATGCTTAATTGCGTTACCAAATATTAATTCTAGCGAGTGTTTCAAGACTGATATTTTCGACTATTGTTTTCAAAAAATAGATCAAAGCTTCTTAACAACTTTATAACTCAAATTTTTCAAAGTGCATTCAGTTATTTGCACCTCTATGTTTTGTTTTGTTCACCCACTCAGAGTTGGTGTCATTTGTATCCCAAAATACATGGCATGACCTTTGTAATGAGGTGGGATGTCTTTAACAGAAAAAACAAAGGGGAGAAATAATGAAAAAGCTAATTGCATCATTAGCAATCGCAGTTGCTGGATTGACAATGTCTGCTTGTGGAGGCGGTGGCGGTGGATCCGGCGGCAATAGTACTGGTGGAGTTTACCTGACGCACTCTGAACTAGCGGCCGACTTCGTTTACCGTTTGAATGTCGATATGGGCTATGATGTTTCACTGGTGAAAACTTGGACGCAACAAAACGACTACATCGTGGTTTATGACTATGATTTAGGTACGTATGATGCCTACGACATTCGGTACTATAATGCCGGTGAAGACATGTACACATATCTATCGTTGTACGATGATAATTTTTATTATGACTTAGACAAGGTGGGCAGCAATACCTACGAACACTTTGGTCCGGAGTTCGCTTTTCGCAAACTGCGATGAACAGTCACGATAGAATGAAAGCACAAGCATTAATTGAAGCGATTAAGGTACGAAAAGCTACCGAAGTTTTGACCACTGAATTTGGTCTTTCTGCGGATCGCTCGTTAGAAATTGCAAAAAAAAGGCTGTGAGTCTGGCAAATGCTGATAAAGATGCAATGACTGACGCCGATTTTGATGAGTTCGCGTCTGATATCATGGGTGTATCTTTTACGGATATGAAGTCTGCCATTACAGATAAAATGAATGGCAACGATACCGCTTTTGAGATGGCTCTTGAGGCAGCAGCTCAGAAGAATGGGACTTCAATTGAGCACATGAACGAAATTGCTAATATCATCATGCAGTAGTGTTCGATCATAAATTTAAGTTTGCAAGCCGGCCATAGTGCCGGCTTTTTTATTGCTGTGATTTAAAATATTTCTTGGTCTTGAATGTATTTAGCTAAGCGGTTTTCCAGTAAGTTCCTGAAAAGGTTTGTTGCGCGGAAGCGCCAAAAGCAATTCTGTGTGAGTGGGTTCTGAAGGCCTGTTTACAAAAAACATCCCAGCGTAAATCATTTTTATAGTTGGCTGCAGCGATACGCTGTTCGAGCCTGAGTTGACTGTATTTGCGCCAAAAGTTTTCAAATTTACTATCTCTTTGGCGTTGATTTTTGAAAGAACCCAATCAAGTGTTGTTATAAATAAGGCGTCGTCACATTCGGAGGGCTTAGGACGTTTAAATGTCCTTTCATTGGGGTTAAAATACTTCCCACAACCAGATCTAGGTGCATTTGCCGGTTTGCCTTGATTACGACTAGCAACATAACTCCAAATGGGTTTGTATGATTTTTTACCCAGAGAATTAAGAGATTTCCATTTTTGTGTGTTCATAAAGTATCGAGCTAGCCAACTGACAGCTGGTCATCCCAATACCGTTTCTTTTGAAAGTTGGATGGCGTTGGAGACAAGTTTGCCCGTAGACCGATTTGGAAAAATTCGTCTCCCAATATAGAGCTTATCTATGATTTGATGATCGGGAGGACTCCAGGGAGTAAGCCCCTGGTCGGTGAAAAATTGAGTGATCTCAATACTGAGTTCTTTCGCTAAGGGGTCTGTTTCCGGTAAGGGGTTGGTTTCATTGCGGTCGATCAGCGTGTTGTAAATCTTTAGGTCTTGATCATATACGAATAAGTAGTGACCTTTTCTCGCCGCGAATCGAGACTGCGATATTCCACGCCATTGAGGCCAGGCAGATTCTGTGACAATGATGCGGTCTTCATTCCAATTGACAGAGGGTTTGTTCATCACTTGCATTAGCGATGTCACTTCAAATGGGGAGTCAGGTTTATGAGCTGGAGTTTCACCAACTATTTCAAAAAGAGTGATACCAAGATCAACCAACGAAACATTACTGTCTATGGTCCAATTGATTGCATGGTCGCGAGGTTTTCGGGGAGGTTTAATATGTAAGCTGACAAGAGTGTTGTGAGAGCGAGTATGCTGAGTTTTCAATTTCGTCGGTGGGCTGAGGAGGCCCATTGAGACCCACGAGGACAACATAAGTGGAGTTCCATCGATTGCGTCGCTTCAGTTCTTTAATGAGGTAACTGAGGGACTCATCAATTTCACGCAATTGACTGTCGCGGGTGCGACTGCGCTCCTCATTAGCATCATTCCGAGTCGTAATGTCAGGAAACTGGAGATCGGCTAAATATATTGTGCTGAAAAAAGATTCCTTATAGGAGTCCGAGTCTAGCCAGTTTAAAAACAGCTTAAAATTGTCCATAGCTGGACGGTAGAAGTGGTTGAGCTCAACATCGACATTGTCGTTGAAATATTCGAAACCTTGGTTAATTCCCGATTTGCTCCAAACCGGAGGGCCCCCGGAAATAAAACTAGTGTGAAATTTATTTTTTAACGCAACCTCTGGAACGGTTTCAATTTTTGCCGAGAGCGAGGTATTACCGTTGTGCCAGACCTTGTGCTCAATGGGGTATTTGCCCGTGAAAATACTAGCCAGTGCGGCATTGGACATGGTTGAAGGCGTATAGGCATGGGTAAAACGAATGGATTCTTCACAAAAATCAGAAAACCCGTTCAGCCCAATGTTGGGGTCACAGGAAATGTCATTAAAACCGAGAAAATCCACGGCGATGACGAGCACCGATGGCGAGGTTTCGCTGTTGAAGCTACATCCATACAACGGAGCAGCTAGACATAGGATGAGTATAATTTTGAGTCTCAAAAATGACATACCCAATTGTCACCGCCAGTATGCATTCAGTAAAGACTTAACTCTATGAATTGAACAAGGGGCCTTGACCCCATCACTAAGTGGGCAGGATAATTAAAGCTGCCGATTTCAATGGAAAAAGAGGTTTAAATGCTTACAGATCAGTTTTTCGCCATTGCTCACATGGGACATGAGGTCACCCTCATTATTTTGATTATTCTCAGTATTTTTAGTGTGGCCTTTATCGTTGAAAGGTTCTTTGCACTAAAAACAGTCAATAGTTACAGCGTTAGAATGCGAAGTCGGATTCAAGAAATTTTGCAGACGAATAATTTAGATGAAATCGAACAGGTCAGCCGAGATTCTGAGTCCGTTGAAGGGCGAGCCCTTTCTTACGGTCTTCGCCATGTAAAAGAGCGTGGAGTGGAAGGGCTGGAAGAAGTGTTTTCCTCCTACGCGCTGACGGAAAGGCCGAAACTGGAAAAGTTTTTAAACTTTTTGGCGACGGTTGGGTCGAACGCTCCATTTATTGGGCTATTGGGAACCGTTTTTGGAATTATGGATGCATTTCGTGGGCTAGCCACTTCTCAGGGTGACGCTGCTGCCGTAATGATTGGTATTTCAAAAGCGCTCGTTGCCACAGCCGTAGGTCTTTTAGTTGCTATACCGGCTGTCATTGCGTTCAACGCCTATCAAAAGCAAGTTAAGCGCATCATGCAGAACCTTGAAAGCGTAAAAGAGCTGTGTTTAGCTTACGCGAAGTCTAGAAAGGATGCTTAATCAATGGGAGCTAAAATTTCTGGAAACGACGACGACCCAATTGCGGATATAAATATAGTCCCATTTGTTGATATTATTTTAGTGGTTTTGATTATCTTCATGGTGACAACACCTCTAATTATGAAGCCAAGCATTAATGTGAATTTGCCGCAGGCAGCAAGTGGTGAGGACTCGACACCTTCGAAATTAAATATATCGATCACCGAAGAGGGAAATATTACGCTCAATGGTAACCCGGTGTCGGAAGAAGGAATAAAATCAGAATCTGAAAGATTGAGTGCCGAGTCACCGAATACTCAAGCCATCATCAGTGCAGATAAAAATGTTCCCCATGGGTCTGTGGTTGCGGTGATTGACGCCGTGAAATCCGGTGGAATTAAAAAATTCGCGATTACAATCGATAAAAAATAAAAAGCAGTACTAGCTAAAGCTCGGGATCAATATCAGGTAGGTTCAGAGTTTTTAAGGTTTCAACAAATGCATTCTTTATATTTGGGGTCGGCAAGCCCAGGGATCGAGCTTTGGCTAAACTTAATGTCCAATGATTCGGTACTCCCCATGGGGAGGTGGCCTCTTCGACGGCCACTTCACTTAAGATCATTTTTTTATTTAAGTTATTTTCGATAAGCTCCATGTACTCTTGCAGAGACAATGGGTCTCCACAGGCAATATTAAGAGGGCCTTCAAACTCAATAATGGACAATCTAAATAGTAATTCTGCTGCAATATCGGAGCGAATAAGACTGAGCTTCGCATCTAGCTTAGGAAAAAACATGGGCTCATCATTGAGAATATGTTCGACATGAAATGCGAACCGTCCAGTGTAATCATCCTGGCCAAAAACAATGGGGAGTCTAACTGCTGTTACTGGAAATTTAGCATATCTAAAATAAGCGACTTCGGCCTGCCTCTTGGCTTCACTGTAGTCGGAGAATTGCGTGGCCTTTGATCGAAACGTGTAGGAATAAGGGTCAAATAAATCTTCCTGAATTTCCTCACCCCAGTCATAGACCGACATGGACGAGGTAAATACAACGCGATTGGTTTTTCCCTCGAAAACCTCGCAAACAGATTTGGCTTGGTCATAATCAAAGCACACTTGGTCAAAAACGACGTCCCAATGACAATCCTCGACCTGGTCTTTCATGGCCTTTTGATCAATGCGATTGCAGCATATACGGTCGACCTTATCTCCAAGTCCGTCATCATTATTACCGCGATTGAGCAATGTAACAGTATGGCCTTCCGCAACAAGCAGTCGAGCCAGCTGTAAGCCAAAAAAACGATTTCCACCAATAATAAGAGCTTTCACCCCTTAAGTTTGCGTTCAGTCGGTAAGCGAGTCAACTGTCATTGGTGTTAGTTCCACTGTAAACTGCTCACCTCTGCGGCAAAACAAACTAACAGAGTATTCTCCACTCTGTCTCTGAAGGGGTTCCATTTCAATGCATTCCGGGTCGTAGACATTATTGAGTCCAAGAGGTGCTTCAGGGCCTTCTGGTTTTAAAATGAGTGTGTACATAAGGTTTTGGTAAATTTCGCTGGCCTTGACATACAGGCCTGGCAAGTGCGCGCCAGAAGATCCAACAACTACAGGTATAAAAGAGGTGGTTGAAAGTGTGCCAGGCAAAAAATCCGAAGCTACGATTTTTATTTTAGAAACCCTTTTTTCGGCCGACAGATTGGAAGTGGAAAGCACATAAATTTGATTGGCAGATCGCGCGAGTGAATAATACTGGTCTTTGTTTTTGAAGCTGGCAAAAAATTGTTCGAAGCCCTCTTCCTCATCGGAAAGATGTGCCGTGGCTGAGTGGAGAAATGATCCGGGGTGAGTGGCATCGATAAAATTGTTTTGGAGAGTTCTTTTGTCATGGTCGAACATATAAAAAGCTGACGAGCTTAATGGCTCCACTCGTTCATCAAAGATATCTGTTGTAGGAGTTTGCCCACTCAGTTCGGTTCTATTAGCGTCCAAAGCGAGGCTTGCGCGATATCGATCGGTTAAGTATTGGCCATAATCAGCAAGCTCAAACAGGCCTTCTTCTACTTCGCGAGAAGTGAGTGAATCCCCATCCAACTGTAGCGCAAAATACAATGTGTAAGGTCCACATTCAACAACGGGCTCAGAGCCAACACAGTTTCTAGGTGTGTCTTCCAGAATCGAAGCAATGACCGTGACTTGGTTATTTCTAAACTGGTCTTCCGTTTGATGAAGCATAGTAACCAGCTCCACGTCGTCCTCGAAATTGATGACTCGCTGGTCAGGAATCACCTGTTGGGCCCAACTTCGAATTTTGTTATCAAACTGATAGTCAACAAAACTTCGTTTTCTCAGTTTCACTTCATTCTCACGCTGTACAGGTTCAAAATAAAACAGACGGTTTCGAACTCCTTCAATATTTAAATTAAAAGGATCAGGGTCGTTATCGGTTTCAGGTATGGGCCCTAAAGTGGAAAACACGGGAGTAGTAAACTCACCAAGGATTTCACTGTTTATGGTGATAAAATTAGAATTTTCGTAGTTGGGAACGCCAATGCTTCTATCTTCTACAACATAACTTTGCTGCGCATAGAGGGGTTCCAACTGATGATTGAGATAGGTGATCTGAAGAAAGGCAATCGGGTCTTGGGATCCTTCAACCTTCTCCAATTTCATTGTACCTATGATAACATCTTGTAGACCATCATGATTTAAATCACGCCGTTGGATAAAAATTTCCAATGCCGTTTGTGGTAAGTGTACCGTTTTCTGTAGTCGAATTTCATCCCCTTCGAGAGAATAAAAGTGATAATTTAATCCCTCTGAATTTAAGTCGAAAATATAATAAAGCGGATCAGCGGCTACGCCCTTGGGATTTCTTGGGGTCATTAGGGGCTGCAAGCCTCTGCGCATATTTGCGTTTATAATCTGTATGTGTTCGTCGGAGGCCGCTACAGTGAAAATTCGTGTATTTGGATTCGAGGCTAAGTTCAAATGAAATCGGAGGTCTCGTTGAAAAACCTCATCGTCGACTGTAACACTCATTGTCGTTGTGGATTTTGATTTTAGCGAATCGACGGTCCCTGAAATTGATAATGTTTGAACTTCGTCCTTTTCGAATTGGCGAATAGTAAAGGCCTGTTGATCCAGGTGGATTTCGGGATTATCAAAGCTGACGTGGATATTTGTAACAGTATTTTTACTGGCCCAGAAATTTTTGATTTTAATGGGATAGTTAAAATTCAGTTGAGAGGCTTCTTTTTTTACCGACACCAAATTATTTCCTTTTAAAATGGGAACAATCACAGGCCGCTCTTGGATATCAATAACCCGGTCCAACCGAACAATGCCACCCAATGAATATTTGTCGCGCCTTTCAGGTTCAATGGACGAGGCCTTGAGGCGGGCATAGATTTCATTGCGAGAAATTTCTGGATTCAACCCTTTTAGTACGGCAGAGATAGCGGAAATGTAGGGAGCCGATTGACTTGTACCGGATTTTCTCCCTAAACCAGGGACATCAAAAGAGGAGGGAAAATCCGCTTCAAACACACCATTGGCAAATAAACTGATAATTTCCTGCCCTGGGGCAAGGAAATCCACATGGGAACCATAGTTGGAAAAATTTGAAATGCGGCCGTCAATATCAATACTTCCCGCGCAAATGACGCTTTCAGAAGCGCAAGGGAAAATAGGAACACTGTGATTGTTGTTTCCAGCCCCCGCCACAAAAATGGCATCAGTGTTGGCAGCTGCAGCCATAATTTCTTGAAATGCTTTTGAATTATTCGCCTTCGGGGGCCAGCCGTAGCTCATATTAATGACATCGGCATTTCGGAGGAGGAGCATACTCGATCCTTTTCCAACTCGGTCAATAAACCCGACGAGGGATTCGCCCTCGTTGCGCCGCCCACGACGAGGTCCCTGAGTGGATTGAGATTTCAAAACTTTAACGGGTAAAATCTTTATTCGGTTTAGAAAACCCGGTTACGCCCAAATGGTTGTTTTTAATAGCAGCTATGATCCCGGCCACATGGGTACCATGTCCCGTGCTGTCTTCAGGTCGATGCGGTTTATCCTCGTCGACGAAATTCCAACCGACGCAATCGCCGTTATAACCATTATTATCAGGGTCGTCTGTGGGAGGGCGAATTCCGCCTCTTGGAAGATCCAACTCATTACACTCATTGAAAACCCATTCACCAGTTTCAGGATCTTTTTCTGATTGCGGAGAATATTGTCGGAGAGGTCTTCATGCAGATAGTCCGCGCCTGAGTCTAATACGGCGTAGACAACAACATCTTCGCAAATTCGTCGTCGAGATTTTGTTGGTCGATATAATGGGCCCCACTGTCATCACTGGCGGGGTTACCGTGAAGGTCATAGCTTCTAGCCTTGACCTCGATCACCTCATATTGATTCTTATCAACAACGATGGATGCCCGTTTGTTGATATCCCCACTGATAATTAGAAAGGGATCATTGGTTGGGGGCTCCGTACTTGGTAAAACTGAAGATTGCAGTCACTTTCTGCGGGCGTTCGATATACACAGTGTTCACAGTTTTTCCACATTGGGAATGACAGCATCAATGGGTAAAGAAGTTTCTATTCGGTAGAATTTTTTAAAAAATGGTCTGTCAAAATACGAACTATAAAGTTCAACCTTATGAACTCCAGGAATTAATTGAGCCTTTTGAATTTCTTCAACGCTTAGAGGCTTATCCGTTTCAAACAAAAACACTGAATTTTCATAACTCAACGCTTGGGGCAGTCGTTTTGATTGCAGCGAGACCCCAATAAACCAAGTGATTAAAAAAGTGAAAAGTACTCTCAAACAATTTGTAGTCATTAAAACTGCCCCAGCAACCAGTAAAAGTAAAATTCAGATTCTGACATGCCCAAAATGGATTGAACGGCCTGTATTGGCCCCTGTCTTTGCAGTGAGCCAAAACGACCTAAACTATTTGAAAACAAAGGCTGTTCGGCATCTTCAGCTCCACTACGAAATCCGTTGATCGTCGATCGAATGTAAATGTTATTTTTACCCCCAACAAGTCGGACCAACGCGGGGAGGGGCAAAATCTGTTCTGCGAGTTGACCTAATTTAGCCACTTGTTTTGTGGCTTTATCCAAATCATCTTTGTCTAAATATTTTCGATAATTCTTACGTAAACTTACAAACCGTCGAGCAATTTGACTTCTTTTTCTTTGGTTCTGCCGAGAAGTAAACTCACCATGCTCCAAAACAAAGGCTGCCAACTCTTCATCAGGAATGATAGTTTCTGTACTATTAGCATTCGGAATGCCTAATAAACTATCAACTCCAGCATCATAAATATAAATATTCACATCCACTCGATACAGTTTCAGAGAGTCAAAAGAATGTAATAGATCTGGATTATAAAAGTCCGTTTCGTTGATCATGCTGAGCAGTGATTCCACATTAGGGTTACTGTCAGAAATTTCCTTCGCCAAAGTGGAGTCCCAAGCAAATTTTTCATTGAGTTCTTCTATTAACGCTTGGGTTTTGCCACTATCGAGCTGCCACCCCTTCCAGCGAAATGCAATCTCGATGAATTGATCATCGATATTCTCGCCCCGAATTCTTCCTTCAAAAGCAGTTCGTTTAAAATAGGAGTTGCCGAGAAAGCTATCACCCGGGTTACCGCCGCCAATATTTTGAATGGCAATATCATTCACATCGTTTTCGGCGAGCACAGCGTTGAGCACATCCACGCCCATCTCCTCATAATTTCGACCACTGCGTGTACCAATGGATCTTCGAAAATATTGGGCCGAAGGGTAAACAGGTTCCACACGGCTATTGGTTTCCACCGCATCTTGATTAAGGGGAGTTTGCCTTTCGTCGGTGATTGAGATTTCATCAAACGTCGATTGGTTCAACCATCGCCAGAGCAGCACAGAAATATTTGTTTGTCGGTCCTTCCAATTATGATCCACAATAACAGCAGGTTGACTGTCTTCCAGCATTTCAAGATCTTGACTTCGCAACATTTGCAAAAGGGCAGGGGCAATCGATTTAAAATACTCTAAATCATCATATCTATCTGAGAGTTTTATTTCAAAAAAACGAGTTTGGTTTTGATCGTCAAAATCTAAGGCGTTTTGCCACCGAGGTGCCAAAGTAAATACCGGAAAATGAAAGGCTCTGAATCCAAGGACGAGGCCGAAGCGGTCAAACAGGGCACCGCTTTTATAAATTTGAATGGTTTCTTCGTCTTTTCTGTGGATATGAAGCCGGCTTAAATCATTGATTCCCGTTTCAAACTGGGCAAGAAGAGAGTTGTTGGTATCTATGCTATAGTTTGCACTGACGCCAAGACTTCCGCCGATTCCCTGTGTAATTATAAAAGACTCGCCGACATTTAAACTCTCTTTGAACAAATTCATGATGTTAAGAGCTGGGACATTTTGCAGTTTTTCAAATACGTTTTTTCGAGCCAATTCCGTGGCCCGTTCTAAGGCACCGATTTGGTCAATGGACTGCTGGACCAATTGCAGACACTCCTCTTCGGAAAGAAGAGGGTATTGATTAATACGAGCCACTTCGATCTGTTTATTGACTTGGTCTAGTTGGTGCTGAAGTTCCTGCCACGGAGCCTCAGGGTCAAAAATGTCGCCGAAATTAAACTTTGAGAGTTCCAATTCCAATCGGACTTTTTCAGTGTTTAACGATACGAGTTCGCGAGCTCTTAATAATTCATTATAGTTCAAAATATCTTCTGTACTACATTGACCTAGAGTTGCGATGTCCTGCTTTGTGGCCTTTTCTTTTTTAAATTCGTCCGTTTCAGACAAGCGAGAATCCAATTGCCAATAGAGACTCTCTTCTCTGTCGGGATCTGTAAGCTTTTCCAACTCGTTGGCAGCCGATCGAATGGTTAAAGGGACAAGCATATTTTTAATGGGTTCTTTTAATGCCGCTTTAATGCTGGCCACCGGTTTAAGGTGTGTGTAGCGAGTGAGGTAGGTGCCGCGTGCATTGCCCCCAATGAGCGTGTCATCGGGCCCACCATTGACACCGTAAAAAACTCCCGCATCTGCGGATACACCTATCGTGTCTGCCAATTGAACTAAGTTGTCGGTCCCCAAAAAGCTCCCAATAACTATATCTCGGGACAGCAATAAGTTGCCGGTATAGGTGTTAGTTGTCCAAGTGCTAAATTTGGGTTTTGAAAACTTGCCGGTTTCGAGAAACTCTTTGAATTGTTCTTCGGCGACCCTCTGCTGGTTTTTAAAAGCATCTTCACGGTTTTGATCGCGCGAGGAGATATCGATTTGGCGATTGGCCTCGTCAATTAAGTTGTAAAGCGCCTGCGAGTAAACTCGAGAACGTGCAAAAGCAAAAATTTCTGATACCGAAATGGGAGATTCATCGGGCCCAAATGAGAATCGAGAGCCATATCCGTCCCACCAGTCTTCAAACTCGGCCTGACTAGAATCACCTATAGATTTAGTGCTCTTAGTTAAAATCCCATTCTTTAAAAGCCCAGAGGAACTAGTTTGATCCAATTCATAGTCAATAGGGGTAAACTCTTCAGGTAAAAATTGTTGAACCATCCAATTACGTCGGCAAATTAATTTTTCCACCATGATCTGATGCACTTCAGGTGGATAATGAGCCGCTTCAACAACTGACACCCAATCACTTCGATCTAGTTGGGAGATTCGTCGGGCCATCCATTGAGCGTCGTCCATACGCGGTTGTATTTGCCCACCAGAGTCCAGTGAATAGTACAAAAGTACGCCGTCGTTAATCACTCGACCAGGTTGGCAACTGAACTTATTATTACTCTCTACATCCGTCAGGTTGTAGGGGAGGAGCAGGCTAGAAAAATTCTCTTACCATCGATAAACCCCATCGAGTAGCCCAAGTGAAAGATCGCTAATAATATCTACTTCTGGCAAAACCACAAAATCTTGAACGACAAGTGTTCGATCATCTTCACTTTGATCTAAATCGATATCCCATCTCTGTCGGGTTAATCGACGTATGGCTTCTTCTTCTGGAACCCCAGCTCCACCTGCTCTTTAACGGCCTCTCTATCGGGAGGAACTGAGACTTTTTTTATATTTGTCACCCAACGATTGGGGACTCCTAAGAGCTGTCCGCTGTAATCGGACAAGAAGGACCGCATCTCAAGATTGCTAGAAAATTTAACTTTAAGTTTTTTGATATATTTAACGGGTGGAATAAAATAGCCAAGTTTTTCCAAAAGTTTTTTTCTTAACAAAACGTTGTGAATTCTCGGGCTGAACATCAACCGATATTTTTGCCCACTTTCAGTTTCAACCAAATCCCGTTTAAAACCCGAAATTGATAAGATGGGGGATATGAACTGCACAGTATCGCTGTTCTCAACTTGGATAGGCGTGGAGATTCGCCGGTGCAAGCCAGAATCAAAATGCCCCGCTTCGTTCCAAAGAATAGTGTTTTGAGCCGGCTGTAGAGTGGAGGTATCCACTTGAAGCTGTTCGACCTCCAATGGTGAAACTCTTTGCCCCTGGTAGGTGAGATCGGTTGCCGCCTGTCGAATATTGGAGTTTGGGATCAACCCAGGAGCATTATCAAAGGGGCCTGCCCTTAGGATATTAGAAAAAGCCAAGACGATGAGAAGTAAAAGGAAGGCTTTCGCCACAATTAGGGCTCCTTATTGGGTGAATTACTGCCGCCGAAAATAGCATATAAAGCGAGAGACTCGAGGCAAACGTGAGGGCGCTGAAATCTTTATAGGTAAAGGGTGTAAGAAATTAAAAGGCCATAGAAGTTTACCCATGGCCAAGTCACAAAAGTGTAATAATTGATTCTCGTAATCTAACGAAATTTATTTGCGTAAATTACTTTATAGTCGTTTTCCACTGGTCATATGAATCGAAGCTCCAGCATCACAAATTGCTATACAAGAATCGGTGGAATCAATTGAAATCCCGTCCACATCTGTGTTTGGCTTTACTGTGATTTTGCATTCGGCAGGGACCACATCCTGGGCGTTGCTATCCCATTGCATGACTTCGGTAGTAGACACCAACGAAATTCCTGATTCAGGATTTAAATCCAAAGTGAATTTGCCCTCATAGTAGCAATCATTACCTGTTGAGCTATAGGTTTCAATAACACCATTGAGAGCGGTCGGCTCGACACCATTACCTTCGGGGGTAAACTTTGCATAGTTGTCGATGGTCGTTGTAGGAAGACCTGGAATAGTCACTTCAAAAGGCTCGCTGAATTCACCTATAAAATAAAATATAGGTGGAACTTTATTATTCGAAAGTGCCATCAGCGGGGCGAAGAAGATCATAATTAAAATAAACCGAGTCATTTTTGTTCTCCTTATTCCTTTTAGCCTCACGCCCATTCAGAGAGGATACCCATTGGCTTGGCGCGATTATACACTAGGAGCGATCAAGATTGTGAACCGCAGCTAATGCCCGACGATTTTTGTAAATAAAATAGGGATAACAGATAAAAATGGTAGAACCAGTTGGCCCGGAATTTGTAACTAGAAATTAATTTCGGCCACCCAATGGGGTTGGTCGGCATCCATCTGTGCCAAAGTTCGGCTGACCTCATCAATTGTGGGGTTGTCGAGGAGCAGAACAGGTTGCTCCAAGCTGCTGTGGCTCAAAAGCAAAATGCGATCCTCTGGGTGAATAATCAGGTTGTGGTACCTGACATTCAATGTGGGCTCAATCCCCAGCAGTTCAGAGGGCAGGGGGCTCAGGTTTTGTTCAAAGGAATAATCTAAGCTTAAGTCAGAAGTCCCACCTAAAGCGATCAGTGGTCGACCTTTTCTCTTCAAAATGATGCTGGGATTGCCCACTTGTGACCAAAAGAAAAAGTCATCCTGTTTCGCGCAAACAAACAGCTCTGTGCCGGTTGTGTATTCGGCGAGATTCTCTTCTTTGTAAATTGCTTGATTGGCAAACAATACCGAAGTTCTCAGATGATTCTCTGGAACAGAAAGGCAGGTCAATATGTCAAACGGGCTAGTGATCTCCTGGTCGTCCTTGGCTGCAAGAAAAAAGGATGAGATTTCTTCGATGGCCTTTTCCGCAGAACTTCGAGTCCCCCATGGAGTTGCGACGATAATTAGGTCCCCATTGTCATCCACATGGACTTCGGGGGTGGGGCCGGAATAACTTACCACTGTAAGATAACATTAGCCATTGTTATAACCCATACTTTGTTTTTTTACACGGCTCGATCATAAAATGCGGTTCCATCAGGAAAGTCTTCTGCCAATATTTTTCCCAAAGTTCATTTGCGGCTTCGATATTGCCAAATTTTCTTCGATCGAAGCGTTTCATAGAGCTCTTTCATTTCTTGATAGTTGGGTGAGCATCTTTTGATTGGGTTACTTTGGCAGCTTGATTGTCTTTGTCTTGTTCAAGAGTACTTTGTTGCAAGAATCATTGGCTCTATTTATATTTAGCCTGGTCGAGTTGTCGACACTTGTTAAGCTCTTCAGAGATAATTTGATCAAACTCTTGTTTTGCCGAGGCAAGCATTCGGCGCGCTATTTGTTTATTACCGTCAGGATCAAGGGGTAGGAACATAAATAGGCTTGCAGGGCATTCATTGCAGCTTTCAACTTTTTGAGCTCATATATTTGTTGGCGGTATTAAATTTAGCATTTCCGAGTCAGAATTTGTTGGGCACGGTAAAGCCGCAGATTTTTCTGAGGCTTCTTTGGCTTCTGTTTTCTGTTGTAATGTAAATTCTAAGCGGCATATTCAGGATTGCGGGATCAATTTCGTAAGCCAGCTGTAGGCAAATATCTAACTGTTCGATGGTTTCGAAGCCTTGCAGTTGATTCCTGCATTCAAGAATTATTTTATTTACCTTTGCCAAATTCTTTTTTCGTGCTTTTTCAAGTTGCTTCTTGGCCTTTAGCTCCCGCTCTAACTCCAAACCGGTTGGCAGGTTTTCAAGAGTTTATTTGAGCTCTTATGGGGTTGCAATACCATGAATTTCGTCAATTTTGCCAGGCATAATGCATATTTTTTCTCGAATCAGCTGTTGTACTAAATTGTAATCTATATTTTTTAATTTTTGCTCCTCTTCGCGGGGCTCAAGTCGATTTAATTTCAGAGGTTGCCGTTGTGGTACCCTCTTCTGGTGGAGGAATCTCCCATCAATAAAAACGCACCATTAGCCCCGGCTATATGATTAAAATCATGGCACGAAACTTTTGCTTCCCATTCCGCGGCTGTGGTCGCATCAACATGAAACTGTCGCTTTCAATTCGTTCGACAGCCGGCCCATCATACATGATTGGCATATTGATTTTGATGTTGGTGAAGTCGTATTTGTGCAATCATTGGATTAATTGTTGGAATACTTTAGGCTGCGTTACGACGTACGAGAAGACTTTATCGTTAATCTCTCTTTTAAGTTTGATTTAAACTGCTGGTCGAACAATACGGAAATTGATTTTAAGTTTTTGACGAAATACTACCACTTTGAATGAGGTGAGTACTTTTGGTTTCAATTTGTTGTTTTTGTTTTACATAGGTACCATTGGCACTACCTAAATCAGTGACAAAGAAACCTTGGTCTGTTTGAGAATTTCAAAATGCTGTCGGCTCACATGGTCATACCGGAGAAATATCTACAGTTGGGGTCACGCCCTGCGATCCAAAGGTTCCCTTCAGTCAACCTCTTTGCGTTGATCTGGATAATAATGTACTTCGAGATAGACCTCCAAGTGACTGGCCCCAGGGTCAGTGTTGGATTCCAAATTGCCTTTAAAAGACTGGTCTTTCGACGTCTTAGAAATACCTGTGGGTGTTATATCGCGAGGTTTTTACTTTTTGTGGCGATATCCACCAGGATCAGAATCTATTTCGTCAATGGTTTTGGGATCATAGCTTCTGAAGTTCTTATCAACGAGGACCTGCGAATTGAGTAAATGGGGTTGGAGCCTTCCGCAATGATGAAATTCAAAGGGGAGGAGCTGCAAATATAACTTCGCCGTCCGTTCAATTTGTTCGCAACTTTCTCCGGCATAAATCAAAGCACCGTGCCAGAAATGATTTGAACGGTCCAGTTAGCAGGCACCGTTGTGAAGAAGATTTAATATGCTGACGCGAGATACCCTTTTGCCCTTTAAGGACTATGTCACAGGTTTTACCACGACCGGCTAAATATTCTTGTCGGAACCAATTCAGATTGAATTTCATTGCCGTGCAGGGTTACAACTAATTGACTCTTCATAGTTGTCCCTCCAAGCATTCGCAGGTGCGTTTATTACTATCGGCCTCTTTGTAGGTGAGATTATTCTCGTCTTGAATCATATACAGTATATTTTTCAAACTCCTTTACACATTGGGCCCAAGATTTTTTCTTTATATTGCCTGCCGAGAACCATCTTATATTGGACAGCTCATCAAACTTACGGTTTTGCCAGTACTCGGTAGCGCTCACAAGAGCTTGTGACTAAGGATCCAATGAAGGCAGGCTTGGGCTTATCTCTCTTGCTCTATTGTAAGGGCGTTTTTTTATAGTCGCGAAAAACCTTGCTTGAACCTCAGATTATTGCTTCGATAGCTTCGTGATTTTAGCGTTTTGACTTTATTTTCAAACGCTTCTCGAGCCTTCGTTTTTCTTTCTACTCTCTGCCTCGACCTTAGCTTGCGTTAACAGCTCGACATCTTCTTTTGTTTTTAACGTTGTCTTCACCTAGCTGTAAAAACAAAAATAGAATTACGAGACCTACAATTACTATCCGAGCGGGGTTTATTCCAGTGCGAGGGCGCGTCTTTGAAGATTTACTCGGTTGGCCATAGACGGAGGCATCATAGAGACCTGGTACAGCTCCCTCGTTCTGTTGGAGAGATTTCGCATCGGGATCATCTACCATAAATATCATTGTGTTGTTGGCAATTTTAATTTTTGAACCGGCTCTAATAAGTCCACGCTTTGTAGCGACACCATTGACGATCATACGATTTGATTTCGAGTGCTCTAAGATAAATATACCCTCAGGTGTAAACTCAATAATAGCGTGCACACGACTGACTTTCGGGTCTTTAAGTCGGATGTCACAAGTACGACTGCGCCCAATGGTTACTTGCGACCCAAGCAACTTAAATTTCCCCCCTTTGTCTGGTCCGGACTCTATGACCAAACGAAAAGTTGGAGAACTTTGGTTTTGTGGCGCAGGTAAATTCATAAGTTACTCGCCCCCTTCCAAAGGTGGTAATAGGCTAATAATAACGTAAGCAATACTATCTAGGCCAAATACAGATTGAGCAGAGACCTCGTAGGCATCACCACTGATTTCCAGTTGGTTGACTGCAATTTCGTCCGGCACACTTTGGACCTTTTCAAGCAGGTCTTGAATACTCAATCGCAATGCCTGGTCCATAATGTTATCGAGCCCACCATGCAGTAGGTCGCCGGCGGCATGGTTGGTTTTTTCCTCAAAAGCTGGGTTAATGGCCTCGATGACTAGATCGGGAAGGCGAATCCCAATCGCCGGAAAGCCTATGAGTAGGACTAAATTCTCCATTTCTCTCGAGCGATCAATGGCAATGGGAACATTTCTATCATGAGAGCCGCCCGATGAAATACGACTCAAACTACTATTGATATTTGAAATTAAGCTCTGTAGGTCAGGAAAATCATAAGCACTCGACACATTTGCTGTGTTGTTGTTCAGGGCTTTATCAAGTTGCTTATTGATATCTCGAATAGGATGAACAATCACCCTGTACATAAAGAAAAATAAAATAGAACCAACAATTAAAGCAATAAAAAGCGTCTGCACGAGGAGGCTGATCGTTTTACTTCCAGAAACCGCGAGTTGTCCCATGTTGTAGACGACAATAGAATAGGCTTGATTTTGATTAGAACCCGTAGACGGGTTGTAAACAGGTATTCCAACAACGGCCACGACGGTGTCATCGTCCACCTTCTTGACTCCGTCACTGAGTCCACGCGTGATAATTTTCAGGGCAAACGCAACATTTGCATATTGACCGGCTTTGCTCGCGGGAGCCAGGACGCTGAGTTTGTCGATAGCATCAACAATATAAGCTTCTTTGACGCCGATTTCGTTTCGCGCAAACTGTATTGTCAATGCAGAAGTGTTTCCTGAAGCGACCGACTGCTTGTTAATCTCAGCTAAGGTTTTCGCAATGGTTTGTGCCCTTTCCATACTTTCTTGTTCGATGGAATCCGTTAAAATTCGCATAAGCGGAATCGATGAGAAAAGCGTAACAAAAACAATAAAGCTTCCAACAAACAGAGCCATCAAAGTTTTAAACTCTATGCGTTCCGCTAAGGCATAAACTCCCGGTAAGACAACGCGATCAATGTAGTTTTTAAAAAAATGACCCACGCCTTCAACGTTTAATTTAACCTTCACAACCTGATCGGGTCCAACTTCGTTGTGGTGCCTATTTAGCATCTGCGGACTGTTGATAAAGTCGGGTTGCTCCAGCTGATGATGAATTGCCGGCTGGTAGTTTAGAGCTGCATTATTTTGTTGCGGGTAGTGACTATGCTTTGGTGGTACGAATTGTTGGGCAGGAGCTTGTTTTTTTACGATGTCCATGATGATGTCATGCAGAGCAAATTTTTGTTTAACTTCAATTTTTTGTGAGCTGATCTTGACGCCATCTACAAAAGTGCCATTTCTAGAGTTCATATCCGAAAGTATAATTTTACCATTGAGTAAATCTATTTTGGCGTGTTCCTTAGAAATACTAGAACTCAAAATTTTTGCGGTACAATGGGGAGCGCGACCAATGATGTTGGTTCCTTCTTTCAGTGGAATTGTTTTACCCGCTTGCGGGCCAGTTAAAATCCTAAGCACCCACATTGAGTTGATCTCCTATGTCCATTTTACTTTCTGTGATAGTTCCACCTAGAAACTCAATTACAGAATTGGCACCGGGCTTAATCGCTAGGCGCCAAGGTTTCATGTTTCTACGAATGTCAGCGACTTTTAATTGTTCATCCAAAAAAACCACATCGATGGGAAAACGCATAAAAAATGTGTGGATGTCATAGCAGTTTTTAATCCACAGGGCTTGATGTGCAGGCAGCGTTTTTTTGCCCAACAGTCCAATGCCTCTTTCAATAAAAGATTCAGCAATGCTCACGTCCGTAGCGAGAACAGTATTTTTTGTGATATTTTTTAGCTGTAACTTACTCATATCACCCTCCGGCCAGCATTTGAATTATCGCTGGCACAAACACCACGATAAATACTGCCGGTAAAATAAAAATCATCATGGGTATCAACATCAATTGCGACGCTTTTGCACCGGCTTTTTCAGCGCGGGCAAATCGCTCCATTCGCATTTGAGCTGACTGCTCTTGTAAAACTTCAAAAATATTGGCACCCGTATCATCAGAATCAACAATGACGCTGACAAAACTGGTGACTTCTGGAATATCCAGTCGATCGGCAAAGGCACGAAGCGCATCAGCTCGTGAGCTTCCCAATTTAATGTCTTTCAGCATAACTGAAAGCTCCTCATTGAGAACTCCACCTTCCGATTTTTCTACGATTCTTTGAATGGCGTTTATGAAATCCATTCCGGCTCTTGTCGATAGCGCCAGTAAGTCTACATAGAAAGGAAGGTCCGACACTACGGAGATATACCGCTGGTTTTTGTTGGTATCGCAATACAAATGGGGGAAGTAGGCGCCAAATGCAGCCCCAATTCCAATAAAAAATAATCCAATATCCAATTGCAAGGCGAAGTCTAAAATGAACAAAGCCAGAGGTGCCTGCAGCCCCCAAAATATTTGGAGGCCGATGAATTCATCGACATTCAGCTCTTTTGAAAGGCCTGCGGTAAGAATTTTACGCTTAATGTTTTGACGATACTTGGCGCTTTTGATTCGCTTCGTGTGTTGAAGGGCAAAGTTATGAATGAGCGGGCGGGAAAAATTAATGAAACCGGATTTTGATTTAGCAGGCTCATCTCCAGATGCCCAAGCCAGTTGGTCGGCGTCAGAGTTATTTCCGACGACGCTCTGGGCAAACAAGTACGCGCTAAATGCAGCAAATCCTAATGCAGAAAAAAGTAAGATGAGCTGCCAAAGATCTCCATCAATTCCTAACATTCATTCCTCAACTGTGGTTTAAACAAATTCATGTATGAAATTGTTCTTGCATCCCAATCCCCGCGTCGCCGCCTCATCCTAGAACAGTGCGGTTATAAAGTGACTGTGGATACAGTAAAAGTATCGGAAATCGTTAAGGAAAACCTGAGTTGGGAGGACGCTTTACAGGACCTGGCCCGACAAAAGATGGACGCCTATCTCGAGTCTCGTAAACCGTTGAAATTAAAAGATAAAATAGTAATAACTGCCGACACTTTGGTCGTCTTTAATAATAGGGCTCTGGGAAAGCCAAAAAATCGACAACAGGCGATCGATTTTTTGCGACAAATGTCGGGGGAAAAACACCAAGTTTTTACTGGTGTAGCACTTTATAATGGCTCGACGCAGGAGTTGATCACGCTGACAGATTGTACCGACATTCGCTTTAAAGAGCTGTCTCAAAATGAGATTGAGCAATATGTGGATACTGGCGAGCCAATGGACAAAGCTGGAGCCTATGGAATTCAAGGTGCGGCGGGAAAATTCGTAGAGAAATATATTGGTTCATTTAATAATGTTGTTGGCTTACCCATTGAAAAAATTGAAAGTGTGTTTCTTGAAAAGGGTTGGGATGTCTCTCGAAAATAATTTAATCAATATTCAAAAAAAAATTAAAAATGCCGTTGAGCGTTCTCCGTGGAAGCAATCGGTGGAGCTTATTGCTGTCAGCAAATTGCAGTCAGTAGGCAAAATTAAAGAACTGTATGCTTTGGGCCAAAGAAGCTTTGGAGAAAACTACTTACAAGAATTACAAGAAAAGAAGAGTCAATTTATTCAGGAGAAAATTGTCTGGCATTTTATCGGCTCTCTTCAATCCAAAAAAATTAAAAAACTTGTGGGAAATGTGGAATACATTCACAGCATAGATCGACTTGAACATTTAATTGCGGTGAATGATGAAGCTGAAAAGCAAAAGAAAGTTCAAAAAGTTTTATTGCAGGTGAACGTTGCTGAAGAAGATTCGAAAAGTGGTTTTGATCGCGATGAGCTAGAATCTGTATTGCTTGAAAGTGAGAATTTAAACTCTGTTGTCGTCGCGGGATTAATGGCCATGCCCCCTCTGGTTGATGATGGAGAAGATAATAGAATATATTTTCGAGCAATGCGAAAGATGCTTACAGAATTAAGTTCATCGACTCGGCACCCGGATCAATTTATAAATCTGTCAATGGGAACAAGCTCCGATTTTGAAGTTGCCATCGAAGAAGGAGCCACAATGGTGAGGGTAGGTAGTGAATTAATGGGCCCAAGAAATTAATAGTGACTCCCTGGGAGCCATTGAATAAGATAATCGGATGTCTCATCACAATTTTTTCAACAAAGCAAAAATCGGATTTATCGGCGCCGGCAACATGGGCCAAGCTATTATTCGAGGGTTATTGGCTGGTGGAATGGATCCGCAACGTATTTGTGCAACGGCAAAAACCAAACGAAAATTGGACTACCTGGAATCCAAATACGGAATACGAACACTAAAAAATAATGAAGAAGTCGTCGATATTTGTGATGTAATTATTTTGGCGGTCAAGCCTCAGGATTTATATGAAGTCATTGAACCCATTGCCAAGAGCTTTTCAGATGACAAAATTGTCATTAGTTTAGCCGCAGGTATTCCTCTGGTGAATCTAAAAAAATGGCTTTTAGATGTTAATAAAATTATTCGATTGATGCCGAATACGCCTGTAAATCTGGGTAAGGGCCTTATTGGCTATTGTATGAGCGAGGCCGCTGAATATCTAAGTTCTGACTTGGAACATTTTTTAAGTCCATTGGGAGAGGTCATATTTGCGGATGAGGATGACCCTTTTCAAGCCCTGACCGTGGGCTGTGGAAGTGGTGTGGGTTTTGTCTTTGAAATTATGATCTATTGGCAAGAGTGGCTTGAAGAACATGGTTTTTCCGCCGTGGATGCTCGTAAAATGGTTGTCCAAACGTTTTTAGGAGCTTCCGAATTGGCAAAGTCACAGGAGCAAACCACTATCGAGGAGTTGCAACGAAAAGTGGTTTCTAAAAAAGGAGTGACGCATGCCGGGCTCAACAGTATGCGTGAATTAGAGATGGAGCGGGCGCTTCGTGTCAGCTTTGAAAAGGCTGTTCTTCGCGATAAAGAATTAGGGCGAACGTAACATTTTGCTCTCGACAAAGGTCTAGGCGGGAGTTCTTCTTGCTCTGACATCCTGTACTAAAGTGTAAAACAGTGTGTAGAATAAGTAGAATTTGACACCCAGGTAACCTGGTAATTCAATAAGTGTGTCAAATATCAGGGAATAATTCTAAAGGAATAGAATAGGGGTAATCATGAAAATAGCTCCAATAGATATTGCGCATAAATCATTTGGTCGAAAGATGATGGGCTTTGACCCTGAAGAAGTGATGGATTTTCTGCGGAATGTCTCGACAGAGATGGAAGGACTTATTCGCGAAAGAAATACTCTCAAAGAAAATTTACGAGAGAAGGAATTGCAGATTAATGAGTTCCGCGAACGAGATGAGCTTCTAAAGCATACGATCACGACAGCAACTCGGATGTCTGAGAAGATGCAGAAGGATTCAGAAAGAGAATCAAAACTTATTATCGGCGATGCAAAACAACAAGCAGACCTCATCGTTTCGGACGCTCGAGACTCTTTGAAAAAAGATTTATCAAGAAATTGCAGATTTAAAACGGGTTCGATTGCAATTTGAAAACAATATGCGAGCGCTTATCAGCTCTCACGTTACTATGTTGGATCAAGGGCAAGAAATTATGCCAAGTCCACAGATTCGGGCAGACTTTATCGAAGAAAGCTCCGCACAAGAGGCAAAAGCTAGGGCTCAAGGTCGAACTGAAGCCCCTATTTCTGCTGCCACTGGAGAAGTAGATGAAGAGCAATTGCGTTCGAGCATCAACCGACTCATCAATGAATCAGCTCATTCGAAGTCAGCCGACGTATAAATGATTTTATCAAAAAATTTTAAAGCCGCTCCACAATGGGCGGCTTTTTTTTAATCATCGAACTGGAGGTCATCGTCGGTTCCTCGGCGATTTTTTTCCAACTGAATCTCCACTTCTTCACCAAGAAAAAGCTCTTCAATTTTTTCATCCTCACCGGACGTTGATGGCACAAATTCCTTTTTCAAGGTTTCCTGCTCTTCACTATGTGTTGGAGGAAGGGCTGACTGGTAGAGAGAGCGAATTTCCATTTGAAACCAAATTGTATTGCCGCTCGCATAGCTCTCACCATTGATGGCTTGCTCCATTCCAATTTTAAACATGTAATTCTGAGAGGCCTTTAATCCAGCCCATGCCTTTGCATTGAGGACACTAGGATTGACCGCGTAGTGCAAAAGGCTTCCCGCGTTCACCCGGTCGGTGATGGTTGTTCGATTTAAGCGGGCATCGACATATTTATCATCGGTCATGGAGTTAAAGCCGTTGAACTCCAATCCAAAATAATATTTATTGAACCGATAAAAACTTCCTAATTTAAATTGGCCTAGATCAGAAAAATCCTTGTTTCTGGATTGATACCCTAAGTACAGATAGTTATAAAATCCCCAAAGGCTTTTTTGAAACCAGCTTCCTATTTCAATTCGATTGAGGTCGTCATCCACAAACACCTCGTCCACATCATTGGAAATACTAAAGAGAGAGCCAGAGAGGTTTAACTCTGGAATCAATTGAAAATATTTACTGTAGGCAAGGTATCGTGTTCTCCATTCTATACGGTGCAATCGAGAACTGGTTCGAGTATCGACATTGTCGGTACTCATTGCCATACCGCCGGTGAGACCAATTGCAGAGGACCAATTTTTTGAAAAATCATATATTAAATTAGAGTGAGATCGGGTCAGTTGATAGCGTTTGCCAGTGCCTAAATCTGTATAGCTGCCACCTGGGAAATCAAAATTGGCTTTCGAATTGTAGTACTGCAACTGGGTGTCGAATCTCAACCGGCCAGGCCGAAAGCGAAGGACCTGGGCCTCCGCAGCGAGATCACAAAAAAAAGAGAGTAAAATTGTTAAAAAAAGTGTCTGTTTAATAATCATAGGTTGTTTGTTGCTCTGCCTCACCCTATCATTTGCCAACGAATAACTCCATTGGAAACACATGAATCGAAAACGTTCAATGCTAATTATTTTTATCACAGTATTTGTCGATCTTGTAGGATTTGGTGTGGTGATTCCACTGCATGCTTATTTGGCGCGAAACTTTCAAGCCGATGAACTGCAGGTGGGTCTATTGATGGCCGTATATTCATTGATGCAATTTATTTTCGCACCCATGTGGGGATCGTTGAGCGATAAGTATGGGCGTAGACCCATCATTTTAATGAGTTTACTTGGAGCTAGTCTTTCCCATGTGGGGTTTGCTTTTGCTTCCACTTATTGGGGTTTGTTCGCCGCGCGGATATTTGCAGGTATTTTCGGTGCGAATATTTCCGCAGCAATGGCTTATGTTGCAGATATTTCTCCTCCTGAAAAGCGATCCCAATCCATGGGCCTGGTTGGCGCGGCCATCGGTCTTGGCTTTGTCTTCGGGCCTTTCATTGGTGGTTTTTTTGGGGATCTGGGGATGTCGATGGGAGATGCTCCGCCATTTGGACAAAGTTTTGGCGCTGTTGTTGCGGGTGCGATTTGCTTTCTTAATTTTATCTTTGCGGTTTTTGCATTGAAAGAAAGTCGTGATTTATCGAAGGATGAGGACCAATTTCGAATGTCGGCTTTGCAAAAACTTTTCCTCATTAAAGAGTATTTATTCGTCCGGGCAATGAAGACGCCTATGTGGATTTATTTACTCTGTATGATTGCCATGGGGCATATGGAAGTTTCGATGTTTCTTTTTGTTAAAGATAAGTTTGACTGGGGACTCGCAAGTGCCAGCTATGGATTTGCTTATATGGGCGTTATAATGGTTTTTACCCAAGGTTTCCTTGTGAGAAAGTTTCTGCCGCTTTGGGGGGAGAGGAAGCTTTTGGTTTATTCGCTTTCACTTTACGGGGCTTCACTTCTTGGGGTGGCAATGAGCCCTTCGATCCCCGTACTTGGCATTTTTGTAACGCTATTGGGTGTTGCGATTGGTTTGTCGAATCCATCGATGACCGGGAGTATAAGTGTACTTAGCGATAAAGAAGAACAGGGGAGCGTGCTGGGGGTGACTCAATCGTTAGCCGCTATGGGACGAATTCTGGGGCCATCGCTCGGGAGTTTATATTACAGAGACATTTCGATGAGTGCGCCATTTATAGCTGGAGCCGGCCTAGTTTTTATCAGTTTGATTTTAGTTGCAAAAAACTACCACAGTTTGCCAGAGCCGTCGCTGGTTCGTAACAATGGTGAAAATTGATGGGCTTTTTTGATCAAAAAAAAGGTGTGCAGTTTATCAATGGTTTTCAGCTGCACAACCTCATAAATAATCAAGTGGGGTTTATTTTAGTTAACTTATCGTGTGAATTCGAACATGAAAATGAGCTGGTGCAAAAATTTATTTCCTACTCAAAAAGTTGTTCACCCGATGAACTACAAAAAAAACTTGAAGAATGGATGATCGACAAGGCCCACCCAGTTGTATTGATCCATGTAAAAGAAAAGGTTGCCAATAAGTGCTTTCATAATTTGAATTCGCTGGGGCTAGTCAATCTGTACGTCGTCGAGGGGGGATGGGGCCATATTGAGGAGTACTCGAAGGAAAGACTGGGCGAGAAGTAGGCAAGGCATAAGCTATTGAAAACACACACTTTTTTTACACAAATCCAGTCGGTAATCGGTGCACAACTCAAGACCTAAGGTTGTCTAAAAAATTCAAATGTATTAAGGTAGCGGCCAGTCAATAAAGGATCGTAAGTATGTCTAATACCACTGAAATTTCGGATCGTTATAACCCTCAAGAAGTTGAAAAATCCACGTACAATTGGTGGGTCGAAAAGGGATATTTTAAATCTGAAGATGTTTCTACAAAACCACCCTATTGTGTGATTTTACCCCCACCGAATGTCACAGGCCAATTGCACATGGGTCACGCGTTAGATCACACGATCCAAGATGTTCTCGTTCGATGGAAGCGTATGAGCGGGTTTAATACTTGTTGGTTGCCAGGAACGGATCACGCCGGAATCGCTACTCAAAGTGTTGTTGAAAAAGCATTAAAAAAAGAAGAAGGAAAAACCAGGCATCAAATAGGGCGTGAAGCATTTGTTGAAAAAGTTTGGGAATGGAAAAACACCTATGGTGATCGCATTGTGGATCAAATGACCCGCCTTGGAGATTCATGTGATTGGGACCGCCAGGTATTTACTTTAGACCCAGGTGTCTCCCGTGCTGTTCGGCGGGTTTTTGTTCAACTATATGACAAAGGGTATATTTACAAAGGAACCCGGCTGATTAATTGGTCGCCGGCATTGCAATCGGCACTTTCAGACCTAGAGGTAGAGCATAAACCGGCGAGCGGACACTTGTGGCATATGAAGTATCCGATAAAAGGCACTAACGAATTTGTTGTCGTGGCCACGACCCGACCCGAAACTATGTTGGGCGATACCGCCGTCTGCGTTCACCCTGATGACAGTCGATACAAAGAAATTATAGGTAAAGAAATAGAGCTTCCTCTCACGGGCAGACTCATAAAAGTTATTGCCGACGATTACGTTGATAAGGAGTTTGGGTCAGGTGTAGTAAAAATCACTCCCGCTCATGATTTTAATGATTATGAAATTGGTAAACGCCACGATTTAGAATTTATCAACATTCTAAATGTGGATGGAACTTTAAACGATAAAGTGCCTGAAAAATACCGTGGTTTGTCTACCACTATGGCTCGAAAACAGGTTGTTGAAGACCTTGAGCAACTGGGTTTAATGGAGAAAATTGAGCCGCATGAACTCAGCGTCGGACACTGCTCACGAACCAACTGTGTTGTTGAACCCTATCTGTCGGATCAGTGGTTTGTGAGCATGAAAGATATTGCAATCCCGGCAAAAAGAACTGTTGAAAGCGGTACCACAGTTTTTGAACCGGAAAAGTGGACTAAAACCTATCTGCATTGGATGAACAACATTCAGGATTGGTGTATTTCTCGTCAACTGTGGTGGGGACATCGAATTCCGGCATGGAATTGTGAGGACTGTGGACACATTACGGTTTCAGAAACTGAAGTGAATGCCTGTGAAAAATGTAAATCGGCAAATGTAAAACAAGAAGAAGATGTCCTCGACACGTGGTTTTCTTCAGCACTATGGCCCTTTTCTACTTTGGGGTGGCCTGAAGAAACCGAAGCTTTAAAAACATTTTATCCCACCAATGTTTTGGTGACCGGCCAAGATATTATTTTCTTTTGGGTCGCTAGAATGATGATGATGGGACTGGAGTTTATGGAGGACGTCCCGTTTAGAACGGTCTATATTCACGGACTTGTACGAGACTCCCAAGGAAGAAAGCTTTCAAAATCCTTGGGCAATGCCATGGATCCTGTGGAGTTGATCGAAGAGTGGGGTGCGGATGCACTGCGCTTTACTCTTTTATCACAGATCGGTGCAGGGAGAGATATTAAGTTCTCGATGCAGCGGCTTGAAGGCCACCGAAACTTTATGAACAAACTTTGGAATGCTGCCCGCTTTGCACTACAAAACTTAAAGGATTTCGAAGTCCCAGCTGAAGGTGAAAAGGCGTTGCCTAATAAGTCTGATATGACTTACGCCGATCAGTGGATAATTAGTAAGTTGGCATTGTGTGAAGAAGAAGTGGACAACTCGTTGAAGCAATATAAATTTTCGGAAGCGGCACAATCTATTTATAGTTTTGCCTGGCATGAGTTTTGTGATTGGTATTTAGAATTTTCAAAAGCAGTATTGTACGGCGATAATGCTGATGAGAAAAAAGCAACACAACTGGTATTGGCGCAAGTTTTGAACCGTCTCATGAGATTACTGCATCCTTTTACACCGTTTATTTCAGAAGTGCTTTATCAGAAGCTCCCTATTAAATCTGAAGCGGCAGTCATCGACAATTATCCAACGCTTAGAAATGATAAAGAGTTTTTATCCCTGGGCTCGACTGAAGTGGCCTTTGATTTGGATTTGGTCCGAGAAGTGATCACGGCAGTGAGAAACATTCGCGGTGAAAACAGAATTAAGCCCTCAGAAAAATTAAAGGTCATATTGAATCCTAAAGATGACCGTGCTCAAAAAATATTGGGAGAAAACAAAGCATCTATAGAAGCTCTTGCCGGTATAGGTGAGTTGCTGGTGGCGAAACCAGAGTCTCTGTCAAAATGTGCCGTGACTCCGGTTCGAATGGAGGAGTCCAGTGTAGATGTGATTGTCCCGCTTGCTGGCGTCGTTAATATCGAAGAAGAGATTAAACGCTTACAAAAAAACATTGAGAAGATTGAAAAGGAGCAAATTTCTTTAGGCAAAAGGCTCTCAAATGAGAACTTTCTTAAAAATGCTCCCGAAGACGTGGTCTATGAGGGTAAGAAGCAAATGGAAACGTTTACCTCAAGAATTACTGGTCTGCGAGAAGCCTTACAGCGTTTACAAAGTTAACGATCTTAAGCTTCTTAGGGTCTCAGATGTTTTTTAACTTCAGATGGAATCCAATCGTGCCAGCGGTACTTGAGTGTCGCTGAGCCCGCCGGCAACTTCATATCCCCAATGACTTTTTTATCGAAGTGAAGGTCGGTTTGAACTTCTATTTCGTTATACGCCACTGTGGCCATATTTCCGAGGTCCACTAAAACGTAGGCAATTCCAGTTTGACTGAGTGTTCCTGATAGGGACTGCGACGACTGCCACTGATATTCATTAGGCCCTGTTTTTTTAACTAGAGTATAGTAGAAAATGTAGTGGTCAGATTTGCCACAGGGTCGTTTTTTGCAAGGCCCATTCACTCGACTCCATTGTTGGTAACTCAACGGGTAAACTTCGAATTGATAATAGAGGTCGGTGTCCTTTAGTTGTTGGGGGTCAGAAGACAAAAACCGGTACTGGAGAATCGAGTTGTTTTTATCGACTTTTTTTGATCGTGAATCCAGTGTTAATACAAATTGATCGCCCGGGTCAGGCTTACACAGGCCAGCACAGGGAGTTCTTGGTTTTTGCTTTGTGACTTTATTGAATTTTGTGCGCTCAGTATCTTTTTGCCCACATTGAACCAAAAAAAACACGGCCAGAATGGCTAAAATAAATCTCATAAGTTACCCCCTAAGAAAAGCCTAGGGGGCAAATGGGATTCGGTCAATTTACATCAGACCAATTTCTCTCAGGCGTTGCATAAGGCAATCGTGGGCGGTGATCTCAGGGTATTTTGCGCCTTCACCAATGCAGGAGGGGATACATTTTAAAACCGCATCTGGGTGCGGGTGAATAAAGAACGGCATAGAATAGCGACTGACATTTTCACCGGCAGGATTCACAACTCGATGTGTCGTCGCCGGAATGATGTCGTTGGTAATTCGAGCCAGCATATCTCCGGCGTCGACAATTAAATTGTTCGCATCCGTTTCTACAGGGAGCCATTTTCCATCACGATCCAATAACTCAAGCCCTGTTTGTGTAGCCGCTACCAACACCGTGATTAAATTAATATCTTCATGGGCGGCAGCTCTAACACAGTTGGGATCAGCGTTTTCGGGTATGGGTGGGTAATGCAAGAGTCGAAGTTTTGTATCTCCATCTTGGGTCATTTTTGTAAAGTAATCTTTAGCAACATCTAAACTTGGAGTGAGTGCCTCAAGCATAACCTTTCCGGTGTCATCTAAAGCTTTAAATAGAGACTGGAATGTTTTTTGAAATTCTTGAACTTCTTCAGGCCATAAATTTTTCGGAATTCGGCTGTAATTTTCATTGTCGGGCTCTAAATCTCGACCGATATGCCAAAATTCTTTTAGGTCTGGATGGGCATTGCCCTTTGCGTTTTCAGTACCAAATGGAGTGTAGCCTCGCTGCCCGCCTCCTACTCCGGTGTACTTTCGCTTAACCTCTTCCGGTAAGTCAAAAAAGGTTTTGCTCATGGCATAGGATTTGTCGAGTAAATCTGTTGAAATAGGGTGATCCTTTAAAATAATAAATCCAAAATACTTGAATCCATCCCAAAGCTGTTTGCACAAATCTGCGCGCTCTTCGTCGGACCCGTTGATGTAGGTCTTCAAACTCAGTTCTGGAACGTTAGTGTACTTTTTAGTTGTGGCCATAAACCCCCCATGCGAATTGAATTGCTGCTCTTTTATGCAGCGACTCAACGTTTTGGTCAAGGTTGTTTGGGTAATTTAAATGGATTTCAGCCCATTAAAAATGATTTTCACCACCTCGAATCTCAAGAAGGCAGGTATTGTTTAATCTAGAAACAGATTTCGCTCCTCCGGAGTAGGGAGACGGCAGGTGTCCCGTTTGCCAAAAAAACGATAACGATTTTTGGCCACATGATCGTATGCAAAATTGGCGATGGAGTTCGGGACAAGGCTGAATAATAAAAAGGGGACGAGCCAAATCCCGCCCAGTCGTTTTAATATAATTTTCCAAGCTTGGGCTTTTTTATAAATAATACCCTCGTCGAGCAGATAAAAAGTATCCAAATCATTGGGGTCGATATCTAAATTATATTTTTTGACCTCTTCACCT
Source organism: Bdellovibrionales bacterium (assembly GCA_041391465.1). Taxonomy (GTDB): domain Bacteria; phylum Bdellovibrionota; class Bdellovibrionia; order Bdellovibrionales; family UBA1609; genus UBA1609. The sequence continues at coordinate 59,524 of JAWKNX010000016.1, forward strand.
TGAAGGGGGCTGTACCGAAATACTCGTCGATGATCGATGGAAATTAATAAGTCGACAGTGCCATTACATAAATTGCAGACGCCATCAAAAAATATAATTGAATAATTTTGGTTCATAATTGTTTCAATGTTTCATTTTTAATAGATTGTAGTTGAAGTGCATCATTTGTAAAAACAAAATCTGTCCCGAGTCGACATTCACGATAGTAGGCATTTTTGCTGCCCGGATACCCAACTCCGAGTTGTTTTTTCTGGAGATAAACCTGTTTACGCAATTTGGGGGTAACAAGAGCATAGTGACAGCAGAGTCCCTTCATGTCTCGCTCAACAACTCGATTGAGTTGAGCATACATATTGAGTTCAGCAATAAGAAACGAGTGTTGAATGAACTCCGGTATTAATAAAGAACATTCCGCTTCTCGAAAAAATAAAAAATGAAAATTTTTGCCCACAGTCATGGGAGAAAGTTTTTCTTGCAAAATTGATTTAGCGGTTTGTTTTTGACTGTCGTCCATCCAGTCTTGAGGTTTAATTTCGAACATTAAATGTAGCCGATTAGCAAATTTAGCCACAACCTCATCTAAAGTAGGAATTGACGGAAACAGAAGTGAGATTTCCGAATAATTTAAGTCTTTAAGGTACACATCAGCATTTTGCGGAAAGACTCTTTTTGTGGAAGGATCATGAAAAATGATCGGCACAAGGTCCTTTGTCCATTGAATATCAATTTCGACTCCAAATATCCCGTGTTTCACGCAAGAGTCCAGAGCCTGCAAACTGTTTTCTGTGTAATTTAAATGATCACCTCGATGGGCAATAATTTGTGTCCGTTGAATTTGATATTGCGTAGGTCGTTTTGAAGGCAATACCTTATAAAATAAGTCAATTGGCGGTTCGACAAGCGCGTGAAGTGTGTTTATCCATCCCATAAAGGATAAGGTTAGTCGAAAGTCGGGCCACTGACAACCCGACTAATAGGGGGCTCAGCATGGAACTATCAGAATAAACCTTTATAATTGTTGAAGATTCGAAGTGGTTTGGGGACAATAATCAAGTCAAATAAATTTATCAAGAGGGTGATTCAATGAACAAAATTTTACTTTCATTGTTAGTAGTATTTTTAACTCCAGTGGTGGGGATAGCAGCAGCCGGTGGTGGAATGTCTTTAGGGGCTCAGTTGTCGCTCGCCTCTAGTGGCCAAACAGACATGGATAATTTAATCAAAGCGGCTCGATCCGACAATGCCGCTACGACCTCTGAGTTGGGAAGCATGACTGAAATTTCAGGTTCGTGGTCTTATCGATTTTCAGGCAGTATCGTTTCTATGATCTTTAGACCTTCCTATTATTTTGTTTCTACGACAGGTTCGGGGACTCCCGGAGATTATGATTACGACCTCAGTGGTTTTACTCTTTTTGGTATTAGTCGCTTCACGGCATTGGAAAACAACTACTTTAAGTTCTTCTTGCAGACAGGATTGGGTTGGGGATTTGGCAGCGGCTCGATTGAAGAAGGCTCAGTAAAAGTTGATTTCTCGGGAAACAACGTGGGCTTCCTAGCTGGATTGGGTGCTGAATTTTGCTTTGGCGGATCAAGTCATTGCATGGCCATCGAAGGTAACGTAAGATACCTACCCATTGCGAGAAACATGGTGGATTCAGTCACAGGAACTTGCGTATCCAATACGGATACAGGACTCAGTCAGTGTGTCGATGGCCGCGAGCTTGAGTTGAATGACAGAGATTTGTCTGTAAGTCTATCTGGTATAATGGGTACCATTGGATACAATTATTATTTCTAATTTAGGAATTGCATGAGCAAACCTTCAGTTTATTTTGACCCCCGGCAAACGGGGGTTGTAAAACGTCACCCCGACGGATTCGGATTTTTTATTCCAGACAACCCAGCAGTACCGGATGTTTACATTCCTCGTAAACAGATGGGAACGGTCATGACGAATGATCGAGTCGAAGTTGTTGTCAGACCTGAGCCTGGTGGTGAGCGATTTCGTGGTGAGATTGTTGGGATATTGCAACGAAATATCAAACTCGTCGTTGGCCAATTGTACAAACTCAATCCCGAAGAGGGTTTGTTGTACGATCAATCCTATGGGTGGGGAGAGGACCTACGGGTTAATGGGCTCAATGAGTTCAATGTAAATAACAAAGATTGGGTGCAAGTTTCGATTTCGACTTATCCGGGGGATCGTAAAGGGTTTACCGGTAAAGTGGTTCAAATTCTTGGGGATCATGAAGATCCAATGACGGACAACATGCGGGCGCTAGCAACTCACGGCATCCCAGCGGAGTTTAATGCTGATACATTAGAGCATGCAAAAAATTTGCCTGATGAGGTGACAGCTGAAGATCGCGCAGGAAGAGTGGACCTCCGTGAAAAACCACTCATCACAATCGATGGGCAAACCGCAAAGGATTTTGATGATGCAATTTTAGTGGAAACTACGAACAAGGGCTTCACTCTTTATGTTGCCATTGCCGACGTCAGTCACTACGTAAAACCGGGCTCGAGCATTGATAAAGAAGCCTACTTGCGGGGGACGAGCACTTATTTTCCTGGATTTGTAAATCCCATGCTGCCTGAGGCGCTGAGTAACGAAATGTGTTCCCTAAAGCCACATGTAGACCGTTTGTCCCTAGTTGCTGAAATGCATTTAGATTTTCAAGGCCAATTGATGTCCTCCAAATTTTATGAAGCAGTGATTTACTCACGAGAGTGACTTACGGCCAGGCGCAAGAAATTATTGAGGGAGGCCACGTTGAGAATTTGGAACACGTGGAAGAACAAATTAAAACGGCACGGGACTTAGCCAAAATTTTATTAGCAAAGAGAATGAAAGAGGGAGCTTTAGAATTAGATGTTCCTGAGACAGTCATCGAAGTGGACGCTACCGGCCAGCCAGTAGATATCATTCGGTCAGAGCGCCTTTTTGCTCACCGATTGATCGAAGAGATGATGTTAATGGCAAACGTGGCTGTTGCTAAGTTTCTATCTGAAAAAGATATACCCGCGTTATATCGAATTCACGAAGAGCCAGATGCCGAAGCCATCGAGGTATTGCGGGCCTACTTGCACAATAAGGGTGTGGATATGCAAGCCGGTGGAAACTTGCAAAAACGCATAACAAAAGCACTTCAACAATTTCAAGGCAAGCCCGAGGCGACTGTATTGAACACGTTGGCGCTTCGGTCGATGAGTCAGGCAAAGTATTCGCCACACAATGTAGGACACTTTGGCTTGGGCTTTAGTGATTATGTTCACTTTACCTCTCCGATTCGTAGATATCCGGATCTCATTATTCACAGAGCTATTAAAAGTGTAATCATCGGTGGCGGGGCTTACCGTAAGCCATCTCTCGCAGACTTGGAGACTGCTGGTACAATTCTTTCAGCCTGTGAGCAGCGAAGTGTAAAGGCGGAAAGATTTGTCGACTCCATTAAAAAAGCTCGCTTTATGCAGAGGCATCTGGGAGAAACTTTTACCGGAATTGTTTCGTCTGTAACAAAGTTTGGAGTGTTCGTCGTTTTGCGCCAATTCAACGTGGACGGGTTAGTTAAAATTGAAGAGCTCGCCAATGAATACTTGGAGTTTGATCAGGAGAATATGTGTTTAGTCGGTCGAAAGTCGGGCTATACAATTACAATTGGCGATGAAATGGATATTGTAATCGCTGCGACCAATATAGACTTAGGTCAGATCGATTTCACGTTGGCAAATAAACCCCCAGAACGAGTCAAAAGAGAGCCTGAAAAAGCCGATAAACCTAAGAGAGAAATGCACCGGAAATCGAAGTCCAAAGCGACTAAGAGCAAAGGTGCTGGGTTTAATAAAAAGAAAAAGGCAGCAAAGAAGACTCGTGCAAAGAAGCGTAAGAAAAGTAAATCCAATAGGTAGTACAATTAAAAGCGCCTCTCGTTTGAGGCAAATTGTATCGGTGTTTGCAAAACATGGCCTGGAGAAATTTGCTGAACAGGCCCGCCTAGGGCGATTTGTCGTCGAGAAGTTAACTAAGCACGATGTTGAGCACTTAACAATCCCAGAAAGATTGAGGATTAGCTTTGAGGAGTTGGGTCCTACATTTGTAAAACTGGGCCAACTTTTGGCCACTCGCCCAGATTTATTACCGCCGGATTACTGCGAAGAATTTAATAAATTACATGCAGAGGTTTCAGCACTTCCATTTGATGAAATTAAACCAGAGTTGGAAAAACACTTTCAAAAACCCATTGATAAAGTGTTTAGAGACTTTGACCCGGTCCCTTTAGGTACCGCAAGTATAGCGCAGGTTTACAAGGCGACCTTAAAAACCGGAGAGCCTGTAGTCGTCAAGGTTCAGCGCCCGGGCATTGTGGATGTCATCTATAAAGATCTCAATGTGATTTACACGCTGGCGGAACTATTAGATGCATATGTGCCGGAGACACGTATTTATAACCCTAAGGGGATTGTGGATGAGTTTTTTAAATCGCTTGGGTTGGAGACCAACTTTATCGTTGAAGCCAATCAGTGCGAAAGTTTCAAGAAAATTTTGAGAAAAACGACAAAATAAAAATCCCAAAAGTCTATCACGAGTTCACGGGTGAAAAAGTCTTAGTGATGGAGATGTTGAATGGTCTGCCTCTGTCCAGTCCGCATGCATTGAAGCAACAGGGTGTGGACACTGAAAGTTTGGTTCGCACTGGTATTCAATGCTACTTCCAAATGGTGTTTAAGGACGGGTTTTTCCATGGAGATATGCACCCTGGAAATTTATTTATTATGGACGATGGGCGACTCGGACTCATAGATTTTGGATTAGTGGGGCGATTAAATCCAAAAACTCAATCGGCAATTACCAGTATGCTCATTGCGCTTTGCCACCGAAGACTATGACCGGCTGGCATATGAATATGTGGATCTGGCTCCCTATAATGAAAACGTCGACGTGGATAGGTTGTCGCGACAGATTCGAGATCTCTTAGCCCCTTACTATGGGTTAAACATAGGTGAAGTGAATACGGGTAAACTGCTCCTAGAAACCACATCCGTGGCAGCGGAGAACAATCTGACCTTGCCCAGTGAGCTGGTCATGTTTTTCAAATCGATTATTAACATCGAAGCTTTGGGTAAATTGATTCGCCCGGATTTTGATGTATTAGCTTATTCTCTGGATTTTGCAGAAGAAATAGTGCATCACAAATATGATTCAAAAAATGTGGCAAAAGAAATTGGGTTGGTTTTACGGGATACACAATCCCTGGTTCAGGCTCTCCCTCGAAATTTGAAACAGATGATTCGTAAGTGGAATAGTCCGGATCACCGCTTGAAGATTGACATCAATGAACTCTATGAACTTCGACATTCTTTAAAGCAATCTTCAAGTCTTCTATTTTTGGGTTTAATTATAACGGGACTGCTATTGAGCAGCTCTATTGTCGTATCTACATCTGGTAGCACTACAATAGATCAAATGCCATTGCTTGCATTAATTGGCTACATCACGGCTATGATTCTTAGTATAGCCGCTTTCATAAATTACATTAAAAGGTAAGCCTAATAAAAAAGGCCAAGCGTTGGCTTGACCTTTTTTCTAGTCTAATTATTGAATTGAATTTTTAATTTATGCAGTGGCCTCATTGTCATCTGAATCGTCGCTGGAGTTGTCACTTTCATCACTGTTGTTGTCTTCAATTTGCTCGCTGAAAGCAGCATCATCAGTCGAATCTGAGTTTTCAGATTCTACAGTAGAATTCGAGCTCTCAGCAGTGTCGTTATCTGAGGCAGCATCAGAACCTTGTTCATCTGATGAAACAGCTTCGTCATCTGTTACAGATTGATCGGCAGCACCGGTTTCATCAGAAGGTGAGGGTTCAGCAGGTGCCACAGTGTTATCAGAATCATTGCTATCGGTTTGTTGGCGAGGTCCAACAAATTCTGGAGGCCCAACAAACTCAGGTGGTCCAACAATTTCTTGTGGCCTGAAGTTTCCACCAGCCTTTGCATCTTGGTAGTCGCCAGCAGCAAGAGCAGCAAGTACTTCTACTGGAACATCAATCATAGCTTCTACATTGCGCTGGTTCACTCCACGCTCTCTTAATTTTGAAATCAGCTGATTGTCCTGGTTGGCTTTTTCAGTAGCAACAGCAATCGACTCTGCGAGCTTGCCAGTTGCAACAAGATTTCTATGACCCTCACGAACGAGTAGTTGATCAATCAAGCTGACAGCAACTTTTTCATTCATCGAAGTTTCTTCACCCCATCTTACGACTTTAACAAGGGTAAAAGTTCCGACTTCACTCGTGAAAGTTTGCTTGATTTGGAGAGCCGAATTGTCTTTAGTAGCATTTGGAATTTTTGTATTAGGAATCACTTCGAATTCTTTAATTGAAGTAAGAATTCTAGTTTCAGTATTAACAACCACACCGGGCCCCATTAAAGAAGCGACGACGGGGTCGATAGTTCCCACCATTTTTGTGGAAAGGCTGTTACAAGTTTGGTCTACGATCTCTGCCGTGGCTTTACCTTTTGCTCCGTTGGTCACGACTCGGTTGTTTTTAGAGTCATAAACGAAACCGTTGAGTTCAAAGGCTTCAGGGTTTTCTTCAGCAGTATAAAATTTTACAACTTCACCAGGCGCCAAGTATGCTGCCGAAAGGCTAATTAATAGATTTGCATTTTCTTGGCTGTCACCGGCTGGGATAAACGAAATGTCTGTTACGACTTCTCTTTTAATATTGTGCTCGGCATTTAACTTCAGCTCCGTATTAAAGCCGTCGAACTTTTCACAAGTTGTCTGCGGCTGGCGTTTTGAACACGCAGCTGTCAAAACTGCACTCAAAGCCAGTATTACAGCGAGTTTTATTGTTTTCATCTTTGTCCACCTTTCAATTCATTAGACTAGTTTTGAACCTAAATTCACCCTTCTTAAGGCAATATAAATACCAATATGTTTTAAGTGATTTCAGTGGGTTAGAAGGGCAGCTCGGTGTAAAAAGGTGATATCTTTTTTTCGGTGACGACAATTTTTGTCTCTAGGATTTGGATTTTGCCTGGTGATTTTAAGGGTTTGAAGAGGGTTCGACTGTCTAACTTTTTGATGGGTTTTGTATATTTCATAGGGTTAGTCAAATTGTCAGTCTGCTGGTATTTTTTAATAATGGAGATATCGGATATATATTATTTCTTTTGGGCCATGGGCGACAAAATGGTTGGGATCGTTTTTCGCGGTGTTGTGATCTTAGGCCTCATGTATTTGGTCTTCTGGAAGTGGATGCGCCCAAAAATTCAAAAGTATCGCGTTCCGAATATACGAAACAGCAAAGCGAACCCGTTTGGCGAAATGCGGGCAACGGGATTAACATACCTCGTGTTTGGTTTTTTTAGCGCTATCTTAGTTTGTTTAGACGAGTGGTATGGTTATTCGAAAATGTATACTGATGTGAATGAAATGGGATGGGCCTATACTTTGATTTCAGCCCCACTCTTTATCTTTTTTATTGATGCCACTTTTTATTGGTCACATATATTAATGCATCGAAGCCCTTTTTTTTGGAAGGCGCATGAAAAACATCATACTTTTATCAACGTCACACCCTGGGCCGCCTATGCCTTTCATCTAGGAGAGGCGGTGATTAATGCGGGACTATTATTCACTATGCTGGTAGTTTTTCCGTGGCATCCCTATGCCATGCTTGCGTTTTCGCTGTTGACCATTTCGTACAATGGGATGCTCCATTCAGGTTTTGATTTTATGCCCAAGAGTTGGCGCAAGCATCCCATTTTAAAATTTATGAATACGCCGTCACACCATATTTATCATCACCAAAGGGGAGACTGCAATTTTGCTTTTTTCTTTACGTTTTGGGATAAATGGATGGGTACTGAAAGACTCCCTGAATACTATTATGACTCGACCTTGGACTCGTCAGAGGATTTAGAAAAGTCTGTTGGATAAAAAAAGGCGAGGCCCAAAGACCTCGCCCGGTGAGTTGAGAGCGATAACCAGTTTTGGTTTCTTAATACGCAACAAATCCTTTGCCCATATTAGAAGACCATTGAGTTCAGGCCTGCAACTATTGCAGTGGCGACCACTGCGCATAAAAAAATTGCACCTGACCATTCTTGAGCTGTCGTTGACATAGCTCAACCCTCCTTTGTTTAAGGGTGGGGCCCAATTCCATAGGCCCCGCCAAATCATTAACTTAATAGCTTCAATGCGATTTGCTGATTCTGGTTGGCTTGTCCCAGGATCGAAACCCCAGACTGCATGAGTAAATTACTTCTCACCAGTTCAGCTGACTCCTCTGCAATGTCCGTATCACGAATACGTGAATTTGCAGCCGATAAGTTTTCATGGGCAATGTTCAAATTATTGATCGTTGACCCAAGTCGGTTTTGGAGTGCACCGAAGTTCGCCCGCATGGCATTGACCGAAATCATAGCGTTGTCAACAACGTCAATACTTGCTTGGGCTTGTTCTTTCGTCGACAACGACTCCGCAGTAATCCCTAATGCTTCAAGCGATGAATTCGCAGCCGAGGAGTTAAACGAAATTCGATCTTTAAAGGCGTCATTGTGAACACCCACTTGAATGTCGACGACACCGCCAGTTCCATTCAATAGATCTCTTCCGTTAAAGGTCGTTGATTCAGCAATACGTTGAACTTCACTTTTCAACTGCTGATATTCAACATCCAAAAACTTCCTCTCGGTATCACCAATCGTGTCTGATGACGCCTGGATCGCGAGTTCCCGTAATCGAATGAGCATACTTGAAATCTCATTTAAGCCACCTTCGGCGACTTGTACGAGCGATACTCCATCGTTCGCATTACGGTTTGCTTGTTTCATACCGCGGATCTGACCTTTTAAGTTTTCACTTATTGCCAGCCCCGCTGCATCGTCCGCGGCTTGATTGATTCGGAACCCCGAACTTAATCTTGCCAACGATCGTTGGAGCGTTTGTTGTGTTCCAACGAGATTTTTCTGGGCATTTAACGAAGCGACGTTCGTTGCTATCCTTAGTCCCATATTTATCCTCCTTGCATAACTTCATCCTCCTTGATGCTGTGCCATCCATATTGGCAATGGAGTACATTCTGTACTCTGGGTTAATTCATCAGGAAAAGTAAACTTCTCCCGTAATACGGATCGGAATATTTGTGAGGTTTCTGGAGTCCAGTTTTTAATAGAATGGTTCAACCGTGCGGAGTTATTTTAGAAAGATCTGTCGTACTCACAGCCTAGTGAAAACTAGGAATTTACTTTTTAGAGTACAGTCGTCCTATTACAGCAATAGCAGGCAGCTGATTTTTCGTTTTAAGTGCCAATGCTGCCAATTCACAAAATCCAATGAGGAGGTGGTTCTTTATTTTTTGATTTTTAGATCCGTTACTCATTGCATTTGCCTTTTCTAAATTTAATTTCGTTTCTTAAAAAATGTGGTATCGCGAAAGTCTTTCATCCCGCGATACCATCAATTCGCAGGAAACGGTAAATGTAGCTGTTCAGTTACCACCGAAATTACTTCGTGGTTCTAATTACTACCTTGGCGCAAGCATCCAATGCTTTTGCCTTATAAGGTCCGGTGAGTTAAAGCCGCGATTTATCGGGCTAAAACTTCATCAACTGAAGTTGTAGCGGGTCAAGAGATATCTAGTTTAGTAAAGATATCCCTCTTACCCGAACGAGTTATTCAGTAGAGCCAGAGCTGACTGGGCCGATTGATTGGCCTGCGACAGCACTGAAATACCAGCCTGTGTTAAAATATTACTTTTCGTCAATTCAGCTGTTTCTTCAGCAACGTCAACGTCTCTAATTCGAGAGTTGGCGGCAGACATGTTTTCTATTGAAACCATGAGGTTACTAATAGTTGACTGTAGCCTGTTTTGAATCGCACCAAAATCTGCTCGCATCGCAGACACGGACACAATGGCCGAGTCAATCGCTGCAAGAGTGTTTTGTGCGGAGGCTTTGTCCGCGACGCTTGTGAGGTTAACCCCCAGAGCGGCTGAGTTAGCATCTGCCTTTGACGAATCAAATGACAGTCTGTCGATATTAGGATCGTTTCGTGTTCCGACCTGAAAATCGAGTATAGATCCGGTTCCACTCAAAAGTTGGGTACCGTTAAACTCGGTTGAGTCGGCGATTCGATCGATTTCAGAGACGAGCTGATCGTATTCCACGTTCAGGAACTGTCTTTCAACAGGTCCAATCGTATCTGAAGCCGCTTGCACTGAGAGCTCTCTTAAACGAATCAATATAGATGATATCTCGTTCAAGCCGCCTTCAGCCACTTGAATTAATGATACACCGTCTTGAGCGTTTCTAGAGGCTTGCTTGAGCCCGCGGATTTGCGCTTTTAGGTTTTCGGATATGGCCAGTCCGGCAGCATCGTCGCCGGCTCTGTTAATCCTTAGGCCTGAAGATAATTTCTCCAAGCTCTTGTCCATGGACAACTTCGTTGAATGCAAGTTTCTTTGTGCATTCAAAGAAGCTGTATTGGTGTTGATACGTAAACCCATCTTTTCCTCCTCCTTGAAGAATTAAGACATCAATCCGTTGATATCCTGGGTATGCTTCCTTAGAGAACTTCTCGGCGTCTCAATTTGAACATTTAGGTTTCAGTTCTCAAAACGGGAAAAACCAGACTAAAGTGCATTGCTTTTAGTGCTTTAGTCTTAAGAATTTATTAAGATTTATCCATAAATACGAACTTAATTTGTTTTGATCTAAAATGAGGAAGTAGGGCAAGGAGTGTGTATGCCATCGTTATTAATCGTGGATGATGAACAGGGAATAATTGATCTATTTAAAGATGTATGTGAAGCAGAAGATATTGAGGTTCATTGTGCAATGACTGGGGATGAAGCCATTGAGGTCTTTAAAAAGCATCCTTGTGACTATATATTAACAGATATTGTGATGCCTGGAGATAAGGATGGCCTTGAGGTCATACTTGAGATCAAAGAAATTAACCCAGACGTGATTGTCTTCGCAATGACGGGTGACGCCGACCCGTCGGAAGAAAAAGGCTATTTGGATGTGGCCGAAGTTTTTGGTGCCGATGCGGTCTATCAAAAACCCCTCAGCCCCCGCGTCGTCATCGACAAGATCAAAGGTTAGGTGCCTCTTCCCTTAGGTACGGACACACTTGTGCGACTCATTGCTCCGCACAAGTGTGTCCGTACCTAAGGGAAGGGGCGCCTGGCGCCTCGCGGTTACTTTATTTTTTCGTAGGTTTGGAAGGCGAAGCGGACAGGTTCTGTGCGCTCTGACTCTTCTTGCAGTTTAAACTCCGTCGAATCAAGGTCCGGGTAGGTGGTATCCCCATCAAACTGCGCATAAATGCGGGTGAGATAAATACGATCAACGAGCGGTAGGGACTGCTTGTAAATCTCACCACCGCCGATGATAAACACCTCATCCCCCCATTTTTCTGTTTGGGATCGGCATAGCTCGATCGCTTTTTCGATGGAGTCCACCACTTCAACTCCCTCAGGGGAGTAATCTTTTTGCCGAGTCACGACAACATTGAGCCGGCCGGGTAGGGGCTTTTGATTAGGGAAGGACTCAAAAGTCTTCCGACCCATGATCATGGCATGACCTTTGGTTTTTTCTCTAAAAAACTGCATGTCCTCCGGAATACTCCAGGGTAGATCTCCCTGGGTTCCGATAACGTTGTTCTCACTGGCCGCAACGATGTGAGATAAAATCATATCGATACCATCCCTTTAATATGAGGATGAGCTTCATAGTCGACCAATTGAAAGTCTTCGAATTTAAAACTAAATAAATCTTTCACATCGGGATTCAGCAGCATTTTTGGCAAAGCATGGGGCTTGCGCTGCAATTGAGTTTTACATTGTTCAAAGTGGTTATGGTAAATATGCGCATCCCCAAGAGTATGAATAAATTCACCGGGTTTTAAATCGCAAACTTGTGCCATCATCATTGTGAGTAGGGCGTAGCTGGCAATGTTAAACGGAACACCTAAAAATATGTCAGCACTTCGTTGGTAGAGCTGGCAGGAGAGTTTGCCATCAGCCACATAAAATTGAAAGAAGGCATGGCAAGGGGGCAGTGCCATAGAAGCGAGCTCACCAGGATTAAACGCCACCACAATCATTCTTCGACTGGTGGGGTCTTTTTTAATTTGATCTAAGACTCCACGAATCTGATCAATGGTTTCGCCATCAGGTGTTTGCCAGCTTCTCCACTGAGCCCCATAAACTCGGCCTAATTCGCCATTTTCATCGGCCCATTCATTCCAAATCCGCACACCATTGTCTTGCAGATATTTGACATTAGTGTCGCCATTTAAAAACCAAAGCAGTTCATGGATGATTGATTTTAAATGCAGCTTTTTAGTCGTAACGAGAGGAAAGCCGTCCTCTAAGTTAAATCGCATTTGATAACCAAAAACACTGCGCGTCCCTGTGCCGGTTCTATCCGGGCGGTCGACGCCGAGTTCGAGTACGTGTTCCATGAGTTGTAAGTATTGTTTCATCCTGAATCCTTCCAGTATTTTTGAAGATCGAGACGGGAGTCTCTATTTGAACTTAGTTAATGTCTTTTCAAATATTGGCGTATATTGGGGGTGTAGTCCACCCAAAACACTAGATAACGCTCTTTTTCACGTTTGCCCAGGAGGTCGGCAAACTGGCCTGGACCTAGATGTTGCCCTTTGATTTTAAATCCAAGGAGTGGAGTTTTTAACAATTCTCGGTCCAAACGGAACGAGTCATTGACCCTCGAGTGCTATGTATTACAACAGATGGGCTGGGAGGTGATGCTTGGTGGAAATCAGAGACCCTATTCATGGTTCCGTAGAATTGTCGGATTTGGAAACGTCGATCATTGATTCGGTGATCTTACAGCGTCTTCGAGCCATTAAGCAATTGGGATTTTCTGAGTTTTCCTTCCCTGGTGCTGTTCACAATCGTTACATTCACTCCATTGGCGTTTGTCATTTGGCGGGGCAGGCCTTTGACTCCATTTTTCGTGACTTTAAATTCTCCAGCGAAGATGTTCGATTACG
>JAWKNX010000017.1:0-67964 GCA_041391465.1 Bdellovibrionales bacterium
GGTTGCCCTGTTGGGGAACGCCGCTGGCTCCAGTTGGTACAAATAGATTGTTCCCAATACTTTTTAACCCAGCAGGGTTAATAAAATTCACTAATTGAATTTGCCCAATGTTTTGCGGAACGGTATTGACTCCGGTAATTATGCTAATAGCTCCATCAGGAGAGATCTCAACTCCGGCGGCTTCTGGCGGTACGGCAATTTCAGGCTGCAGAATCATACCATTTTTGGTGACTATCTGTCCGCCCGGCCCTTTTTTAAATGTTCCGTCCCTAGTGTATGCTATTTGCCCACTCGGCAACTGAATGGGAAAGAATCCCGGCCCTTGAATTTCCATATCGAATGCATTTTTAGTAACTTGAGTCGAGCCCTGAGCGAAATCTTTATTAACTGCAGCTGTTTTTACTCCGCTGCCAATTTGCACACCCGTGGGTGCCACAGAGTTTAGGCCCGTTGCTGCGCCCGGCTCTTTTTCTGTTTTATAAAGAAGGTCTTCGAATTCAGCTCGAGCCTTTTTAAATCCCGTTGTCGAGGAGTTCGCGATGTTGTTGGCAATGACATCCATATTAGATTGCTGTGCTTGCATTCCCGTGGCTGCCGTGTTTAGTGACTTCAACATGTTTTAATTACCCCTTTAAATCTAGTAACCAATTTTACCCACATCATTAACAAGCTTTTGATCTATCATATCAAATGCACGTATCGCCTTTTGTGCACTTTCAAACGCTCTCGTTGCGGAAATCATATCCGTCATTTCTTGAACAATATTTACGTTCGAGCCTTCTTGAAAACCTTGATGAACTCGAGCGGCTTCAGCCGGCTGGACTTGGACTGCGTAGTTTTCTTTTGTCGTATAATAGGATGCCCCTTGCTTTTTGAGTGCATCTGGATTTGCGACCTCGACCACTGAAATGCGGCCAACTATATCGTTGCCTGAATAAATATCTCCCTCATAGGAAACAGTAATATTTGAATCTTCGATGTTTACAATTAGAGTCGCGGGATCCGCAGCTCCTTCAGATAAAATAGGGTAACCATGTTTTGTAACTAATCGCCCTTGGCTGTCTACTTTCAGTTGCCCGTTGCGTGTGTATTGAACGCCATTAGGTGTTAAAACCTCAAATAATCCCTTACCTTCTATAGCAAGATCAAATCGGTTTCCTGTTTTTTTAAGCTGACCTTGCGAAAAATCCGTGTAGCTTCCCGCAGAATCAACATACCCTCTATCTCCGCCCTGCATATCATAAAAACTTTCAATAGACGCCGGAACTCGAGGAACTTGTATCACATCGCCCGCCTTTTCATTGGCAGTGAGATACTCATAAAAAGTTTGATTGTCCTTTTTAAAGGCTGTTGTATTGGAGTTCGCAATATTGTTTGCAATTGTGTCTAAACGCTGACTCTGTGCCACCGCTCCACTTAAAGCTGTATAAATACCATTACTGCTCACTCACTCTTCCTTGAGAAAGGTCCTGTACTTCTCATTTAATCAGCAAAGCTTGTGCCAGGAACCTCATTCACCCGATTAATGTCGTGAAAACCTAGATGTTGATTTTGTTTTTAATTAAGGAATAAAGTTATTTCACATAAATCTTCCGAGTCGTAAGGGCGGAGTATACGTCTCTCTATAGAAATCATTTCGTCAAAATCCCAACACACTAGTATCTGCGTTGACACGACCTTAGGCCTGAACGAGTGAGGTTGTATTCTCTGAATAATATCAATAAACTGAAGTGCCAGAGGGACGTTTAGGATGTTTAGGATTTTTATAATAGCTTTTATTTTTGTTACTTCGACGATCGCACATACTGCGCCTCAAGGAGTTTCTCGATTTCAAGCTAGCCCCACTGAATATCAAAACCCCTATTATGATATCCCAGTCACTTACAACCAGAAGATTCAAAAATGGGTTCAAGAGTTTCAAGGTAAAAGACGACGTGGATTTCAAACCTGGCTCTCTAGGTCCCATCGGTATCTCCCCAAAATGAAACGAATCATGCAAGCCAAGGGACTCCCCACTGATTTGGCCTATATTGCTTTAATTGAAAGCGGACTCACCGCACACGCGACGAGCCATGCACAAGCCGTCGGATATTGGCAGTTTATCGCGGCCACAGGTAAGCGCTATGGTCTTAAACACAATTGGTGGCTCGACGAGCGCAGGGATTTTTATAAGAGCACAGAAGCCGCCGCAGAATACCTTGCTGACCTTTATAAAATTTTTGGTTCGTGGTATTTAACGGCTGCGGCCTACAACATGGGCGAGACTCGACTAAAAAGGCCTGGCTTAAAAAGCACCAAACTGAAAATTTTTGGCTGCTTTCATAGAAGTCCGACTTTCCCCACGAAACCAGAGACTACATTCCAAAACTCATTGCCACTGTACTTATAGCAAAAGTACCGCAGCTCTATGGTTTTCGAAATGTTCAAAAGATGAAGCCCTATGAGTACGAATACTTTTTCGCACCCGGCGGCACTGATTTAGTTAACCTAGCTCACTTTATGGGCTTCACTAGAAAACATATCACTCGTCTTAACCCTGCACTACTTCGTGGTTTTATACCCAACGAAGAAAAAGGCTACTGATAAGAATACTCAAAAGGTCAATTTCAAAAAAACAGTTTCCTGTTTATACGGCAATTGCTGGAAGCAACAAGAGAACGGCTCGCGTTAAGGGTTCTTGGGCAATTAAATTAAAATATCTCTAGCTCTCGCAAAAAGACCGTCGTTCAATGAAGGTCTTTAAAATTGTGCCTGCTATAAACATTTGCGGCTCCAGCTTTTAAATCCGCATCTTCATGCCAGTAAGCAACCCACATATTATCTATAGAAAAACTATTGATGACGTGAATATCGTTAAGAGTTTGAAGCTTGTCCCAATTTTCTGAACTCCAGAAAAAATAACAGCTGTGAGCCGTATGGGTTCATACGGAATTTTAGCACTCGTCAATTTTGCCTTATAAAACTGAAAATGATCCGGATGACTCACCCAATAAGTCTTTCCTGCATGGGAGTAATTGGTCAGAGGCCCGGGCAGCTCCCCATTGTAGAAACTCGTCCACTTCCTTTGTGTGTTTATCATCCAATTGCAAAACCGAGGGAAGAATACTCAGCAACAAGGGCTCTATAGCTGCACTTTTACCTTGACCAATCGAGTGCCCGGAGTTGCAGTTCATTGGCCCAGTAGCAGAGTTACATTGTATTGAATCGCCATTTCGATTCCTCTTGGATTCAATACCTTTGCACCCATCTTACAACTTTGCAGCATCACCGATAAGGCACTGTTTCCAGCACCTTGTTGTTGTCTATCCATTTAGATCCACTGGCTGCACACCCGGTACGTCTTTAATAAATCGACAAAACCGTGCTTTAAAGTGATGGGCAAATGCAACGGCAGTAATGTCCGATCCGCCTTCGGCCTCCAGAGAGTAGTGACTTCTTTTGTCGTTGGATCTACCCCTTGAAACCCCGCCACAACGGCCACCTGATTTTTTTTCAATGCCTCAACCACACGGAGGGGTTTTAGATCAAATATTTCGGCATCACTGTGGTTTTCCTGAGTCAGAACTCCAGCCTGAGAACCAGTAAAACTAATTGCTGGGCAATTGAGTTCGTGTAAAGCCATGCAGATCAATGCCATACTGATTCGCCTTGTGGCACTGATTAACATGTCCAGCTCTCTCCGATTGGGAGTTTCTGATACATTTTTTGCCAATTGATTTAAGTCATTTGTCGTCGAGCCCATGGCACTGACGATGGCGATAACATGACTGCCGGCAAGCACCCTTCGCTGAATGCACTGGGCCGCATCGACTGCCTTAGCCGGCGTCGCTAAAACTAGAGCCACCGAATTTTAAAATTTCGATGGGTTTTTCAAATTTTCCGTAGTTTGCGAGATCATGCTTTCAAGTATACTATGCCCCACAGAAAGTTCCAGGCAGATTTCATTGAAAGAAAAAGGCCGAAAGCAAAATGCCTTCGGCCTAGAATGGGTGGGTTGCCCCACTTATCGGAGTACATCCAGATTTATGGGGCGTCAGTAAATTCAATCCAATGACTGAGTTATTTACTGACCTAAACTACCGACAAATACAGACCTTGAATACCCTTTCCCAAGACAGCAATGACTCGTTTTTGTCAAAACTCCTGGCCCATTATTGTTTTTTCTTACGACCTTTCGCCGCTTTGGCAAGAGCTTCCTTTGGTGCCACTTCGGCCTTCTTCTTCAGCGCTGTTACTTACGTCACTGGTCGCACTCACGGCAACGCCATCATCTCCTGATGATGTTATAATCCACAAGGATTTGCTTTCTTAATTTATCAAACAACTCCGTATTGTCTTTCAAGAATTGTTTTGCATTATCTCGACCTCAGTCCCATGCGCTCGCCATTATATGAATACCAAGCTCCGGACTTTTCAATGAGGTCCTTTTTCACGCAAAGATCCAGCAACTCACCCTCTTGGTGAGATACCCTGCCCGTACATTAAATCAAACTCAATTTTTTGAAAGGAGGCGCCATTTTATTTTTAACCACCTTCACAGCGGTTCGGTTTCCGACCACTTCTTCACCATTTTTAATGGCCCTGATTCGGCGCACATCTAATCTGACAGAAGAATAAAACTTGAGTGCGTTCCTCGCCAGTTGTTGTCTCGGTTACCAAACATCACACCAATTTTCATACGAATCTGGTTAATAAAGATCACAAGCGTATTACTACGATTAATGATCGCCGTGAGTTTTCGCAGTGCTTGTGACATTAATCGCGCCTGTAGACCCATATGCGAATCGCCCATATCTCCTTCGATTTCCGCTCGAGGAGTTAATGCCGCTACAGAGTCAATAACAACCACATTGACCGCCCCTGACCGAACAAGCGTTTCTGTAATCTCCAGGGCCTGTTCCCCGGTATCCGGCTGAGAGACCAACATTTCATCAACGTTCACACCTAACTTACGCGCATAGGACACATCCAAGGCATGTTCTGCATCCACAAACGCCACGGTTGCACCTACTTTTGTGCTTGAGCAATCGTCGAAAGAGCCAGTGTGGTTTTACCAGAACTTTCCGGACCGAAGATTTCAACAATACGACCGATGGGAAGCCCACCAATGCCTAAACCAATATCCAATCCTAATGATCCCGTACTATAAACCGGTACGTTCGTCTTTCGTGATTCGTCTCCCAATCTCATTATAGAGCCCTTACCAAATTGTTTTTCAATATTGGCAATGGCTAATTCAAGTGCTTTTGATTTGTCGTTGCTGCCAGTGACTTGCTGTTTCATAATATGGTCTCCTCTTTTTAATTTTTAAACTCTTCTATTGCTGTTAATAACAACTCATAGGCTTTTTCTGCCGTCTGCCGTTGAATTTCATTACGTTCTAAATCTTTATCAAAGTAATGTGTCAAAACCCTTTCAAAGTTGGGACCTACCACACCGAAGCATACAGTCCCCACTGGCTTTTCTGGGGATCCGCCCGTCGGACCAGCAATCCCGGTCACACTCACTGCCCAATCCACCTGGAGACCTGGCAAGCACCTGGCGCCATCTGTTGTGCCACAGGCTCACTCACCTCTCCAAACCTTTCATCGTTGCGGTACTGACTTTTAAAATTCTCTCTTTATATCCGCATCGTAAGAGACCACAGCCCCTTTAAAGAAACTCTCTCGATACTCCTGGCTGCGCCGCTAAGCCCGCAGCAATTAAACCGCCAGTACAAGACTCGGCAAACCCCAAAGTCCAAGCACTCTTTTTGAACCGATCGCTCAACCGCTCCACTAACTTCAAACTACACTCCAAAAACAAACGGGTAATAAAACAAGCCCTGTCTGTAGAATTATATTTGCCAATAGACCCGCAACGAGATCGTCAGCAACCACACCAAACCCACCACCTACATTTTTATCAAAAAACCGAATGGGAAAAGGCTTGAATACATCTAGATCTGAAACAGCACAAAACCCAAAACAAAGGACTGCCAAGTCATTGGAAGCAATGCCATCGTTACCAAAAAAAATCCAGCGACCTCATCGATAACAATCTCCTTACATCATGCTGATCCGAGGCGTTTTCAAAGGCCTGTGCTACAAAAAATAGAAAACACACAAAATAACAAGTGAATATGACGTAGGTATGAGAGCCTAAAAGCATCAGGCCCAAAGTAAGGGGGATTGCGCCTAAGGTTCCCACAGTTCCCGGTGCCCAGGGAGACTGTCCAAGATAGCCAAACGTAGCTGTAAAGCGAATCCAAGGTTGCATTGGCAAAGATAACTCCATTTAAAAGCTCTCCAAAGGTCCTACTCTCTTCCGTGAAATCTGTCAGCTAAAAGCCGGTACAACTTCACTATCAAAAGTACTTACACAGTATGTGTAAGTTTTTTGTAAGTCAAAGTTATCTTTTGCCGCCCCTCCAACATGGACCAAGGCACGGACTGGGGCTCCCAGGGTGATTCAATAAGTAGTGAGAATAACAAGACTTTATTTATACGACAGGCCTACCGAAAACCAAATGTAGGAGATTGTCTAGCCATGTCGAACAGGACCTCGAAAATTCACCTCACTACCGCAGCTGCTGAGCAGGCCATGAAGCAAAGGGCCAGTGACCCGCATCTCAAGGCGGGGATCGTTCCAGTCATTCGACGCTTTGGTACATTGCGACCACTTGCACCGAACCTGAAAGAGCTCTCCTCTCGAGAGATTGAAGACATCGTCAATACACTCCTCAATGAAGAACAGAGAACCGCACTCAGCGAACTTCAAGAGATCGGGACTTGGGATATGGGGTCACAGTGGCTGGAAGGCGATTTCGCTTCAGTATTTTCTTAAACAACGAGAGGTATTCCCTGGGATGTTGTGTGTCGAACGATACCATTTGAAGTCCCTAAAATTTCAGATTTAAACTTGCCTCCCATTGTGCAAAACATTGCCAAATTTAGAGAGGCCTCATCCTGTGCACAGGAATTACTGGCTCAGGAAAGAGCTCTACTCTTGCGGCGATAGTCAATCAGATCAACCAGACGAAAAATAAACATATAATAACCATTGAAGATCCCATCGAATATTTAATACGCGATAAAAAAAGTATCATCACGCAGAGAGAGCTGGGTGTGGATACAACGAATTACAAAGTCGCCCTTCGATCCGCATTGCGCCAAGACCCCGATGTCATTCTCATTGGAGAATTGCGGGACCGGGATACCATTGAGACGGCTATATCGGCCGCCGAAACAGGCCATCTTGTGATCAGCACTTTACACACTTTGGACGCTCGAGAAACCATCTATCGAATTTTAAATGTATTCGAAACCGGAATGCAGTCCACTATTCGAATGCATTTGGCCTCTGTTTTAAAGGCCGTTATCAGCCAAAGGTTGGCAAAACGTTCCGATCGGCGCGGATTTGTTCCAGCCTGTGAAATCATGATTGTCTCTCAACGGATACGCGAAATGATTGAAGATCCGGAGAGGACTGTGGATATCCCAAAAGCCATTGCTGAATCAAAAACCTCCTATGGCATGCAAACCTTTGATCAATCGCTCATTGATTTACTCAACAAGGGGTGGATTGACCTGAAGCACGCTTTAGAGCTCACGAATCACCCTGAAGATTTTAAGGTATTGCTCAGCGGTATTAAGATGGATTCCAACAATCGCTTTAACAACTCTGAACAAAACAGTCGAAATCTGAATTATTTTAATAAAGAGACTGACGCCAATATCGAATTTGATTTCACCAACGCCGTCCCTAAAAACACCAAAAAGAAAATTTAAACGCCGCGAGCCTCACTCAAAAATGAAGCGGGATTTCCAATTTGCCTCCCCAGATGGGAACTGGTAGTTTGACAAACATGTACTACCAATCCGCAAAAGAAAAGTCCGATGACGTTCTCAAATGTACTGATAAAATCGTGGATTATCTGGCCCGGCGAGATCACTCCGTTAAGGAATTAAAAACTAAACTTTCTCGCCGATTCACCCGGTCAGCCATTGACCAAGCCCTTGAAATTGCAGAGGAAAGAAGCTGGTTGAAAACCCCCGAGGAATTGTCCGCTCGAGTCGCGGAAACTCTTCACCTAAGGGGAAAAGGCTTCCGGTACATTCAAAACTACCTGCGAGAAAAGGGGCTTCCGCCGATTGACAGAGATGACGACCGAGAAAAACAAAAGGCTGAGTCTGCACTTATTGCAAAATATGGCGATTTTGAGGCTCTTAGCTATGACGAAAAACAAAAAGCCTACCGATTTTTAGCCTCTCGAGGGTATGATCTGGAAATTATTAAATCCGTTTTTTAACACAGGACCAACGATGAACAGTGCTGAAATTCGCCAAAGATTTTTAAGTTATTTTGAACAACACCAACATTCCGTACAACCCAGCGGTCGCCTTATTCCTGAAAAATGACCTACACTTTACAAATGCTTGGAATGAATCAATTTAAAACGTGTTCTTGGGCTTAGAGTCTCGTGATTTTCAACGCGGCCGCCACTTCGCAAAAATGCGTACGCGCTGGAGGAAACACAATGACTTAGAAAACGTCGGTCATACAGCACGTCACCACATTCTTGAAATGTCGGCAATTTTTCATTTGGAGATTATTTTTAAAAGGAAGCCATTCACTACGCTTGGGATTTTTTAACCAATGACCTTGGCATCGATAAAGATCGCCTCTATGTGACCGTTTTTGAATCCGATGATGAAGCCGGCAGAAATCTGGCATCAACAAGAGGCGTGCCGAAGGACCGAATTTATCGCTTCGGCGAAAAGGATAACTTCATGCGCATGGGTAATACGGGACCCTGTGGCCCCTGCTCTGAAATATTCTATGATTTTGGCGACTCTGTGGGAGGCGACCCAAAGCAAAATGTTATGGGCGGCGAAGGTGATCGATTCTATGTTGAAATATGGAACTTAGTTTTTTTATGCAATCTTAACGAAGATGCTACGGGGAAAATGAATCCGCTTCCCAATCCATCTATCGACACTGGGATGGGACTGGAGCGATTAAGCACCGCCTACAAGGCAAACTCAACAACTACGATACGGACCTGTTTCAAGATATCATTGCTAGGGCCTGCAAAATTTCCGCAAAAGAGTATGTGGAGAAAACATCAAGCCTCAGCGCAAAAGCGCCCAAAGAGGCCGAAGAAACCAATATTGCCCCTCGAGTTCTTGCCGATCATGCCCGCAGCTCGGCTTTTTTGATTGGTGATGGCGTTCTACCCTCCAATGAGGGACGGGTTACGTGTTACGTAGAATCATGCGCCGGGCAATTCGCCATGGGCGTAACCTCACTGATCAAAGCCTCCATCTCTCGAGATGGTGAAAGCCGTCATTGAAAAAATGCAATCCGCCTACCCTGAGCTGAAAGAGCGCGGAAGTCTCATTCAAACCCCGGCGTGAGACGAAGAGAGCGGTTCTAAAACCTGATCAAGGCACACAACTGCTCAATGACGAATTATCATTGCTTATCAAATCTGGCGAAACCACTTTAAGTGGAGCTTCGGCATTTAAACTCTATGACACCTTTGGGTTTCCGGTGGATTTGACACGTATTATGTCCGAAGAGCAGGCTACAAAGTGACGAAGATGGTTTCGAAAAGGAAATGCTCAAAGCCAAGGCAAAGCTAAAGCCTTCTTAAAAGAGTAAAGGTCTCGGTGCCGACCAAGCCCACTTGATAAAAATTGGGACAACAGATTTTAAACGATCATGGGCCCACTCTTTTTAAAGGTTACAGCGGCGTCACCTCTTTGGAGGGCACTTGCTTAACCCTTTCCAATGGTAAAGCTCAAGTTTCAGAGTTGGGTGAAGGAGACACCGGACTCATCGCCTTTGACCAAACTTGTTTTTATGCTGAAAGTGGTGGGTCAAGTCGGCGATGTGGGTGAAATCGAAGGCCCTACAGGCGTAGCTCAAGTTTTAGACTGCACCAAGCATTCCGACATTCATTTATTACATGTCAAAGTAACTAGCGGAACAATTAGGGTCAGTCAGCTTTTCGCACAAAAGGTGGAGGAGCGAGAAAGAAACTCCACGGCAAACAATCACTCGGCCACTCACCTGCTTCATTCCGCTTTGAGATCAGTCCTTGGCGAACATATTCAACAGGCGGGTTCATTAGTAGAGCCTCACCGATTACGGTTTGACTTCACCCATAAGTCACCGCTGACAGACAATGAAATCTATCGCATAGAAACTCTTAGTGAATGAAGAGATAGACCGCGCCAGTGATGTGTGCACCGAAGTGATGACTCCGGATGCTGCCAAAGAAAAAGGAGCACTGGCTTTATTTGGTGAGAAGTATGGAGACGAGGTGCGCGTTGTGGAAATGGGACCGACCTCCATGGAATTATGTGGCGGAACCCATGTACACAACACTTCTGAAATTGGATTGTTTAAAATCGTCAGTGAATCCGGCGTGAGCTCAGGTGTTCGACGCATTGAAGCCATCACCGGCGCTGTGGCCCGAAAATTTGCATTAAAAAATATGCGTGAAGCGGCTAGGGCCCGATCTCTCTCAGGCCACGATATGGGCTGGAGTGATTACACGGAGTCCGACCAGGATGTTCCCTCCACTTGGATGGAGCAATCCAAAGAACAGCTTAAAAATCTCGAAAAAACAAATTCAAAAATTAAAATCCGATAAAGTCGACGCCGACGCTTTTATTGAAAACGCCACCGAATTTAATAAAGACGGTAAGGCCGGCAAGTTAGTCCTCTGTGACTTAGAGATCGATGATCGAAAGTGCTCAGTGATCTTAGTGATCACATCAAAGATAAAATCAAATCCGGTGTGGTGATTGTTGTGGGAAAAAGCGATAAAACCAACCCCATCATCGTAGGGGTTTCAAAACCTCATACCCACCGTTAAAGCGGGTGATATTTTAAAAGAAGTGGTCAGCGTAATGGGTGGCAGCTGCGGCGGTCGCCCTGAGTTTGCTCAAGGCTCGGCACCCGATCGAGGTCAACTTCATAAAGCCTTTGAACAGCTGTTGCTGCTTCAATAGGTGACCCGAAAAATGTCAAGGCAACATTGAAAACCCTGGCTTTCGCAATTTTAGTATTCGCTCTGGTGTTTTGCTTAAGGTGATCACTAAAATTGTTGCTTTGTTTGCTCTTGATTTGGAGTCTGTGAGCGCTCCCCACTTTCGAAGAAACTCTGGTAACAAAAGGCCAAAGACTCAATCCTCAAGAGGAGCCCACTTTAATGGACCTTAATTCAATTTTACATGTGTGTTGGATTCGTGTTGGCCAGTTATGCCATCGTTGGCAATGATGCCATTCAGACTTTGGGAACATTTCTCTGCTCAAACTCCAAAAGACCTTGGTACGTTTTGTGGGCCTTCGCCGCAACTATAATGGCTGCCGTTCTTATCTATGGTTGGTACACCAATGGAGGTGATGTTTCTTATGGTCGCCTTTCTCAAGTTCCTGTGGCGGAAACTCTCCAGTGGTATCAATACGTGATGCCGCCCATTGCTCTGCTGATGCTCACGCGAATGGGCGTTCCGGTCAGCACCACTTTTCTCGTGTTGTCTGTTTTTACAGGAAGCACACTTCTCGGAAAAGTGATTTTAAAATCCCTCGTCGGATATGTTGTGGCCTTCGGTGCGGCAGTTATCTTATGGGCACTGATTTCAAAGAAATTGGAGAAGAACTTTCTGGAAGTCCTTTGAGGGGCCTGACTTTGTATTGAAACGCCGATGGATCGCATTGCAGTGGATTTCAACCGGCTTTCTTTGGAGCCAGTGGTTGATTCAAGACTTCGCAAACATTTATGTATTTTTGCCTCGACAGCTGGAGTTCTCCCATTTATTGCTGTCGCTAGTAGTGATGCTCGCAATGCTATTTTTATATTTAAATCCAATGGTGGCGAAATTCAAAAATTGTAACGACAAAAGCAAATACTCGCGATATTCGATCAGCGACGATCATTGACCTGATCTACGGAGCTATTCTGTTGTTTTTTAAAGAACTCAACAATTTCATGAGCACCACGTGGGTGTTCCTCGGAGTCCTTGCGGGTCGAGAGAGTTCGCTATGACCCATCAATCAACTTTACAGTCCATCAGAGATACTTTTTAAAATTACCAGTCGTGATCTGGGCCGGGCGGGCATTGGCCTTGCCGTCAGTCTGATTATCGTGTTTGGTATTAAGTTTGGCATTGAACGGGGTAGTTTTATTGTAACTGTATCAATGCATAAAAAATCGGGTTTGCGCTACGTGCATTTATCAATAAATCCGATAATAAGTGCATGAAATATTTGACTCTTTGTTGCACTCACTTTTTTCATATCCGCTGGGGCCCAGTTAAAAACCGAAGACATGCAGGCAACTTCCTGAAGTTTTGCCAATCCGGCTTTACAAAAAGCCCTGATCGAATACAAATCTAAAATGTCAGATGAGCAGTACCGGATCATGCTCGAACAGCTGAAAAACAGTGCAACAGAATATGAATCAACAAATCAAATGATGAATGACTTTGCTGAAGAAGACCGCCTCTATCGCAGCAACCAAAACACGGATATTAATAAAATGCAAAAAAAATAATTTTATTTCTATCCGCTTTTTTTATAGCTCTTCCTTGCTTTGCAAATGACTTAAGCACTCTTACCCGACAGGCACTGGTGCAAAATACATTGTTGAAACCGGTGGCGTCGAACTGGAGCTGATGATCAGTATTGCTGCTTCCACAAAAAACTCAGTGAACATTGAGTACAGTTTTTTGCAGGTGAGTCAGGGTCAACTGCAACCTCTATGGCAGCAATTTAAAAATGGTAAGAACAAAAACGGAATGCGGGTGACGGAAGGTTTTATTCTGACATCCGGAATGACGAATCCCGAAAAGCTAACAGGCGATCACCTTCAGTGGATATGCTGGAATGATCCAGCTGGATCAATTTATGTTCAGTGATATAAAACTTAAAAGCCAAAGCCATTAAGTAAAGAAAAGGTCTCCGTCCCTGCAGGAACAGTCACCGCCACCCACTTTCAAAACCAGGAGAAGGAACAAGTTATCAACTACTGGATCAGTCCACTAGCGAAACCCACCGGTCTCGTCAAATTGACTTCTCAAGGCGATAGACCTGACCATAAATACAGCTTAGTATTAAAGTCCCTAGTAAAAAACGTTCGGCCAAAAATCCAACCGGGTGCGGCCGTCAAAATGACACAGAAAACGCTGAAAATGCTCCCGCCGCTGCGTTCAGAAAAAAGCGAACTCTAGGACTTGCGCTCACCGACTCTCGCCGCCTAAAATAAACTATGCATTGGCCTCTCATTACTGCTTTCTATTTTTATATCTTGCCTTCGATGGGTGAAAACAAGCTCAGTTGCCGTAAGAACGAACTGTTAACCAACAATTGTTCGCTAGAGTTCGGATCTTACCATTTGAAGTTCTCGGCTGAAAAAATCATACTCGATGACAGTGTCCGACATTCTATTTTTGACTTTCCACACCCGGACAATGTGGGATGGAATTCACTAGAAATTCAGAATATCAACGAAAGAACTCTTCTCATTATAAAAGTTTGGAATAAGAACGAAGCGGCAGCCGATGTTCAAAGCCTTAGGTGGGTCGTTTATGAGGTCTTGCCCTCCCAAATAAAATTGGTGACCGATCGAGTGATCCAAAAACGACGATCTACGAAAATCAATGGGGTCGCCGATTTTATTAACGATCCCATGATTGAACATTCCATTAACAAAGACAAAAAAACTGGACAACTGATGTGGACCGCTGGACGTCATTCTCAAACTTTTTAATAGACTAACTCTTCTGGTAGATCGAATAAAAAACCGGTGAGCGATTGTTAACCCCACCCGATTTTTAGAAGTCGCAAATCGAGTTTTTATCACGGCCTCTTTCGACACAATTGACAAAAACGTCATCATGAAACGCCGTCTTGACGAGCTCAATATCGTCAACAAAACCCTCCTGATTGAGCTTCCAATGAAATAAAATATCTCCATCCATCACTTCGGGCTCACTCATCAAATAGGCATCATAACACTCTTTGACCATTTGACTGTTATCGATAGAGTCTTTGTATTGGGTCATATCCTTTTGGGTTGGCACCTTGTCAGCCTTAATCTCTGTGGTCATTGGCTGATTCTTGAGGAACTTATAGGCAGAACCCCTAAATTCAAATTTATCGGCAAATAACTGTCCACCCGTACAAGTGGCAGTAACAATTGCAAAATTCAACCATAATAGTCCTTTTTTGACCATTTCTTTTTCATATTTCTATTATGCAGAGAAAAATGGTCTCATGGTGATAATCTTATGTAACCCAAATGATTTGGATTTCGTCTAACTTTTTCATTCTTAAAAAAAGTCAACTTTATGAAGATGAAAAGGAGTTCGACAATTTTCCAGAACTTGTACTTCAAATTAAAACAGGGGCTTAACAGCT
Organism: Bdellovibrionales bacterium; assembly: GCA_041391465.1. Taxonomy (GTDB): domain Bacteria; phylum Bdellovibrionota; class Bdellovibrionia; order Bdellovibrionales; family UBA1609; genus UBA1609. The sequence goes on from JAWKNX010000017.1 coordinate 14,413, forward strand.
TCTTTGCAAAGCGATCGGTTGAGTCTCTGTTCAGTATTTGCTAGAAAGCCTTTATGGGAGTTACGAAAATTCAACAAAAAAAAGCTGCTTCAATGGTACTTGAGTAAACAAAAGGCCACTGCCTTGGCGAGATAACAAAGATCCATACTCCATTTGGATTTCCGAAACCATGCTTCAACAAACAACGGCCACTGCCGTGATACCTTTTTTTAACAGGTTTCTACAAAATTTTCCTGACCTTCAGTCCCTTGCCGCAGCCTCTATTGAAGATGTTTTGCGGAAATTCTCAATGGACTGTTTACTACTCTCGGGCCAGGAATTTACATAAAGCCGCCCAAATACTTGTAGAGTTGGATCAGTTCCCCACCACTTTCGAGCAATTGATTGAACTACCAGGATTTGGTCCCTATACCGCCCGTGCGGTCAGCTCCATTGCCTTTTCTCAGCCGGTCGGGGTCATTGACGGTAACACTATCCGTTTTTTATCTCGTTTTGAAAATCATAAATTCGAGTGGTGGAAATCCCAGGACAGAAAGTCTTTACAAAGTCACGTTGATCAGTGGGTTAAAAATGTTTCTCCTGGCGATATGAATCAAGCATTAATGGAACTGGGGGCTACTATTTGTATTCCTGTGGAACCCCAGTGCCTTCTCTGCCCCTTGCAAATGGCCTGTCAGGCAAGAAAATGTGGCACTGTGGACAGCCTTCCTATTAAAAAACCGAAGCGCCAAAAAGAGCTCTGGTCCTGGGAGGCCCACGTTATTATTCAAAATAAAAAAATTGCTATTGTTAAAAACACTTACAGCCCCTTTCTGAAGGGGCAGTGGTTTCTCCCAGGGAAGGCCCAGCAACTTGCGGTTAAACCAAAATCCATGGACTTTAAACACAACATCACCCATCACGAAATTTTCGTGACGCAGAAATCAAAAGCTCCTAAAATTCTTAATTCTTACGCGGAAGTAAAGTGGGTGCCGATTGAAAACGTTAAAAAGAATTTACCCTTTTCTTTGGTTGAAAAAGTCTACAGTGTTAGTTTTATTCTGCTTCTCGCTGTATCTTGCTCAACGAATAAAGTGGTCGACCACAATGAGTATAAACCCAAAGATGGATATATTCCTACAACTGGACTGTATTAACCAGTCATGGCGAAACAAATATCCGTTCTTCTCCAGTGATGCCAAAAAAATTGTCTTTGTTAAAAATTCACCTGGAACATGAATTTCAGCAGGCCTATGGTCGATATCGCGAGCAAACGAGAAACTCTCGTCGACCTTTCAAAAGCTCCAGTGTTTTTCACTCAATTCCATCCAAAAAGTGAGTCTATTTTTTCCACTCCTCGGTGGACGAGTGACCGGAAACCCACCCAGCATTAGAAAGACAAACCTACCGCCCCCTTCAACCTGATCAACGAAATTGAGTTTCCAGAAGTGGAAGTTTACTACTTAATCCAAGCGGGAGTCATCTCGACCGAATAACAGTTTCACCTGGATTTGATGGGCCCATTGATATTAAAAATGACAAACGGCACGCCTATTTATCCAGTTTTTCAGGCGATTATTTGCAGCTCTACCAACTGACATTGAAAAACGGATATCGAGTTCGGTCACCCAATTCAATTTCATAAAATTCAACCCGCTGGATCACCCGATGGAAAACAAGTGGCCTGGGTTGAAATCGACCCCAAAAATATTGAGAACTCAAATCAGAGGCCCCGTTCAACACAAATCATATTGGCCTCAACTCGTGGGTTAAAAAATGCCAAACCAATTGCACTGCCGAGGCAAATCACTTATTTCCGCGCTGGCACCCTCGGGGCAATGGTTGTTATTCAGTTCAAATATTGAAACCCCCAACCAACAAGAACTGTATTTAGTGAAGCCTAATGGCATTCTTGCCTTCAGCGCATCACACAGCTCCGCTAATGAAGTTTGGCCCCAATTCAGTCCTGACGGCAAATACATTACTTTTTCGAGCAATAAAACAGGTACATCTCAGGTCTATATTATGGATTTTAAACCTCGTGCTACTTGCCCGGATGATGCTCCTACCGTAGACTCATGATTGATGAATTATTGCGCAATTTATTTATTTTGATTCTACCGACTTTTGGTTGGTCACGCCTTTTTCCGGCACGACGAGCTCTGCCTCATTGGCCATGAAAGAGGTCTGTTTATTTGCCCACGATTTTCAAATCAGTGCTGAAAATACTGATTGGCGACAAGAGTTACCAAAACAAAATAATGGTTATGTTTTAACTCAATACAGGTCCCCTGAAATACTATCTGGCGTGCAGCCCGCACTGACAGTAAGAGTGGATAACTTCCGAGGAAAATATCTCCTTAAAGCAGTTTATGAAAAAATATTCAAACCTATCCACGACTTGGATTTCAAATCTTAGGTCAAAAGCCAGTGAAGGTGAATGATCAGGCCGCCTACTTGGTGGATATCTCTAACCCTAGATCTAAAAGACAGTTACGACAGGTTGTTTTTTTAAGGGACAAGGTGGTCGTTACATTGACCTGTCGGTCCCATCAAAATGCCTTTGAAGTGGCCGTTAAAGGCTGCAACCAAATCATTCGGAATTTCGCCTGAGCAAGGCCGACTCAACCGACCTTAAGAAAACAATCCTTTAAAAGAAGGCTTTCACCTTTCCGCCAACAGATTTTGGTGGTGAATTTGTTTTAGCACTCACTGACTTATTCGCCGAAGTTCGCACTCTATGCTTTTTAGATTTCTGCGGCCGTCTATTACTTTTTTTATTTTGTGCCTGTTTGGGCTGTGCTGAATTTTCGGCGCTTTTTTGATGTCGACCGGATCGGCGATCTCGATGAGTCGGCCGGTTTTCCGTTTCGCCCTCTTCATGACGTCGGTTATTAGCATTGCGTGGGGGCTTTGGTTTATTTGAACTTTGGCCACCGCTGGGTCGCTTTCCTTTGCTACCTTGGTAGGGTTTTCGCCGCTTGTCCGACTCCCGCTTTCGCTTATCCATTGAGTCGCGCAATCGTCGAGATTTGGCCTCCCGTGGGAATCCTTCATATTCGCTGACTAAATCTGTATCATCCAGCCAACCCACTTCGAGTTTATTATCCAAATACTTTTCAACTCGCGACAAGCTCGGGATGTCTCGATCACTCACCAACGAATAGGCCAAACCAGTGGCTTCCGCCCGACCTGTGCGACCAATCCGGTGGACGTAGGTGCTCGCTTCATCGGGCCCCTCAAAATTGATCACTAAATCCACACCTTTAATGTCCAAGCCACGTGCTGCCACATCGGTGGCCACCATCACTTTTAAATCTTCAGCTGAGCGAAACCATTCCATCACTCGAGTGCGTTGTTTTTGACTCAACAAACTGGAAATACCTTGAGCCTTCACATTGTTTTTATTTAAAAAGTCTGCCACGCGATCCACGTTATGCTTGAAGTTGGTGAACACTATTGCCTGGCGAGGTTTATGTTTTTTTAAAAGCGACAGAAGGTACTGAGGCTTTTCTTCTACTCCCACGTGAAAAATCTTATCTTCAACATTGTCCGCGGTGGGTTCATCTTTAGAAATTGAAACTTCAATGGGCTCTGAACCGAACTCATAAGCCGTATTCAGAACTTCGAAATCCAAGGTCGCGCTAAAGCACAAGTATTGACGATCGCGAGGAATCCTCTCAAGTAAATATCGCATATCATCTTTAAAACCCATATCAAACATGCGATCGGCTTCATCAAACACAATTCCGCGAACTTGCTTTAGATCCACAATATTTTCTTTGTACAAATCAATGAGGCGACCCGGTGTTGAAACGATAAAGTCCACTCCATCATTGATGATACTTTTTGTTTCTCGTAGCTCGCACCACCAATAACGACGGCGGCTTTAGGCCCGCTTTCCCACCCAGCAATTCTACATTCTCACTGACCTGTTCTGCTAACTCACGAGTGGGAACAACAACCAGGATAAAATTATTCGGAGTCCATTTAGGAAATACCCGAGGATCCGCGTCCATCGGCTCAACTTCACTGGAAGTCAGTCTTTGCTCTGCATTGGGTTTAGACAATAAAAGTCTTTGAATGAGCGGTATGAGAAAGGCGGCCGTTTTACCTGTACCGGTTTGCGAAAGGCCCGCAATGTCTTTGCCATTAACAATGGGCTCGTAACAGGATTCCTGTATAGAAGTTAAAGATTCAAATCCTAATTCATTAATGGCCGCAAAAAGCGCCGGGTGCAGATCTAGTTCATCAAATTTCACAGAGATTCCTCACGATTAACGCGATGTGTAATATGCTTTTGTTGTTTCTACTGAGTATCTTTAATGGTGGGGGAAGTCAAAGATCAATTCGTTCCTGTGCCGCTGAAAAACCCTTTCAAACATTCCACAAATCGCTCTCTTTGATCAAAATGGACCCAATGCCCCGAATTTGTAATCTCTACGGTTTGAATCAACGAGTTTTCACGGGAATACCTTTCATAGTCGGACTTGGGCAGATCTTCGGAATGCTCCCCTCGAATGACCAATGTGGGCACTTTTAACTGGGCCACCTCTGACCACCGGTCTTTAATATGTCCAGCCTTCACACTCTCCATAATGGCCGATTTTGAAAACCTCCAATCGGCTGTTCCATCCGCTTTCTCGTGAATATTACTGTAAAAATACTGCCCCAGCGCTTTTGCATTGGGGTTGTTTGGCAGTTGAGCTTCAAATTGTCCCGACTGAAAGAATTCTCGAGCTTCCGTTTTATTTTTAAATGGAGTGGGCACAAGACTCAGTAAATGCGCAATTTTATCGGCATTGGCTTGCTGAATACTGGGGCCAATGTCTTCGATCACTAGTTTCACCACTCGTTCCGGATACCGAAAGGCAAAGTTCAGTGCATTTCTCCCCCCCATAGAGTGTCCGACCAAATAAATTGGGCCCCACTGGAGTTCGTCTAAAATTCGCAAAAGGTCCTCGGCATAGGCTTCAGGCGTATAGGGGCCATCCGGTTGAAAGGAGCGCCCGTGGCCTCTTTGATCAAATGTGAGAATTTGAAAATCCTCAACAAATGACGGAGTTATGGCTCGCCAATTCGCTGCGGAACCCATAAGCCCGTGTAAAAACACGAGTTTATTTTCATTCGCTTCGCCGAGAATTTGGTGGTGGAAATTTTCTAAATAGCTCATCTCAACTCTTTACGGTTTGACGCTGAAAGATTCTGGTTACATTATGCAAATGCCTATGAAAAACAAGCCGTATTTGCATAAAGACTTTATCGATCAGCGGGCACTTGAAATCGTGGAAACACTGCAAAAAAAGCGGTTTGCCACATACCTCGTCGGTGGATGTGTTCGAGACCTTTTGTTGGGCCTTCAGCCCAAGGATTTTGATATTGGCACAATAGCCCACCCACCCCAGGTGAAGCGAACTGTTCCCAATAGCTACATCATCGGTAAACGTTTTCGGCTGGTGCTGGCAAAAAGAAACGACGACATGTTTGAAATCGCCACGTTTCGTCGAGACACCACTGACGAAGGGGACGACGATACGCTTGATGAAAATGCCTACGGAACAGCAGAGGAAGATGCCAAGCGAAGGGACTTCACAATCAATGCCCTGTTTTATGACCCCTTTGAGGAAAAATTAATTGATTACAATCAAGGGCTAGATGACTTGCAACGTGGGTATGTCCGAATGATTGGCGAGCCCGTTCAGCGCCTCAAAGAAGACCCTGTTCGAATTTTGCGGGCCATACGGTTAGCTCATAAAATTCAATTCAGTATTGAGCCGAACTTGCGACAAGCCATTCGAGATACCGCTGAAGCACTCGCAGAATCAGCCCTCCCTCGACGCAGAGAAGAGTACTTAAAGTTTTTACGACTGGATGACCCTTCCAAGCCTTTTATCGAAGCTTATGATTTAGGGGTTCTAAAACACGTCGCGCCTCTTTTACATGAGGTATTTAGTGATCCGGAAACGGCTCGAAGCTTTGCCTACCGGCTTAGAAATTATGAACACTTCCAGTTTGACCTCAGCGATAATAGCACGTTGTTTGCCGGTGTTGTTCATGCCTACTACCGCTCGATGATTCAACCTTCGTTAGAAAAAACGCCCAGCACGAAGGATTTGAAAACCCATGAAAAACTCAAAAGCCTTATGCGTGATGAATTGGGTATGTTTAATTATGAGCAAGACAGGTGCCTTAAGGCTCTCCATATGCAAAAAACTTTGCAAAACTGGGAAGAGTACGAAAGACGTGGAGATCGACGTCGACAGGCTGTATTTCAAAATGAATCTTTCCCGCTGGGACTTATCTATTGTGAGTTGGACCAATGCCTACCCGATGATGCTTGGTCCTTTTGGCTTGAAGGCTACGAGACTTTCCTCCCAGAGTTGATGAAACGAGACCTGGAAAAGGGCGATTCTAATGGATTTGGGAGAAAAAAACGCAATAAATCCAACAGAAACCGCCGTCGAAAGCCTTTTAAAAAGCCTCAATAGAATAAAAATAGGTAATTGCAACCCACTCCGATCACCGCTATCATAGTAAGGGTAAACTAAAACGCGAGGTTTTTATGAGCCCATCGTTATGGCAAATTTTAATAGTAGTTGGAATCATCGTTCTCTTGTTTGGAGCTAAAAGATTACCTGATCTTGGGAAATCCTTCGGTCAAGCCATTCGAGGCTTTAAAGAGGGTGTCAGCGAAGATGCACTGGATGTCACCGAATCCAGCAAGAATGAGCAAATCAGTGAAAACAATCAAAATCAATCCGAGCAAAAACAAAAAGAGACTGAAAAACAAGAATCCTGATTTAATAAACAGTTTGTTATTCTAGTAAAAAAAGGAGATCCGTGGATCTCCTTTTTTATTTTTTCAAGAATCGATGAGTTTTTCGGCTTCTCGAAATATGGCCGATGCGTCCATAGAATGTTTTTCGTACAGTTCGTTGGCCGTATAAGCACTCTGCCCAAACTGACTTCTAACACCTAGAGATTTCGCCTGCACGGGCACACCACTCAGCGAAAGCGCATGAATGGCCATTGCTCCCATGCCCGCTATTATTTGATGATCTTCAACAGTGACTAAACGGCCGTTTGTTTTCTCGACGGCCACCTTAAGCGCCGAAACATCCGGATCATTAATACACGAAGCATTGACAATCACACTGCCCACTCCCCGAGCCGCAAGCTGCTCACCAGCTTCGAGGGCGTGATGAACGAGTGGGCCTGCGGATAGTATCGTCACAGACTTTTCATGGTCGGACGAATTATCCATCACAATTTGAGCTTTACCCAATTTGTAATTTAGGTCGGCCCCCAATGACTCCACAAAAGTCTCTCGACCCAAAAAGAACACATAGGAGTCAGGTACGCCTCCTGCATTTCTCTTTTCAACAAACTCTTCGATGGCCTGGCCGACGAGCTGCTTTGCCTCTTCTTTCGTTGAAAGACAAAAGACTTTCACATGCGGAATGGCTGCCATCATTGCAAAATACGTGAGTGCCTGGTGACTTGCTCCATCTGCCGCATCTTGAAATCCAGCATGGGAAAATACACAGATCATCGGCGCCTGGGAAAGTGAAGCCATCGTCAAAGGCAGTGCCCCTTTGTCACACCAAATTGTGAAAAGGTATCCACAACGGGGATGTACCCTGCTTTAGAAAGACCACTGGCCATGCTCACCATATTACTTTCTGCCACGCCAACGTCACACCAACTCTGATTCAATTTCTTTGAAAGCTGGCCGTCCCAGTAGATCCCGGTAAGTCACTGGAGATATTAAAAATGGGATACCCTTTTTCAGCTTTTTCGATGAGTGCTTCCGCCACACCCTCTTGGACTTTTACTTTTTTAGGGCCGTTGGATTCCACTTTAGACTTTGCAGCCTCTTCTGCGGTATGCACCATCTCGGACGTCCAGTCCGTAAACTCCTCGGTACAATATCACTGCCGTAGAGTTCCTGGAGAAAGTCTCGCAATTCCTGGGGTTCTTCAACGGAAACCCATGGCCTCCACTGGAGGAATTGACCGTTGATTCGATGGCATAGCCTTTAACCGTCTTAGCATGAACAGCGACTGGCTTATTCGGATTGCTGCGCGCCCACTCAATGGCCAACTCCAACGACTCCATACACGCTTGTAAGTTATTGCCCTTCTCCAAAGTGATTACTTCCCACCCCAAATCACTTAAGCTCTGAAAAGTGGGACCCATGGAAAAAGACTCTTCGTCAATACGACCGGAAAGCTTTGTGTTGTTGTCACTAATGATGAGAACGTAAGGAGCCATTTTACCGGCTTGTGCCAGTCCGGGAATAGCGGCCAGGGATTCTTTGGCCTCCCCCTCCATGCAGGCACCATCGGATATGGTAGTTATCGTCACTCGCTCCATTTTATTATTCAAGCGATCGGCGAAACACAAACCTTGAGAGGGGCCAATAGAGCTCCCCAGGGGCCCGTTCGAAATATAAACACCTCGGGAAATAAATGACTTTCGCCGTGTCCAGTGAGTCGACTTTGAATGGAGCGAAAGCCCTTTAATGATTCGATCGTCAGATCGGCAAAACCATAGTTAGCCTTAATCGCATAAAGAGCATTTTCACAATGACCGGCATCGTTGACCAAATGAAACCGCTCATACCAGTTTTGGCCTTTCGATTTAGACTTTGAAAAACCAGAGCATGTAGAACACTCCAGATTTCAGTCAACGCCGAAGGCCCCCCCAATGACTGGCAGCACCCCCCATGACAGCTTGCATGTCCATTAAACCGATCATCGATCGTATGGCTCTCGGGTCAGAAACTTGCAGGTTGCTACCATTGCGTTGAGCAACATCAATGTGATATTTGGGGGGATTTGTTGGATTACCCGCCAATGGTGTGGAAATAGTTAAGGGTCTGCCCAATTGCATATTTGCTCCTCGTTGACTGCTTTGGTAGGTTCTTACCCCGAAATCATTGCAGGAGCAAAGGTTGCGCTTGTTGACCAATGAAATCAATGCCAAGGGATCCCATCGTTTTTTGCGGCCAATGTCTAGGTGCGCCAAAAGCGTAAATTTCATAGAATTGATGAAACTCTGCAGAGGTGAATATGAACTACAAAGATATACCTAAAGTTGAATTGCACAGACACCTAGAGCTTTCCATTCGACGCTCCACAATTGAGGAGCTTGCTCCCGCCTTCGGATTTGATCTCTAAACCAGGAGCCTTCGAGCATCACTTTTTGATTTCCGAGCAGATGGCCGATCTTGAGCTGTCCTCCACAAGTTTTTGGACACACAAAAACTGTTGGGCTCTGAGGAGATCCTTGAACGAGTGGCTTATGAGGCCTGTGAAGATGCCTACAAGTTAGAAGGGATTCGTGTATTAGAACTTCGCTATGCTCCCACATTCGTAGCGATGAATCATGATCATTTAAATTATAGCAAAATTCATGCTGCATTCATGCGAGGGTGAAACGGGCGGAATCAGAATTCCCCCATAGCCGTCGGCATGATTTGCATATTGCAAAGAATTTTGAGTGTTGATGTGGGGCGCGAGGTGGCTCACTTTGCCATTGAAAACTCCGATGAATTTATTGGGCTCGACCTTGCCGATGACGAGGCTGGATTTGATTCTAAACCTTTCAGCGACTTTTTCTTAAAAGCCAAAGAAGCTGGATTGGGAATTACTGTCCATTCCGGTGAAGCCAATTTGCCGAAAGCCCCGTGGTATCCAAAAGATGCCATAGAATATTTAGGAGCTGATCGTATCGGGCATGGTGTACAGATTTATCGCGAACCGGAGATGATCAATTATATCAAAGAAAAAGGCGCGGTTTTAGAACTGTGCCCCTCCAGCAATTACTTTACCAATGCTGTTGAGAAAATCGAAGATCACCCCATTCGACAACTGATGGAAGCTGGTGTAAAGGTCACCATTAATACCGATGACCCTGGAATTTTTGGCATCGACATGCTTCACGAATATAAACTCCTCCACGAAAAATTTAATTTTACGCCAGAGGAATTTCGTAAGTGCAATGAAACGGCTGTCGCAGCAAGCTTTATTAATCCTGCAAAAATCGACAAGGTCTGGATTTAAAGTTTACTGCTGTTGACGATTCTGCCTTGGTCCATTTCTAAAACATGATCCGCCAGTTCTCGTACATCTTGCTCATCATGAGTAATGAGCAACGTGGGAGTGTTGGACTCCCTGATGACTTCCTTAACGAGCTTTCGGGCGGCATTGCGTGTGGCCGTATCCAGCGCCGAAAACGGCTCGTCGAGAAACAGATACCGAACCGGAGCAATTAACGCTCGAGCCAGTGCAACTCGCTGCTTTTGCCCTCCCGACAAGTTTTGCACATTGTTTTCTAGAATGTTTTGGATTTGTAATTTTGCAGAAATCTCTTCGATTCTTGACTGAATCTGCACAGGCGGCATCCCCCGAGCCTGTCCCGCAAACTGCAGATTTTGTCGAGCTGACATGTGGGGGAACAACTCTAAATTTTGAAAGACCACTCCCAACTTTCTCTCGCCGATGGGTTGGCTGGCGATGTTTACTTGGTCCATCCACCACTCCAACTCATCGCACTTTTCTAAACCCAAAAGCATTCTAAAAAACGTCGTCTTACCTGAACCGGATGGACCCCACAAGGCCGTAATGCCGTGATCGGGCAATTCCAATTCTGGAATATTCATTTCAAACTGAAAGTCTTTATTCGAATATTTCTTATACAAGTTTTTTATAAGTGACATGCCCAATCCCAATAAAAAGTAATAGCGAAACCATTCCCACCAATAACATCAAAAGCGAAACTGTTGTGGCCATTTCCAGCCGATAAGACCCCATCAAGGATTCAACCAATAAAGCGAGTGTGGAGTCTTGTCCCAAAAGGATGCGAGATAATGCGAAATCACCTGCTGCCCAAAAACTGGCTACTCCAGAGAGCCAGCAAAGCGGCCGCACTATTTGAGGAAACAACACTTTTTTAAAAATTAAAGATCGAGACGCACCAATAATCTGAGCTGTTTCAATTTGCATTTTCAAAGGCTCTACTAAGGAGCGCCCGTACATTCTAAACAGCATCGGAAAAAACAAAAAACCCAGGCCCCCGACGAGCAGTAGCGACCTCGGCGCGGAGGGAGGAAACGTTAAAATGATGACGAAGCCTAAAAATACCGGACTGGGTGAGCTATAAAAATTAAAAAATCGAAATAGTTGAGGCCGAAATGACAAACCCACCAGCAGGGACATAAGAACAAAGATCAAGATCCCCACACCGAAGCCGATAGCTAAACTCATCATAGCCGCTGCATAGAGTGTCCTTTGAATCGAAGTGTCACTAATAATCTGCATGGCACCTTTTCCCCAAGCGGAAATATCTCCAAATATCACAATGATCGCTATAAATACTATCAGAGCGTTAAAGACGGGAATTGACAGGTGTCGGAGCACATCAATGGACAGACGACGCTCTAAACTTTTGATGGAGTGAGTTTTAATAAAAGCAAATGCAAATAGAACAAGGGATTCAAATACGGCTAAAAACAGCGCCTGACCCCAGTCTCCTTCTAATCTTAACTTATCAAACAAATAAACAGACAGACTCAAAGGCTGTACTTGCCCGGCTAGCAGTGGAATCGTGAACCCTGTAAAACCCAACGCAAAAACAAATATAAAAATCGACCATAGATCTCGAGCCAAAAAACGAATTACACCATGATAAACAAACATCCATTTTCTACCACCTTCAACGAGTGCTAGCTCCCACATTCCCCCAATTTTCGATCTCAAAAGTTTTTCAATAATTACGGCACAAAGCCCACCATTCACAACAACATGAATCAATACGACTCCCCAAAAGCCAAATGGAAAGTGGCTCCAATGCTCTAAAAGAGTAATCATAGACAGAGCGACAAAAATGGGAGGAATAAAACTGGGAAGTGTTACAAAAGTACGAAGATAGCCATAAACTCCTTGCGTTGACCAACGCAATAAACTCAATGCACCCAATAAACCTAAAGTCACAGATAAAAGCGCACTGAAAAACGCCTGAGACCCAGCGTCTTTTAGGACTTGAGTGAACTCCGGGAGGGGCGGTATTCCAAATTCGCCCAATTTAAAAAGCAAAACCAGATAGGGGCTAATAAATAACAATACCCACAACCAGTGAGTATTTGACCTCATCGATCTTCACCAATGCTTTTAAGCCACACTTTAACATTTTGCATTTTATTCGACGAAAAATCTAAAGATTTATCAATCGGTAATAGTTTTACTTTTGGCAGTTTTGCAAATTCAGTTCCTTGCACAACACCATCAATCACCGGCAACATAATGTTCTTATTCATGAGATCTTTTTGCGATTGGTTTTCCAAAAGAAACCTCACAAACTCCTTCGCTCCTCGCAGTTTTTGCACTGACGGGGAACACCGGCCAACTCCACCTGCACAGGGTGCCCCTCTTCTAACACCACAGCTTGGTAACTTCGATCCCCATCGTTAATCCAATGATATACCGGAGAAGTCAGGTAACTAAAAACCGCGCTGGCTTTACCTTTTTGAAATAATCCATAACTCGACGACCAAGAAGGTGCGACACGATAAACGTTCTTTTTAAATTCGTTGAGATAGTTGAAATATTCTTCACCTTGAGTGGCCTTCACCGCGAATAAAAACTGCAGCCCTGGTGTACTCAATCGAGGGTCCTGTATTGTTAATTTGCCTTCCAGCTCCGGCTTTAATAAATCTTTCCATGAGCTTACATTTTTAATGCGTTCTTTTTTGTAAACAAACGTTAATGGCGCCCAGTCGTAGGGAACAAACGGGCCCCAATCGGCAACGGGAAACTGGGGGTTGAGCTTCACCTTCGGCATATCCACCGGTACCCATTGAACCAATTTTTCGGCTTCGGGCTTAGAGAGCTGATCGAAACCTATCACCACATCGACTTGTGATTTATGATCTAACTTCAACCTCTGCAAAACTAAGCTGGCATCCCCCGCATCAATCATTTTGACGGACACGTCATACTTTTTTTCAAAGGCCTTTGCGATGGAAGCCCCCGGACCATAGGAGGCGAGGAACGATGAGTGCGTGTAAATCACCAGAGTTTTTTTGGAGTCGTCGCTGGAGCTACAGCCCGCAATCAATAGACCCAATATAAGAAGTATCACTCGCAGCATTGGTTTCCTCCTTACGCCAGTACAACCTGGATCAAGTTCACGGGTCTCGCGATCACCACGACTCTCAGCCCAAAGGCTCCCCGGGAATTACAAAGTGAATTGCTGCTAGAGTTAGCATGATGTTTAGAGCCAGGCCACTTTTTATTGCACAAAAAATGGGAAGGCCCCAGCTAGAACCAAATGCCCCGTTGACGCTTGAAAAAATAATAGTCGGCACCAAGGCAACGACCTGCTCCTACCCACGCCATCGTAATAAAAACGGCAACGAAGAGCTTATAAAGCTCCGCAGATCCCGGGTCCGAAATGAAAATAAAGTTAATACACAGGGCAATGGCAACCAATGAGATGGGTCTTACCAATAGGCCAATAATCAATGAAATAGCGATTATAAATTCCAAGTAAGTGATCGAGTAAGCAAAAAACTGCCACTGGGGAACCACGACTGATTCGAGAAAGGTTTTATACCAATCTGATGCCGAGCTGGAGGGTAAAAACTCTTGAATCATCCCCGAGAGCTGAGGGCGCTCTAAAAAGCCCGACTGTGCTCTATAAAGAGCTGAACTTAAAAAATGAAACCCTAAATAAATACGAAAAAATGCTATAGGGTATTGATGTCCAATGTATTTAATACTTTCAAAAAACGAAACAAGCATGCCTTATACTAATCGTCGAAGGCCTCGAAAGTCACTTTCAATACCTGGATGGTAAAAAATATGCAGCAGCGCTTCCCAACCCAAATTATCAGCCCATACGATTTGATTGTATGAGATCCTCGATAAATGTCCTCGCTTAGTGATTATCAAAACCTTGCGGAATTCAATCAGTTCCTCGACATTCTGGATGATTCCCATTTTCTCGATGTGAATGCGCAGTGGACTGTTATTGTTTCTGACGTCATTGGGTCCACTCAAGCTGTGCAACAAGGCCGTTTTAAGCAAGTCAATATCATTGGTGCTGCAAGCATCACCTGTATCATGAATACATTAAAAACCCACGACTTCCCGTTTGTTTTTGGTGGCGATGGATCCACCGTGCTCCTACCCACGGCTATCGTTCCAGAAGTGATCGAGCCACTCAGAAATTTAAAAAATGTGGCCTTTAACCAATTTGATTTGGATTTACGAATTGGGTACGTGTCTATGCAAGTATTGCTAGAAATGGGTGCCACATTAAAAGTAGGTCGATACGCATTGAGCAAAGGCAATAACTTGGCTCAGTTTAAAGGCAACGCTCTCACTAAAGCGGAAGAACTCATTAAAAACAATCACCCCTCGTCAGTTCAGTTGCAATTCAATGACGGTCAAGAAAAGCCAAACCTGGATGGATTGAGCTGTCGCCTTCAGCCCATGCCTGCAAAAAATGGGATTATGCTATCGCTTTTATGTCATCCTACCGGCAGTGACCCCGAAGAATCTCAAAAAATTATGAACGATGTACTTCAGTTTTTACACCAACTGACCAATGACAATTTTTCGTCGTTTAATCCGGTGAAGCGAGAAAGCAGCAAATGGCGGTGGATTCCTGATACCTTTTGGTTAGAAGTCCACCTCATGAAAAATCACTCGTCGAAATTTGTTAACTTTTTTCGCAAATTATTCGAAGTCCTCCTTGCTAATACGCTTTTAAAACTCAATTTATCCGCCGGCGGCTTTGAAGCTGAGAAATATAAAAAAGAACTGGTTCAAAATAGCGATTTTAAAAAATTCGATGAAACACTCCGCATGGTTATCGACTGCACAGAATCTCAAAAAAACAAAATCGAAGAGTTTTTACATGAACTGTATCAGCAAAATAAAATCTTTTACGGCACTCATGTCTCTAGAAACGCAATCGTAACTTGCGTGGTGTACTCAGCGAGTAATAATGGACACCTACACTTTGTCGATGGTGGTGACGGCGGCTACACGTTGGCCGCCACCGGCATGAAAGAGCAAATGCGAAAAAGCAAAAATTAGTTAGGTGCCCGGCACCTAACTACTCTGGTCTTCACCGGCCTGAGGATGACCCTAACGTGTATTTAGGTGATCGACGCGCGTTGAAAGCATTTGGTTGTTGAAAAGAGAATCTTGATCTCTATTGTAATTTTTAATACACTTTAAAATATGAATAATTATACAAAATCGTTAATCTTATTCGTGCTAACTTTTATAGTTAGCCTCTTTACCCGAGCAGTAGTGGCCAAAGAAAAAGACCAACGGTCATTTTCTGAGGGATTGAAAGACGAAGCCAATCTAAAAACGGCCGTCATAGTTGCCTTGGTAATTGCGATAAGCTCTCAGAGTTTCTAACAAACCCCTACTTTAGTTAAGTGCCGGGCACCTAACTAAGGATGACCCTAACGTGTATTTAGGTGATCGACGCACGTTGAAAGCATTTATTTATTATACGGCCGTTTCGGACAAAGGGATTCAAGAAAACAGGTCTCACATTTTGGCTTTCGAGCTTTACATACAGCCCTGCCATGAGAAATGAGATAATGGGGCAGCATGATCCAGTATTTACGATCCACTAACTCATTCAATTGTTTTTCTATTTTGACGGCGTCCGTCCCCTTCACCCACCCGAGTCGATTGCTTAGGCGAGTCACATGGGTATCGACAACCACTCCACTGGCAATTCCAAAGGCATTCCCCAAAACCACATTAGCCGTTTTTCGACCGACCCCACCCAATTGAACAAGCTCTTCCAATGTTTGCGGTACATGGCCCTTGTGTTCACTCAATATTTTTTGGCTGCAGGCCAAAATATTTTTCGCTTTATTCCGGTAAAACCCAGTGGATTTAATGTCGTTCTCCAACTCTTCTAAATCAGCCTTGGCAAAGTCACTCACGGATTGATATTTTTTAAAAAGCGTTCTCGTTACAATATTGACTCGATCATCGGTGCATTGAGCGCTGAGGATTGTTGCAATGAGCAGTTCGAAGGGATTCGAATATTCAAGTGCACAGTGAGCCTCGGGGTAATACCGTTGCAAAACTCGGATAACATATTGGACATGTTCTTTTTTTCCCGATTTTGTGCGCAAATTAAAATCTGAAAGACTCAAGTGTCTTGTTTTACCTTTTGTCGAGGTCGCCCCCTTTGCTTGTTTCATAGACCAAAGTTGTAATAAACTCTATGTCCGCCGTCACTGATTTCCTGTATTATTCAAGAATTCTGTGATTAGATTTTAATCGAAACTAGCTCCGACGCCAGTCCTGTTGTCGCTTCCAGAGTTAGTGTCCCCCCCTGAAAAACGCTAGAATAGTATAGGAATGCGAGATCAAGGAGGCTTCATGATCACAGGACCGACGGTCGCCGCGACAAGTGATTACGAAAATGTATTGGATTTTTTGAATAATAATTTAAGACCTGAACAGGGATGGTCCATCGACAAAGAATATCCCACAGCCATCAACCCCCACAACCATCTCAATATGCATATCGTTAAAGATGGAGACAACATAGTTTCCCATGCACTCACTCGGGATTTAATGATCAAGTCACCCATCAGTCTTTTTAAAGTAACGACCATCGGCAGTGTTGTTACGGATGAGAAATACCGCAATAAAGGTTTATCAAAAGCCACCATTGAAAACTGCCTTGAAGCAAGCAGAGAAAAGGGATGCGATTTTGCCATCTTGTGGTCAGACCTACATAATTTTTATTCAAAGATAGGATTTGAGTTGGCCGGCTCTGAAATCAGCTACGTGATTAATAAACCCCTACCTGAAGCAACAGAACCACTTCGAGTCATCGAAGGGAATAAAATTTCGGCCCAGGCCATTGCCGACCTATACAACAAACACACCGTGGTCAGCCTCCGCAATGCCTCTGATATTCAAAAATACCTGGCCATACCAGAGATGCGAGTTTACACCGCGTGGGACAGCAACAATAAACTCAGAGCCTATGCCATTGAAGGAAAAGGTGTCGACTTATCCGGTTATATTCACGAATGGGGTGGCAACGTCACTGACTTGCTTTCTCTCATTTCACACATGCAAAAAACTCAGAATAAGACCTATACACTGATTGCCCCTATGCACTCTCAGAATTTACACCGTCAAATGCAAAGTTTGGGCTTTCAACCACATCATGGCTACCTAGGAATGATTAAAATTATTAATCCAAAATCTTTATTTTTAAAAATTTCAAACTACGCCCGGTCTGTTGGAATTCCCGAACTAATCATTCGGCAAGATGACGAAAACGAGTATGCCGTGGGCACGGAAAAGAATTTGTATAATACCAACTCTCTTTCAGACATGACTCAACTCATTTTCGGCCCTCACCACCCAGATCAATTAAAAGATTTTGATAATGAAACGAGACACAAAATTGAGAACATTCTCCCTTTACCCATGTGGATTTGGGGATGGGACTCCATCTAAGGAAGTTTTTATGTATAAATTTAGAATACTCACCAGTCTTTCAATCGCTTTATTAATGTTGGGTTGTTTTGGCGAAAAAAAGGAAGATGTACAAAAATCATACGATGCCTCACGACAGGTGACGATTGAAAAAATACTAGAAGATCACATTAAACTATTTTCTGACGTAGACTATTTTGCAAAACGACCCGGTGAGTACATTCACTACCTGATGAATTATAGAGCCAACGCTCAAACTCAACCCGTTCTCATTGCCAGCTTTGAAACCAACTTCAATGCACTTTGTGAATCCGATACGGAGTTTAAAATCAGCCTCGCCTACTCGTTTGATTACGCTTCCGACGATGAAGATCCAGTTGTCAGAAACTATCCGACCATTACCATACCTAAGAATATGAGCACACAGCCAAAAGTGACAGCGCATTCAATGAGTTCAATGGCTCCGTTAAAAGCTCAGTTTATTAAAGCTATGGGAAGTTCAGCCGATGCCCTTGGCTTGAACACCCGTTCAATGAGTGTTTCTATCGATCCGGATTGTGTCGCCGATGAATCCACTGCGTGTTACAAATTTTATGAATATGAAATTGAAAGTTACCAAAAACCAGCTCCGAAACTAGTGCAGGATGCTGGCTGTCCCGGGTTAGTGGATTGCAAGTTAGATATTTTTAAACAGGTCTACAAACTTGTCATTCAAATCTACGGGCAACCTGAACAGGTCATTACCCACGAAATGGAGTTGTCTCCACAAATTCCATACTTTGATGCTTTCCTTGATGATTTTTTATGGAACTCTCCTAAGAGTGGGCCCATTTATAATGGCTCCGCCAGCCATTGCTACAGCTCTTGGATCATTGCCAATGATGAAGGCGATCAAGCTTACATCCGTCAATGCGTTTACGCCTACAACTTCACCCTTGGTACCGGTGACGACTCTTGCCCCATAGACAATGGAGACGAAGTCAGTCCTTAAGCCATTTCAACGAATTCACTGATCGCTTGCTTGATTCCAGTGAAGACTTCAAAGGGCTGTGCTTCGTACATATAGGCGGGGCTTGTTATCACCTTATTCATTCGATCAGTGACGTAGTCGTCCACAGCGCATTCGATGTGCTGTGCTCCGGTTTTGTTGATCTGTGCAGAGACTTCGGGGTCATTCCCCACCGTCAATTCCACTTCATTGCTACCGAGCACGCGGGCAATCAGTGCCGGGGCGATACAAAAGGCCGCAATGGGCTTTGACTGATCATGAAATTCTCGAATGATTTTTTCAACTACGGGATGAACCGTACAGTTCGCACCCTTTAGCAAAATCGCAGAGGTGTAAAGCCGCGCCAAACCCCCAGGAAAACAACACCTTCAAAATCGTTCACATTCAATTCTGTCAAGGCTTGGACCTGTCCGCGCGCAATCCGAGCTGATTCTGCCAACACATTCCTTTCGCCCTCTCCTTCACCGGTTAAGTGATTGACGGCGACCACATTCATGTCGGGTGCATAACAACGATAATCGACCCTTGCTCGAAAGGGCTATCAAAGCCGATACGGCCTCGGCAATCTCAGCCCCATCTTTGAACCCACAACCGGAAAGAATGACTGCAATTTTCTTCATAATGACTCCCTAAATAAACCTTTTCAGGATGGACTCATGATCCTTGTTCAACCAGATTTTTTCAAAAAACTTTTCTTCAGTCTTCAAATCCTGACATTTTAAAACTCGACCGGATAGGAAGACAATCGAGACTGCTGGTTCAGCCAGTGTAAAGCCCTTTCCATCGCAAAGCTTCGCGGTGCGACTTCATCTACTAGCCCCAAGCGCAGCGCTGTGGACGCCGGTAGGGTTCGGGCCCCGAGGCTGCAGGAACGCAATGCCTGCTCCGCCATTCTTTGTTTAAGCCGGCCTTCCCAACCAAATGTGAGGGAGATTTTACGTTGCCAAAAACCAAAAAAACTTTGAGGCGTCGCAATGACATGATCAAAGACGCTTAAAAGTTCTAATCCTCCGCCATAGCAATCACCATCAACAATGGCGACGGTTGGTATTTTAAGCAGATCTAGCGTTCGCAGGTAGGAGCGAATCACACGGTTAGCCTTCAGGCCCTGCTTTCGATTCATTTTTCGATATTTCTTTAAGTTTCCGCCGGAGCAAAAGAATCGTCGTCCTTCGGATTTAAAAATAATTCCTTTATAGTTTCCTTTATAGCGCTCAAAGACCTCTTCGATGCCGGAAATTTCTTCTTCAGAAAACGCATTGCCCGATTCAGGCGAGTCCAGTGTTACAACTAACCAATGAGGAGCTAAAATTTGACCTTTGACTTTGCCCATAGAGTAACAACATACCTCTGCTAAAGGGCTCTGTCACCTATGGTTGCTATTAAATGCGGTTCATGAGGGCTTCATACATGGTCTGCTCATTGATAAACCGTACACCACAACCGGTGCGACCACTTTTGGGATCGCGTTTTGTCCAAAACCACTTCTGCATGCATATAGGAGCCGCATTGATTTCAGACAATCGCACTTTCATTTTTAAAAGTGATCCCGCAGACAATTGAGGATCTTCTGTAAACTCAACCATCGCCCCTGTGGTGGATAAATTGTCATCGTAGAGACCAACTCGTCCGTCTTCTACGCACTCGACCTGCAATTGAGTGTTCGTAAAATAACGTTGCTCCATTTGTTTGGTAAGGTTGGGTTTTTGTAAAAGTTTAGCAACCAGCGAAGTGAGCCCATCTAGATTTTTACGAGAAATTACATGCACATTTCTTTTAGACTTCAAAACTGCAAAACCATCTTGGCTTCATCAAGCACCACAATGATGGGGCGATCAAATTTCAGGCTTTTTCGCAGTTGATCTATAAAACCTAGGGTGGCTTTCGTTAAGTGATACGAATCCAAATAAACATCAGTGGAGCTTCGTATTTAATAAATGCCGTGCTCGAATTCTTATCACCGATTTATAAGATTTGAAGCATGGAGTGTTTTGAGACACTCTTGAATATCTCGAATACGTTGTTCAAATGGTGCTTGAATAAGATCTGGACATTGGCCCCCCATTGCTGAAATACTCATCGGTGCCACTAAGAAACTCATAAGCTGTTTTTTTCATTGAACTTTCAAATTTTCGACGATGTTTTTTACAGGCAATTCCAGCTAAAACTCAACCCCCTTTGGTCCAGCACAGGTGTCCAACACCTCTACAAAAAAGCTCGACTTTCCAGTCGGGCTCATCTAATTTTAACATTATTTTGTTACCAGAATTTACCTTGATTCAATGGGAGTGTACCTTCAAACCTCTTTACCGACCCATTCTCCGCGGGGCATAGATTCTATTATTTGCATACTGCTCAAAAATGTGAGCGAGCCAGCCACCACACGGCTGGTTGCGAAAATGGGAGTGTACACGTCTAATGGTATCCCCATCGAGTAATAAACGCTGGCCGAATAAAATCGACGTTGGGCAGAAGGCCTTTTTCTGATTGTACAGTGTCATCAATAACTTTAGACATTTCGTAATAGCTCGTGCCCGCTTTCTTACAAAGTGATTCACTCATTTTTCTTAGATTTTCGCCCGTGGGTCACCATTTTTGTAAACGCGGTGACCAAATCCCATAACCTTTTCTTTGTTGGCCAAAGCATTTTTAATCCACTCTTGAGCCTTTTCAACCGTGCCGATGTCGATCAACATTCGCATCACTTGCTCGTTGGCTCCACCATGAAGAGGGCCCTTGAGCGCACCAATTGCAGAAGTGACGGCGCTATAAATATCACTGAGTGAAGAAGCCGTCACTCGAGCTGAAAAAGCCGAACAGTTCAACTCATGGTCGGCATGTAAAATGAGACACGTATCAAAGACATCGACCATTTCTGCATCGGGCTCTTCAGCCTTCAACATGTAGAGAAAGTTCCAAGCAAAAGATTTTTCTGGGTTACCTTCAACGTAGTCTTTCCCCTGTCGAAATCTTTCAAACAAAGCAACTAATGGTCCTACCTTACCGTTAAACGAATTGCTATCTGCTGTTGTGTTCTTCAGGTTCCATCGACTGTGAGTTTTGATCCCAGAGCGCAATAGCAGAGACGGCTGCTCTCAACCAAGCCATAGGGGAACGCCTTTTGTGGGCAACGCTTTTAAATGAGATACGATCTCTGGTCTCAACTTCATTTCGATCGCAATGTATTTGAAAAGTTAGTCAGCTCCGACTGATTCGGCAATCGGTCGTTCCAAAGCAAGTAGACGATCTCTTCAAAACTCGAATTTGCCGCAAGATCTTCGATGAGATAGCCTCGGTAGCAAAGTGTTGCATCTACAATTGAAGACACCCCTGTCGTACAAGCGATTACGCCTTCTAATCCCCGATCAACCGCTCCATCATATACCTCTGCCATGCTCGTCCCTTCTTTCGATGTTTACTCGATCATTTTACACCGATCTTATTATCATTAAAAGCTATCTCCGCTCAAGTGTTGGTGGACCGACTCAAAGACCAGTGGGTTATAGAGCAAACCCAAATGACCGGTTGATTCAACACAGCAATTCGTCAAGTTCTGCCCCGGATCTCCATCGAGATGACAGGAGTGGTGTGGCCATACCGTCCAGTCATTTTTCGAATAGATGCTCACTATTTTTGATTTGCTGGGTATTGGTGTCTGGTTTAGTGTTTTTATAAAGTATGACTTTCTGCGCAAATCTCGAGACAACGAACCCGATAGAAATAACTTCAACAGAACCGAAGCATTGGTCCCCTTGTGTGCCGTACCTAGGGTTATCAATTGCCTGACTTTTCCTCTTCCCTCTCCCACGCTCATAAAATACCTGGACACTAGTCCACCCAAGGAGTGGGCTACAATATCAACTTGATCACTTCCGGTTTTTAATAAAACTTCATCCACTCTGTTGGCTAAATCTTCAACCATACCAATCAGAGACCCGTGACGAGTGGAGTAGTTCATAGAGTACAGATTACGATACCCGCGATCGATGAGATATTTTTTCATAGGGAAAAAGGCCGACCTGTTATGGATGACTCCATGAACAAACAGCACTGGCTTTTTATTGGGAGCATAAATGCTGTGTTGGGCGAGCGTTCTCTTGTTTTCAAATAACCCTAAAGGGTACAAATGAAATGCTCTCGAATGATAATAAAGCTCTTTGACTCCCGCCACGAATGCCGGCTGAATGGGCCTTAATTTATCTGCCAAATTCATTATAAACCTCTATGATTTTGCAAGCTTCAATACTCTTTCTTTAACTTCGGCAACGATAATGGATCGATCTCGTTTCGCCTCTATTCCACCAGTGAATTGCTCCAGTTGAAACAGCAATTCATTGCGCATTTCATGGACACTTTTTGATGTGCTGTTTCGAAGGGCCTGCATGACTCGATGCTGGCCAAACAGTTCGTCCTCCAAATTCATTGCCCGAACAATTCCAGGAGAACAAACAATGAGTCGGTCTCTCGAGTTGAGGATTCTTTTTTCCATGGCACCCGGTTTTGAGCCATTCAATCCAATAGCGTCCCCCGTTTTCGGCAAGTACAGGAGTTCTTTTTTTCCGAGTCCCAAACAAAGGCCATAATTTCACCGAGCAGACAGTAGGACACCCGGAATTTTCTTTTATCAATTACAGCATAAAATAAATCGGCCCATCACCCTCTTCGGCAGCTTCTAATACATTATCTGAAATGATCTTAACCATTTTTTCTGGACTGGCCCTTTTCGAGCTTCCAATTGTCCCGTCAAATTGAGAAATGCCGAAAGTATCAAAGCCGACATGCCATAACCGCTAGCACTCGACATCACCACACTGAACCTGAACTTATCTTCGTGTTCAAAAATATCAATATAGTCCCCCCACTGATCGCGCTGGGAACAAATTTAGTAGAAAACTCAAACCCATCAATAGAAGGAAATTTGTAAGTACAAGTACATGTTGCAACTTTATCAAAGATCGAATGTCTTTATTTAATCTCTCGATGAGACCCTCTAGTTGCTCATTGGCCAGGTTGCAACTCCGATTGATAGCGCTTTACATCTTGTCTCAATCTCTGGTTTTCGGTTTTCAATTTATCTATATCATCAGGCATAGCAGATATTCTCAGATCGTCTGCGCAGGAAGTCAAAGACGCATTTAATTCTTATGGATCCAAAGAAGTTGGAGATTGATCATCTGCGCAACGCAGTATTGGTCGTTATCAATTCAGTTGAAAAACTTTCAAGTCTGCAATAACCCTAAACTATGGGTGGGATTACGACTGAGAGTTTATGGGATCGATTGAAAATTGATCTGTCTTCGATCGAGGATGGTGACATTACATCGTTGCTGCCAACTTTTTCGTCACTAAATTGCCTACTCGATCCAAGCATTGATTACTATAAACTGCAAAAATCAATTAACTTTCTAAATTTTGAACTGCTTTCTCTCACTGAAGAGCAAGATCAAATCTCACTGGTCTCTACTTTAAATAATTATTTTTTTAATGAAAAAGCTTTTACTACGTGTGTTGAAAATTCCGAAATCCACTTGCCATTATAGTATGACACATTTACTGCACGAGAAAACCAGCCACCCTATCGTTGTCCAAAGTATCTATATGTTTACCTCGGTCGCCAGCTAGGTCTTCAGCTTTTGCCAGTTAAAAAGTAGTAATTGGCAAATTGTTAAATGACACTTAAAGATCGCGAAGTATTTTTGCACCTTGGTCTCGACGGAAAAGCACTAACTAGCTCAGAGCTCACTATTGTATTTAACAGTGAATATAGAAAAGTTGCCCATCCCAACGGTTACGGATTTGAAGTTCTATGTGCCACTGATTTTTAAAAGCCTATCTCCATTCGTGCTTTGAAAAAATTAAAGTCTTTCGAATCCGATGAGCAAATACAAAGGCAAAAAATTATATTGTGGAGTTTATATTTAGAGCTGGATCCCAATCACTTACCCTATTTGGAACAACGGGGACTTGCCTATTACCATCAAGGTGAAACAGAACATGCTAAATATGATTTAACTAGATATTTTAATTTTTCGTCCATTGATGAGGCCAGTGTTGCATTAAAAAAAGCCTACTACGATGTCTGTGGCCGCCACCCTGATAGTCAGTTCAGTAAAAGACTCAAACCACTCAGCTGACCACCAACAACTTACTCCATTAGATCGAAGGAAACACAAAGGGTTTGAATGAAGCTGGGTTGGGGAATCCTCTTATCGTTTAAATTCGTTATTATAAACTTCAAATAAATTGGTGGTCACTTTACGAATGTACATAAGCGAATTAACGATGTCGCCAAACCGAACGCCCGCTTCCCATTCGTATTGACTGGCGGCTTCAGACCGCAACCACTGCGTGTAGGACTTTCTCAAATCTAAAAATTTACTGTCAAACTTAGCGAGCTTAGCCGCTCGAAAATCCATAGGAGTTTGCTCACCCGTTTCAGCAATCTGCCAAAAAGCACTTTCAAAAACTTCTAAGGTGAGTCCTAGCATTTTCTTCAATTCGTCATACCAGGGTCCCTCTAACGTCATCCCCATGGAAAGAATTTGCTTTTGATCCATAACTATAGACTTACAGCGATCGGCAATACCTTCTAACTGTGCCGACATCCTGATCATGGCTAAAATTTGCCGACCCTGCGTTTCTGATAAATGTGCTAATACGACTTGCCCTGAGAATTCCTCGATTTCACTTCTGATATTGTCGGAAATATCTTCGTACTTCATGATCTTATCAAATACTTCTTGGTCACGGGACTGCAAGTATTCTACCGACATCTCCAAGGTGTCACCAAGCCGCTAGTTTTTTAACTTCGTGTCAAACTTGTTCAATCCCGAGTGCTGGAAAGGTGGTTGTTCTACCCAAAATTGCAGCCTGCGGCTGCTTTTTGCCCTCCGGAAAAACAACAATTTCAGTTAATTTTCTTATGGGCACAAAACAGCAAACCACAAATAAGCAGGTTCGTGAAATTAAATATACTATGTGCCAAAGGAATGATCATCAGGCTTAAAGAACTACCGTACTGTAATGCCGATGAGCTCAGTTCTGAGGATGCATTCATCAAAGGATCAAATAACCAGCGAAAATAAAAACACCTCCAATAAATTGAAGCTAAATAGGCAAACGCTCCCCGCCGAGGAACATGGCCGGCGTCAATCGCTGTAACCAACACCGGAATAGATCGAGCAGTTATGTGCGAGAACAAACAGTATTGCCGTATTTAAAGAAATCACCGCCGAGTATGTCAATGCCATGACTCCAGCAACCATTGCCACAATAGATCGAACACTGACCGAGATCACCACCGCAGGTAGAACGGAAATGTTTTCAGATTTTATAAAATGGGGAAAGCCCATTCATCCACCCGGAAAGCCCGTTGAAAAACAATCATAAAACTCTTCAGATGGTCAAAGCACCATGTTGGGAAGCCCAAATACATCAACCCAATGGCAATACCACCTTGGCCAAGGAGGCAACCTCTGATTTGGTGAACATCATGGGAAATGCCGCCACAAAAATTAGCAGGAGGTCTAAGTACTGTAGCGGTACAGCAAAAATCCAAACTGTTAAAACAGTCCTGATCCCACCACCCATAAGAATCATTATTAATTGATTGATATTTAACAGCTCCGAACCCGCATAGCTCAATGCCATTAGCTATTGACGTGCTCAATTCTGATTGTATAAAAAGAGTTTACAGCCCTGATCGAAAGGCACTTTACTAAGCTGGCATTTAAAGAATTCATATGAGGCGGCGAATAACTGAAGAAAACAAAGACCGGAAACCCCGAAGCGAGGGTTTGCATTCCACTGACGATGAGCATGATTCCAGAAACCACTGACAATACATATATTGTGTCAACACTCAAAAAATTTATCATGGCTCTACTCTATTGCAGTCCCATCAGATTGTGAAGCATTTGCTGTTGGCAAAATTACAGATCATATCGCACCGTCTTCCCCACAAAAGAATGATTTCGTTGGGCAGTATCTCCGATGCTTTTGCTGGCCGCTTTACCACCACTCTTGCACGCCATACATTGCCTAGCTTTTTGAGAAACTCTGCATATTCAACATCTGCCTGTTTAAATCTCAGTTTGAGCAACTGCATATCTTTGTTGCTCAAAGCTCCCTTTTTCTTTCAAAATAGGGGTCAAAATAAAGTGCATCAAAAGATAGTTCATCGATGATCACTTGCATCTCCAAAAACCAAGCTAATTTTATTTAAAATGTTAAGCAGCTGTTGGTCGTTTTCCTCGGCCCACGCCTTAGATCTTTCCAATCCATCCCATAGTAAAGAGAAGACCTGAGGTGACTTCTCAACCGCTGTGACCCGAAAAACCAACACAGGCTAATTTAAAGGTATCTGCACCTAAACCAGCTGTAGCATCTAGCACGTGCAACACGCCCTTGCCCAATCCTAAAGCTCTAAACATGGGCTGCTTTTTGCCCAACGTGTGGTTTCCGTATATACTGCTGCTCTTTGGTTGTAAAATCCACTGAACATTCCACTTCTCCGAAGGGTGACTAAAATACAAACCGGCATTACTCAGCCGCAACCCGTCCGAAGATTGACCTGTTGTTGGCACAAATGAAATTCCGTTTTCCGGAAATGAACCCATCCACTGGTCAAAATCCACAGGCTCTTCAACAACTACCGGCAAAATCATTAAATCCCCAATGATGAAAGGGTTCTGTGGATGAAGCCAATCACTTCAAGTTTAATCGTAAATGGAACACGATTCATAAAACCATACTGAACAAAACTCACCAAAAGGCAACTCACATGCAAAAGTAAAAACAAAAACAAAATTCCCTTAGTTAAGAAATCCATTTTTGAAGACAGAGGTGAGTTGATTTTAAATATGGTCTTGCAATACCAGGCTGCCATCAATAAACAGGACCGCGGCAAAAAAAATTGATCCCGCCCATTTAATCCATCGAATATCGGGCAATAAAAAATAATTGAATAGCCAAATTAAGAGCAAATTAATCGAATAACTAAGGGCCAGAAACCTTCTCCCGCGATCGAAAACCCAATCGAATAAAGGTCCTTTACGCCAGCCGATCCATCGCTTAATAAACTTTGAAAATTTCGATGCTGAACAAACAGTACGCAGAGCATTCCATTGAGAAATCCATAAATTAATACTTCTGGCGAAATTTCACCAACATACACATGAGAAAATCCCGCCGTGAGCAAAGGCCCAAGACATAAAAACCGCCAGCTCTCCCAGGCCGTAGCTTTTCAAACCTTCCTAAAGTGGAATACCCTAAACCCAATGCAATGGCCAACAAGGTAATTGTTAGCACTGTCGTAGATGATAGTATTAAAGGGGGTTGCAATGATTGCGGCTATTAAAAACAATACCACTGCCCATTAAAACCAAGTGAGCTGGAAGCACTCCTTGGTTTAAAATACTGTGTCTTTTTCTTTGATCCAATAAATCCGCCCCTTTGACGTGATCAAAGTAGTCGTTGAGCATAAATACCGCTCCGTGCAGAAACATCAAAGACAGAACTGCAAGCAAACCAAAAGTTAAATTTACGCTTACCTTCTTGAAATAAAAAATGCACTATCAAAGTGAACACGGGAGCCAAAGTCGCCACTAAAAAACTGGGGCGCAACAACTTATGCACTTCCCTGGCAATTTCAAAAAGGGATTTCTTTTCTGGTGTTACAATTTTAAAGGTCTTCAGGTTTTCTCCAAAAAGAGGCGTCAGTGACGGCACAAAAATCGCCCGATATTGAGTCGAGAACTTCCCCGTTAGAAGTTGTCGACATTTCGGCGAATCGGATTTTACAGTCACCAGCTCCATCATTGGCCGTCTTTATTTCGCCAGTAAAGAGGATCGGGTAGCTTCAACAATTCCACCGCGAGACCTTGCTCTTCCCGGCTCAATTTCCTTTTGAGTTCTTCACAGTGATGTTTATATATCGCTATGAGGGTTTTCATTGACAGCATCAAAGTCTTTTAACTTGGCATTGAAATGCTCAGCACCAACAGCCTTTTTAATCTCATCTACGGTTTTCGACTGCAAAAACATTTCTCTTTGCTTAGCAGTCAATCCATCCGCCAAAGCAACGGCAAAGGAGTTCATGTAACCTGACTTTAAATCTCCCATTACAGCCTTGTTCTCCGCATTTCTAACATCAAAGTCCAATAGATCATCGCTGCGTTGAAACAACACACCCATTATACAACCCAACTCTTCTACTGTAGCGTGAACATCTTGTTCGTACCTGCCCTTGCAAATAAAAGGGCTCGCAAACACCACTTAAATAGTGACGCTGTTTTCAAGTTATGGACTTGATCTAGCTGCTCGGCTTTAACTTCAAAATCTCGAACTAATGAATCTTGAATCCATTCTCCTTCTAAAAGATTCTGAAATCATTTCCGCCGTATACTGCAAGAGCTGTAAATTCCCGTGTCTTGATAAATTCACCATCACTCGAGCCAACAAATAATCCCCTGCGAGAACCGCATATTCAGGAGTGTATTTGTTTTTCAAGCGGCTGGCTTGTTTCTTCGCAAATGGGACCGATCCACCAGATCGTCGTGTAGAAGCGAGGCGTTGTGGATGAATTCAATGGTCTGTGCCATGTTAAAACTGAGGACTTTTCAATTCCCAGATGTCCTGAGACCCTTTCAATCAGCTTTGACCGAAAGCCTTTACCCCTAGCAAATAACTCATCATAGAGCGCATTTAACTTAGGAAGGTATGCAGGAAAATCTTTTTCGCTGAATAATTTAATGCTCACAACGGCCCTTTTTTGATCATTTAGAGAGACCCTTTTTCCTCAAAATGACTCCTGAGTCAAGGAGTTATTCAGAGGAATTTGTGGATTTTTTAGGACTCTAGTAGGATGAACGGACTTTTGAAACATTCTTGATGGAGATCGCATGAGTTCTGAAGGCAATGAGCTATTTGACCATATGAAACTGAAAGAAAATTTATTCATGATTTGGCATCTCCTCTTATGATTGTGATGGGAATGGTCGATTCCGTACACTCCAAAATAGAAGACGATAACCTAAAACAGCGGCTGGATAAAGCTGCCACGGCCCTGAATAAAATGAATGAAATTTTAAAAAACCGTCGAGCGACGCTCATAGAACTCATGGAAAAACTGGAGAAGGGTTGAAA
This sequence comes from Bdellovibrionales bacterium, assembly GCA_041391465.1. Lineage (GTDB taxonomy): Bacteria > Bdellovibrionota > Bdellovibrionia > Bdellovibrionales > UBA1609 > UBA1609. The sequence goes on from JAWKNX010000017.1 coordinate 44,050, forward strand.
TTCTCTAAACAGTATCGCATCCCTTTCGATTTATGTGATCCTTCTCAATTTATATTTTATGGGAATGCGTTTAAAATTAGTCACCAAACCATAGAAGATTTTGTCGAACATATTGGTATTGGGTGGGATCATTGGTTTAAACACAGAAATTTTATTGTCCCAATACGACATGCAAAAGCTGAATATTTTTCCCCGTTGAAAGCTGGGGATAAAATTAACATTGAACTCAGCATTGCAAAACTCTCACCCTCGAGTGTTACGTTTCTTTGCCGGTTGATTTCAAATAAAACCACTTGCGTAGAAATTTCCTCCGTCCATGTGTTTGTCGACAAAGTGAAATCCGAAAAATCCAAAATGCCTGACGAGTTTAAAGAAAAACTGGAAAGATACACTTAACTCAATAAAGCGGACAGCTCTCCCCATAGGATTTTTCCCAATGGGGATTTAGGCAAATTTTTTAAATAGTAGATTTTGTCAATGCGACACCACTTTGGAGCATGAAGGTTATAGCTGATGATTGCCGCCTGTACCTTATCCCAATTTTGCAATTGAGATGAAACTGCGACGATTTCATTTTCTTTTCTCGAGTCCGGCAAATACCAAATATGGCAGTCCAAGTATTCCGAGTTTTGTTGATTAAACAGGTTTTGCAGTTGATCCAAGTCTGCCAGTTCACCGAGGGTTTTAACTGTTCTTCCCACCCGCGACACAGACAAAATATATTTTTTATCTGCACTCAACTCGACAATATCATCAGTGACGAAATCATTAGAATATTGTTGAAACTCGAGGCGATGATCTTCGAACTGGGCGATCACCGAAGTTACACTTGGACCCTTTAATATCAATCGACCTTCCGCAGTTTGCGAACAATCGAGATGTGGCAACACATGCACATTCGGATAAGCATCACTTTCAAGAGAAGAAATCGATGCTGTAGCTATTTGCGAGGCCGCCTCGGTCATTCCGTAGGTAATCAATACTGGCCAATCAAGCTTTCGAGCCAAAGCATAGAGATTCTCCGAAATGCGGCCTCCTCCGACAAAAACTACCCTTAAACCCTTAGGGCACCTCAAGTTTAACCGAATTAAATCGTAAACCTGAGTTGGCACAAGACTGCAGATAGTGACTTTGCTCTTTTCTATTTTCTCAATAAAACTTTGAGGGTCCCATCGACCGTCGGTTTGTACTACATTTGCGCCCGTGAGGTGGGCTCTTGCTAGAATGGATAGCCCTCCCACATGAAACTCGGGAAGCGACATCAACCAGGTATCCCCACTATCGGATTGAATCCATTGGTTCACCGCATTGGCCGACGAAAGTAAATTATCTCGAGTTAATCCTATCCACTTCATTGCTGTTGGAGATTTTGAGGTGGTTCCAGAGCTCTGAAACCACATCAAATTGTCTTTATGGAGCAGCTCTTCTCTGTGAAGATCCAAAACTTGCTTCTGAGCCTGGGGCATATTTGGGTTTTCTAAAATTCTAGAATCCTTCCCCTCCCAATCAATATTCATGCGTCCACTTCCAAGTTGAAGTATCCAGAGTGCGCTCGTAAGCCGTTTGCAATTTCAATTTGTGGGGATCTTTGCAAAACCTTTTTTGCCTCCACCAGAGCCATTTTTTGCCCCAAAGGACTGTCCATGTAATGCGTAAAAAGAATTGGCACATGGTTTTCAATACACCATTTTTCCATAGGCTCGACAACATTGCGGGCGGGTTTGCAACAAAGGACGTCAATACTTTTGGGATCTATCATATTGTTATCAACCAAATCGCCGCTATTAATGTCTAAGGCGAAACGCAAATCAAATTCCTGCTTCATCTTCAAGTAAATCTCGGCATGGTATTCAAATGGATCTTCGAAAAATCTATATTCGGCAACAAGTGGTTTTCTTTATCGACCCAGCGGCGAAATGACACCTCTTCGAGGCTGTTATTAAAATCTAACCGCAATTTTATTTTGCTGTTGTTTTCTACTAGACGATCCAAAAACTGAGTCTCCGATTGCAAGTCATGACCCATTTTTACTTTTAAAAGTTTTTCAGATGCAAATTGCATTGGATCTTCCCAGGAGAATGCTAGTCGATGACTGTTTAAGCACAGAGCATCGGTGGGTAGAAAATCACCAATTAAGTCCAAATCAAACAGCAACTCCGCCCAATACAACGACTTGTTGACTAATGGGTTCTGTCGATTCAATGAAATAATATCTGCGTAACATTGTTCTAAACTCGGATCTCCCAAATCAGGCCACGGTTGAAGACAACTGGTCACAATTTTACCTGAAGCGTTTTCTAAATCAAAAAAGTAACCCCATTGTAAGTGAGATTGGGATTTACTATTAGGTTGTCCCGCAAAATCAATGGAGTATTTCCTTGGTTCACCTCTAACGGAGAGCATGTGTTCCCTCAAGAAGAAGGCCATCGATCAAAAAACCAATCATTAACAATAACGAAAATAGGATTTGATATTTAGCTGCACGTCCCAAAAACAAGTTGTATTTTGGTCCTGGCTTTTCCCTCTGCAAATCACGCAGAAAACCGATGACCGGAATCAATGTCATGCTCGAAAGAACCACCGCTGCATAGGCTTTTTCAAAAAACCAAAAACTAGAAAGACCAAATGCCGTTGCATACAAAATAGCGATTTCTCGTTTAGTGAAACTCTCTCCAAACCGCGCCGCCAAAGTCATTTTACCTACTTTTTTATCTTCCTCTGCATCTCGCAAATTATTGATGGCAATAAGTACTGTCCCCATCGCCCCGACCTGAGTTCCTAGAATGAACCCAGTCCATTGCCACTCTTGTGTCTGAATAAAGCTTAATCCCATCACAGCAATCCAACCAAAAAAAATCATTACAAACAAATCACCTAACCCCAAATAAGCCAATGGAAATGGACCACCCGTGTAGGAATAGGCCATAAAAATAGAGATCAAACCAATCACAACAATCGGCGCTCCCCCTTCAATGACCAAAGGTATTCCACAGAGCAAACTCACAATACAAAATCCAATTGCCACTGCGTAGACTTGCCTCACCGTCATCTCTCCCGATTGCGTCACTCTTTTGGGGCCAATTCGAGAATGTGCGTCGGCACCTTTTTGAAAATCAATCGCATCGTTGAAAAGATTGGTCGCTATTTGGATACAGCTTGTGGAAGCCAATGCTGCAACAAATATCCAAAGATCTACTTTTTTTAAATAAAAGTAACACATCCCCAATGTGGCCAGTATAGGTGAAAAAGTGGCGGTCAAGGTCTTCGGACGAATCGCTGTAATTAATTTTGACATGCTTCCCATCCAGCCGGTAGATCCAATCGATTTAATAGTTCAACGGTATCCTCAAATGGAAATCGGTGACCTAAACCTTTGAATTCTACAAATCGTCCCTTGAGACCTTGTTTTCTCCAAGTCTCATAAAGGTTCTTATATTTTTTATCTTTTTCTCCATAGGCCCAAATCAAATCTACACCTTGAAGTTGATTGATGTCCTCAATTCGAATGAGCTGGTTCAGGCGTGACCATTTTTCAAAACTTTCAGCTAATAGCTGTCGATCGATTTCTTGCTCGTTGACCCAACTGGGCAGTGCTTGGCTGCCAGAAAAAACCGGCTGGGAATTCCATTCGTCAATCAGATCAGACCAAGAAAGTGTTCGAAACTTAGTCAACCAATCTTCTTGCCATTTTTGCCTCAATTCGAATTGATCATCCGACAACTGGAATGGGTCGGTCGACAAAAAAAATGTTTTTTCAAACAAACTTGGAGAATCCACTAAGACATGAGCCAACAATCTTCCCCCCATGGAGTAGCCCATTCCCCATAGTTGGTAGTCCTTTTTTAGACCTTGAAACTCAGATTTTAATACCCGAACGGCATCGGTAAAACCTGGCGCTTGACCAATGAGGTACCTCGATTGAATTAAATCCGGCGTGTACCAATGAACAGAATTATCTACCACTTCTTTTAGCCGATCCCATACTTTCGAAGTCGCTAAAAAACCGTGTAAGGCAACAATACAAAGTGGTTTTACGCCGTTATTGTTTTTATCTGATTCCATAAAGATTGGCTTTCCTTCCCATCAGGCCAAATTTCAATCAAAGTATTTTGGGTGTCTAAGTTTTCAAAATCTTCTCCCGACCGAACCAAGAGATAATTGAGCCCCCAAAACTTAGCAATGCTTTCAAATGTCAAACCGTGGCGATTTTCAAAGAGCGGGTCCGCAAAAATTCGAGAAAATATTTTGCCTCCACCATTGTTCACAACTACCAGATTAAAGTTTAAATCTGGATTGATTTTAAGGGCCCATAACCCTGCAAGATCGTACATGAAAGTCAAATCACCAATGAGTGCCCAAGTTTTTCGTTGCGAGTCTGCTAAACCTAATGCCGTAGAAACCAAACCATCAATTCCATTCACCCCTCTCTGGGTGTAAATGCTCACTTGGGAGTTTCGCTGTTGCCAATCCAACAAGTCCATTTCACGAATGGGTAAACTATTACCAATAAATAATTGGTCATCATCACCTAATTTATTGAAAAACTTTTGTAAGAGTCCAATCTCGGAGTGAGAAAAGTGTTTTAATGATTTTTTTAAGAGTTCCGTGAGCAAATGATCTTGCTCCAAAAATTGGTCCAATCCATCGAACTTCAAATCTAAAAATATTTTTGCCAAAGAATCTTTAGATAAAGAACGCAAAGGAGTCACCTGAGACTCCCTGGCCAAACCAGAAAACCTAGTTGTAGAAAGGCTTAACACTGGCAACGAGGAGTATTCGAGATCTCTCCACAGTCGTGTCGTTGGAACTCCACCTATTCGAACAATCGAATCGACCCAACCTCGGTTGACATAATGTTGAAGCGCAAACTCTCCGCCATTGAGAACATGACTTCCTTTGATCAACTGTTTTAAGTTGGAACCACACTCTAAATACAGAGGCAACAGAGAGTTGCCAAGCAAGGGGGCCAACTCTTCCGCCTGAGACCTCGACATGCAAGAACCAATGACCAATGGTTTTTTAAATTTTTCTAAATTTGGGTATTGGTCAATTTTACTTTTCGACGTCGCGCGAACATTGCCGATTTCCACTGATCGCACATGGATTTCATTGTCAATAAGAGGTTCATCAAAACAGATATTAACGTGTAGTGGTTTTTCTTGGCTCCAACATATTTCGCTTTCAACATCCCAATCGATAGTTTGCTCACTGTAGCCAGAAAAAATATTCATCTGATCTATGGCTTGTGGAGCGCCAGTATTTCGATAGCTGGTTGGTCGATCGGCTGTCACCAGCACCAAAGGCAATTCTTGATAATGGGCTTCTATGACTGCCGGGAGCAGATTGGCCACAGCTGTCCCCGAGGTTGTGACCACAGCTGTTGGCGCACCTCGTTTATGGATTCGCCCTATTGCAAAGTAGGCAGCGCTTCTTTCCTCAAAAAAGTAATGAACTTTTATGTTGGATATTTTGGAAAGTATTTTTACTAAAGGGGCATTACGAGAGCCTGCACAAACGATCCATTCAGCAACCCCTTGTTGGCTCAAGTGATCCACCAGTTTATTCGCCAAATTCACATTCATTTTACTTTATCCCAGCCCAAGTGTGGATTTGACTTGTACTCGCTTTGCGTAAAGTTCATTCCATTCCATTTCAAACTGACTTTCGCTAACTACTCCACAACCGGAGAACAGTTTAGTGCCCTCGTCATCCCAGAGTATATTCCTGATGGCAACAACAACTTCCATATCTCCGTTTTCAAGGTAAACCCCAAACGGGGCTCCAAACTTTCTTCGGATGTTTGCTGAAGGCAAATCTTTTAATACCCCAAGCGCTTCGGCACGAGGCACGCCACCTAGCGCCGGTGTCGGATGCAATGACAACACTAGTTCACTGGGGTTAACAGACGTATCCAGCTGAATCTCTACATCTGTTCTCAAGTGTGTGATCAATCCGATATTCCACTCATAAGTTTCACTGACATTCATTTTGCCCAATGAAGAAAGCAATTGTTTCAAGCCTTCCACCACCAGCCCATGCTCATGCAATTCTTTTTTATTTTCTAACAGAGACTTGTTCGAGTCAGAAGGTCGTGTCCCAGCAACCGCCATGGTTTTCAAAATTCCGCTTTTGACTTCAAGTAAAAGCTCTGGAGTACAGCCCAGCAAGCCTCCTTCGGGACTCCACATACCATAAGGGGTTAATCCGTCTTGTGTGATCAGCAGTCGATGTAAAATTTTCTTTATCAATGGCTCGTCAGGAATGGTGGGGCTCCACTCATAGGTGATGGGAACAGCCTTTTCCAATTCTCCCTGATTAATTTTTTGCATTATTTGGTTAAAATCAGATTCAAATTGCGATTTGTCCGCCTGTTGCCAGTTCATTTCTGAGAGCTGAAATCCGCCGGATCGTGATAACCCCGCTAGTTGTTTGAGTTCCGAAACGGATCTCATTTTCGGTTGAGGGTCAAATTCTAGCATTTTCTGAAGTTCACCGGGTTGGAGTTGATCCACATTTTCAAATTCAAACCAAGAGTTTTCAGTGGTCGAGAAGTACTGTGGCGAAAAAAACGCCAATTTACCGGGGGTTGGAGCATTACAGGGTCTTACGTTTCCCCATCCTAAGATCCACCGACCGTCGGAGCGTCGAAAGAAAGCACCGGATCGGAGGAGTTTTTCAACATTCAATGCCATATTTATCCCTGAGTCTTGATTGATTGCCTAGTTTATTACTAGGCAAAGTTTCAACTTTGCGTTAACTTGCTTTCGTTATATACCTCGTTTTAAATCGAGTTGTTAGCTGAGGACATGATGAAGACTAATGCTGTCAAAATTGGAAATATAGAAATTGGAGGCTCGGCATTTGTTACTGTTGCGGGCCCCTGCTCAGTGGAATCTTTAGATCAATTACAACAAACTGCATCATTTGTGCAAGGCCAAGGGGCTTCGATTCTTCGAGGTGGACTTTTTAAGTTGCGGACTCGCCCCGATTCATTTCAAGGGCTGGGTGTCGAAGGCTTCGATATCGTCCATCAAGTTAAAAATGAAACCGGAATGCCCTATATTAGCGAAATTACCGACACTCGACAGGTCGAAGAACTTGCGGAAGTGGTGGATGCATTCCAAGTTGGCTCACGTAATATGCATAACTATGCATTACTCAAAGAATTGGGAAAGACTCAAAAGCCCATTTTACTAAAACGGGGATTTAGTGGGCTTATTGATGAGTGGATACACGCAGCTGATTACATTGCGTCCGGCGGAAACGAAAATGTCATCCTATGTGAAAGGGGCATTCGTACCTTTGAAACTAAGACCCGTAACACTTTTGATATCAATGCTATTGCCTATATTAAACAGTTTACGCCTTTTCCAATCATCGCAGACCCATCACACGGTACCGGAATGCGTGAATTGGTAACTCCTATTGCTCTTGCTGCTGTGGCCGCAGGCGCAGATGGAATGATCGTCGAGGTTCACCCTAATCCAAAGGAAGCGCTTTCTGATGGCTATCAAGCGCTCAATTTTGAAGACTTTAACCAATTGATGAACCAGGTGAAAAGTTTGGCTCCTCTAGTAAGAAAAGAGGCCTAGTTTCATATGCAAACTGAAAGACGCGGACCAGATCCTAAGTTTATACAATCGACATTTAGCAATATCGCAGACAATTATGATCGTGCGAACTCAGCAATCACCTTTGGCATGGTACATGGGTGGCGTAAAAAAATGATTGAAGTTTCTGGGGCAAAACTTGGCAGTAAAGTTTTGGATTGTGCCACCGGTACTGGAGATTTAGCCATTGAGTTTAAAAAAGTTGTGGGGCCTTCAGGCGTTGTTGTCGGTTCAGATTTTTGCCATGAAATGTTGGCCAAAGCCCCCATAAAGGCTCAACGTGAAAATTTAGATATTGTTTTTGAATGGGCCGACGCCACAGACTTGCCTTATGAGGACAGCCGTTTTGACATAGTCAGTATTGGCTATGGCATCCGCAATGTTTCTGACCCCGTGAAAGCACTCAAAGAAATGACTCGGGTTTGTAAAGCTGGTGGGAAGGTCATTATCTTAGAAACCGGCGATTCTCGAAATCCCATACTTCAACCGTTCATAAATCTATACTTTAAATGGATCGTACCGAGAATTGGCGGACTCGTTGGAGGCAATCGAGAAGCCTACGAGTATCTGAACCAATCTTCGAATCAGTTTCCGAGTAAAGAAGAATTTGTTTCGCTAATGAATCAAGTCCCCGGACTCACTCAGGTTCAGTATTTATCACTTATGGGTGGCGCGAGCTTTATTTACACCGGAATTAAATCTCATTAAAATTAACTTTATTCAGACGGCGAGCTAGTACTAGATCCGCCAGGACCAAATAAGCCATCGCCTCAATAACAGCGCAGGCCCGTGGAACGATGCAAGGATCGTGGCGTCCTTTTTTTGCCACATCCATCACTGAACTGGTCGGTTTAAAGGCTATGTTTATATGAACGAATTCACCTGTAGTGATCCCTCCTCTTATACCACCATAGACACTACTATTTTCTTTTGAGTGAAACTCAGTTCCTTTTAGATCTGCTGAAGAAAATCCCTGACCCACTTCAACTCCCGTTGTAGCCCCGATACTCATCAATGCACTGGTCATTAAATTTTTAAACTTGAAAAACACAGGCTCACCTAAATTTTTTGGCAAGTGACGAATGACCAACGTGGCCACTCCCCCATAGCTTTCGCCTTCAGCTTTGGCATTAACCAATTCGGTGTGAATACGATTACTTAACTGAACTTCCGGACATCTCACTTCTGACAAACGAGTTTCCGAGAGAAGGTTTTTATCCCCAATCCAATCACTTAATTTATTTGCGGGCAGACCCCAGTTATGTACTTTGGAGGTGAAAGCACATACTTCCATCTCTGGGACAACTTGTTTTAAAAACATCGCAGCCACAGCTCCGGCCATCACCCGCGAAACGGTTTCACGCCCCGAAGAACGACCGCCACCCCGATAATCAGCAACACCAAATTTATCGAGCCATATGTCATCGGCATGCCCCGTTCGTGGGTTATTTTTAATTTGTTGATAGTCATCTGATTTTGCATCGGAATTTTTTATAATTATGGCGATGGGCGTACCCAGTGTCTGCCCTTCAAACACTCCACTCAAAACTAGAGGATCATCGGTTTCCGCTCTTTCAGTTACAATCGCGTTTTGGCCTGGTCTTCGGCGACCTAAAAATTCACGGAGTAAGGTTTCATCAAATTGGACTCCCGACGGACAACCATCGATCACCACCCCCATACTTGGGCCATGGCTTTCTCCAAAAGACGTCATACAAAAATAATTTCCAAATCGATTCGCCGACATAGACTCACATTCCTAGACCTTTGTCGAAAAATCAAGACTTTGTTCTAGATCGCAAGCGATCTGCAACTGGGGTCCTGACAAAAGGTTTTGCAAAAAGTGGCTCATTTGAATTTCTACCAAGAAACTTCACTATCAAAAGGTTCTACAGAAAACTTCCACTCTCCTTAAAACCCTTGATTTTGCGTGTCTTCAGGCCTTTTGCCCTAAAGCTTTGGTCTGGCTCGTCGATAGAGAACGTGTGGGTTAAGGGTTAAAAAGGGAGAGCAAATTGAAGTACCTTGGTATTTTATTCACTCTAATGTTCGGTCTTCTCGCAACCGCAGAAGATTATAAATTCCAGAATTTTGACGTCGACGAAAAGGCCATAGAAAACTATCTCTATAAAAAAATAGTAAACGCCCCCGGCATTCAAAACCAAAAAAAATTATCATCTTTCAATTCATCTCAGCAGTTACAAAAATCAATCATTGGCAGTCAACAGCTCAATGGGCTTGAAAGCCCACTGATGCAAGAAATTCGTCAACTTCTCGAAAAAGACTTCACAATCATTCGCAATGAACAAAGGCAAATTCTTTATCAACGGGGCCAAAATTTTAATCTTGGAGTAGAAAACTACAGTGGTTTGACATGGCAAAAGCCAATGGGGCAATACACCCTCTATGCTGATCGAGAAGTTACGCCTGCACCTAACAGTGATTTATGGACAGTCAGCGACCAACTCGTTATTGCAATAAATGCTCAAACTTTTCTTCGAGAAATGGGAGAAGCAGGCCTTATTGACATATCAGAAGCACAGCTGGGCGCATTTGCTGGTTTGCAATTTCACCGTGTCTACGAATACAAATATTTTGTTCAGGACTACAACTCCGGAATCCAGCAAAACTTCGATAAGCTTCTTCTCGGTTTTTTAAACTTTATTCAACCGAGAGCGGACCTCATGGGCCCCAACGAAGTTATCTCAAAAAAGGACTTCATGGGTTTTTATGCCGGAGCGCTGGCAGACATCCCCCTTAAATATGGCCTCAGCTTGGCGGCGGGGGCATTAGTTAAAAGTGAGAAAATGTCTGAAATTGAATTAAAATCACTTTCCGAACAAGATATCTTACGTACCGGTGATTTTTTGAAGGTAAGAGTAGAAAAATCGCAATTAAATTCCTTTGGTGCTGAAGCCGGTTTAAAATTTGATTTTTTCAATCTCCTTAAGTTAACCTTACTCAGCTTTGAATATCATTTGATACAAGCCAAATCTCAACAAACTCACCTTTCTTTTTCGACAAGTGACCTTCATCATTTTACTTCTGACACAAAGATTACAAAGTCTTTAGCAGACCTCATGCACCTCAAGAAAATGGATCCTGTTCTGTTCCCATTTCTTGACGTCAAACAATTTAATGCAACCACTGAGGAAATCAAAAACTTCAAATTTTTTAATTCGGGCACTGCCAAATCTCAAACAAGCACTCAATCCCAAATTTATTTCCCCGGAGAACCTGAAAAATACGTAATCAATCATAAATCCAGTCATTTAAAATATAAAAAAGGATGGAAAGGTGCTCTGTGGGATATGGCCTTACAGAGCTCCATTGGTTTCGATATTTTTGCTAATTATAAATATTCTCATCGCAAATCCGCCTCCTTGGAATATGAAAGAATGAGTCAGAGTAAGAATTTTTCCGTAGAAATGATTCAGGAGTTTTTCGTGTACAACACACATGAAAAAACAAAATACAAAAACAAAGCTATGGAGTTTCTCGAAGATTTTACCTACTTCCCTGAGACTATTAAAAATCTTATTGATTCTGAGAATCTTCGTGGCCCTTTAAAAATCAAAGTGGTCATGAAAATTTATCCCGACATGTTGTTTTACGTCGATACTCTCCAAAAATCTGAGGTTCTTGATCTTATACTCGAAGTTTGTGGTGATCACGGTCGTCGCAACCAGGCCCAAGCTCGTCAATGCATCAAAAAACTAGAAAAATCTTACAGAAACTATAGCTTTGCAAAAGACGTGGATCAAAAACTTTGGCAGATGAAGGATTTCGTCACTCATGCAAACCTTTATGCCCCTAGCATTACGAGTATTGAAAAGCTTTTTGGTGCTAGTGGAATTTATATTTCCGGTAGTTTAAAAGCTAAAACCAATAACAATGTTGACTACAAAACCTATTTTGAACGGGGGACTTGGAGCCATCCGACTCCCATAAGCTCGATTCTTTACCCAAACAGCATTCTCAGCCCCACGGCTCCCCTTTTAAACTGAATCACTTCAGCTAAACAATATGACCTTGGTCCAGTAGGGAGCTTCATCCAAATGTGGTATTTTATTGAGGACTAAATACCAACAAGGTGGCTCTATGAAATACTTAATTCTTTCTTTACTTTTTTCAATCAGTGTCGGCGCTGCTCCACAAGCCCACGACACGCAAAAAACCCAAACCATTATGACGAATATGGACATCATTACTGCCCTCAAATTGAATCCAACTGTCATTGATAAAGAAATTGGAGTGGGAATTGTCAATGTGTCCAACGAGCAGATCGAGGAGATTCATGAACTCTCCCACGCCGCCAAAAGGTGCGCCGGCTACCAAACTCTCGAGGATGGCATTGCAATTAATCAACATGATTCCATACTCTCTGACCTTAAAAATATCGTGAACCGCCACAAAAAAGCTGAGAATTTATCCATACTCGGTAAACCCCTTACCTACAATTCTCGGATCGATGAAGCCGTATCAATGATAGATGCTGAGAACATTCGATCATGGGTTGAATGGTTATCTTCTTACAATGATCGCTATCATGCCGGCAAAACACCTAACGCTCATGTTGAAGAAATGGAGACTCGCCTCAAAGCGATGATCGCGGCATCTTCAATTGAAGCCCGTGTCGAACGCATTACTCACAAACGAACTCAACAAAATTCTTTAAAAGTCATTATTCCTGGCACAGAACGGCCTGAAGAAATAGTTGTGCTTGGTGGACATTTTGATTCCATCAATCGCTTTTATATACTTCCTTCGCCGGGGGCCGATGACAATGCTTCGGGCACCTCTAGTTTGGTCGAAGCACTTCGAGTATTGCTGACTCAGGGGCAGCAGCCTAAACGCACCATCGAATTTATGTGGTATGCGGCCGAAGAAGTCGGTCTGTGGGGCTCTTCTGATATTGCAAACTCCTACAAACAGACAAACAAAGATGTCATAGCCGTTCTCCAGTTGGACATGACTCTGTATCCAGGCGATGGGGAGCGCAAATTTGGTAATACCTCTGACTTTACGAGCCCATGGTTACGTCAGATCATCTCTGATTTGAATTCACTTTATGTCAATGGCGTGGAGCTGGAATCCGCTTGTGGTTATGGCTGCTCTGATCATGCTTCTTGGTATCGACAAGGCTACCCAGCAGCGTTCCCCATGGAGTCCACTTTCAACGGGTCCAACAAAAAAATCCACACAACAGATGACATTATTAGTAGTAGCTCTAGCTTTGATCATGCTGCCATGTTTGGAGAGTTGGCCGTCGCCTTCGCAATTGAGCTGGGCGATAACGACCTCAGACAACCCTATTGATTTTGCAGGAGGACGCCCATGGCGTCCTCACAATTACCTAATATTTTGATCTGAATTCTTTCAACTGTCTAAAAAATTACACTCAAAATCGACCTATTGGAACTGCCAGGCATGGCCATTGCTCTTGATATATTCTGAGGGATTCCCGCTGTGGATACCCTGGGAGGCTTTTGCCATGAAATTATCAAGTCCATTCAAAATTGCTGTGGTCGCGATTCTCGTGGTGGGCTTTTTTCTGGTCGACAGGATTGAATTGGCGTTAAAAGATGCCAAAATTCACAATTTAAAGCTCACTCAAGAAATAACCCTCTACCTAAAGAAGCGCCAGATCCTGTGCCCGGCCTGTGAAAACCGAAAATAAACTACACCAACAGCCCATCGCCAAACAGCACAAATCCGCAACCAAAAAACCTATTGCTCGCAAAAAGGGTTAAACTCAAGAAAAATGAAATACGATAAATATGAGTATGAAACTGTACAATACAAAAAACATAGCCCATATAAAGACGATCTCTCAGTCCCAATAGGTAAGGTCGTTTTCAAACAGTATGGCAAACAGCCAAACTGCTTCCAACAGATGAGGAGATAACCGAAGAACTGCAAAATATAGCTAAATGAAGTCCAAACCTTTTGTTGATTCAACGCTTGCAGTTTGAACATTTCTTTACCCGATATATATCGCGCTCCAACTTTTTTGCTGTACTCAATGGCAGGGGAATTTGCAGTGTAATTTAAATCTATAATTATATTCGGTTTCCATTCGGGGAGTGGCCAAACCATTTCTTTTCTGTAGCCACCTGCCGCCCAAATAAGTACTTCTGGGTCCTCGACATCCCCTTCAGGGAAGCCCTTTCCTTGCTGAGTAGACATAGACATTTTCAAGCAAACTCTGAATTGAGTTCTTCAAAGCGCCGGCTCCCCATAGAACACATGTTTTACCAGCAGCGTTTAATAGTATATGGCGTAACCCATCTATATCCGTATTATGCCCAAAAACCATATTTTGATCTAATACAACTGTATTGATGACCTAGTTAACTGACTCCAGTGACTCAGTTCTCCGTGTGGCGATTGAGAAACCCATTGATAGGCTTTTTCTTTCAATGGGGACGTCACTGCCATATACCTGAGTCCTATATCAAATAAAAATTGAAGGGTTTCCGGTGTCCATTCCATCTCTCTCCATTGAAATTGCAACCACTGCAAAGTTGCGATCAGCAAAATACCGGTAATGAAATGATGGAGTCCAAGAGTGACCGACGGGATCTCCCAATACCATAACAAAAGAATCTTGAAAGGGTAATACAGAATATATGTAATGCTGGAAAAAGTTCGGCTGATCTAAAATTCCGAATTCGCGGCCACTCCGTATAAAATGTAACGGCATTTTCCCACGCCCAGCAAAACTCGATACCATTGCCATCGACCGTTTTTTGACATGGGCAAAAATGCCCTTTGTTGTGGCTTTTGCTTCCACCAATTATGGGCGGCCGCAATTCATCGTAATTTTCTATACTCAACGCGAGCTTTACAATTCGAGTGTATTCATTAGACTGAGACTCCAGCTTCAAATCCACGCAACTGCTAAACTGTTTACCAAAACCGTGAAAAGACAAAATATGGTCTTTCACTAGGTCATTCTCCCCAAATTCGACAGGCCAATCCAGGAGCAAATTATTTGTATTAGCAAACTCTCTCGCCCACCCGTTTTTCTCACGAGCTGATATAAAATTTTATCCGGACTAAAATACTTTAATAAAGTAAATGCCTGTTGAACAGTTAGCAAATCATCTCTCCAGCTCAACAAACCTGACATAAGTCGATCAATCTTTTTAAAAACTCCTCTTGTTCTGCCATTTCTGAGTAAACTGTAAAATCAAAATCTCCATATGGTTTTTCCGGCGGGTTTAAAAAGCAACTTAAAAATGCTTCTGCCTGCATGGGGTGTTCGCCCTCGGGCAGCTCATATTGGAAGTTGCTCTGCTTTTTATAAACTTGTCTTCTTTTTGAATATCGATGTAAGTACTCCTCTAATTCATTGAGGTCCGGGTCCAAACGAGGTCGATCCAAAAAAATACGTCCATCTAGATCCGTTGATCGCTGAATCCAAACACAAGTAAAACCATCAGGTATATCACCAACATATCCAGCCCCAACAGCAACTATCACTTGTTCCGAAATTTTTTTTGATAGTTCTTTTAAACACTCTTCTTCTATTCGCCGAAACTCGGGCTCACCAAAGCATGTAAATATGTTTGCAATGGGCTGCCCTTTCTCAGCTTCAATATATCGATCTAAATCAATCGTTTTAATGTTTGGATACAACTGGGCAATTTGGTCCAGCAGAGTCGTTTTCCCCGACCCTCTTGCCCCAACAAGAGCAATTCTCATGGAGTCACTCCAATGATATTGTAAAAATCCGGAAAACTTTTTCCGACCACATCTGGGTTTTTTATTTTTACCGGCAACCCCACTCTTTGAAGTAATGCCGCAGCCATTGCCATACGATGGTCATTATCTGGATCAAACTCAAATTTTTGCACAAGTTCTTGATTCACAGGTCCTTCAATTTCAATCCCGTCATCGTTTTTAGTAAATCGAATCATCAAATGCGTGAGCAGCTCACATACTTTTTCAATCCGATTTGATTCCTTATGCGCTAAATGTTTGGCGCCATGCAAGTGACTTCGCCCCTGTGCAAAACAACATAAAATCGCCAGCATAGGGAATAGGTCCGGAACATCTCCCAAATCAAGATCAATCCCATGAAATTTTTTTGTCTTTAAAACGCGGCTCCACTTCCAGCGGTGTTCTACTTGAATCCCCATGTCTTCAAGAACATCAAAAAAACGGCCATCTGGTTGTAGGCTTTCATCTGGAAAATCCGTAAAACGCGCTTCTCCACAAAGTGCGGCAACTGTCGCAATCGAAAATGCACAACTCATATCGGGCTCAATTTTAATTTTTTGTTGTACAACCTTCTGATTTTTGGGAATGGTAATTTCTTTTTCACCAACACGTATATCCATCCCCAATTGATGGAGAACATCCAGAGTCATTTGCAAATAACCAACAGACACCAGTTTTTCGGGCAGAACAATTGCCAAATCGAATGGTAATTGCCAGGCATTTAAGAGAATTCCAGAAAGAAATTGACTGGAATCAGATGTCGAAACGTGAACGGCATCACCCATTTGTCTCCAACCGTCTGATGAAAAGCTCAATGAGTCTTCAGTCCACTCGATTGCGAAAGCACCCAGTTGCAAAAGAATTTTCTCAATGGCCTGTTGCGGCCGTTCAAACAATCGACGAGATCCGGCAATCGTAAATCGACCCTTTTCTCTCGCCAATCGAGGGACTAAAAATCGGAATACTGTTCCTGCGTGTCCACAGTAAAATTTGTTTTCACCTTTTGTCAGGCGGTCAATGCTGTCGATCATTGCTGCAACATCTTCCGCATCTGAGCGACCTTGAATTTCCAATTCGGGGTAGTAACTTTTAGCAATTAGGGCTCGATTATAAATCGATTTAGACGAAGGCAAACTACCCAAAAACATAAAAGATTTCAAAGGAGATACTCCTTTTGAAAAGCCCTGTAAGCCATCCACATACTCTCAATAGACAAAGGTACGATAGAAAACTTACCTCGGTCGTGAACAAGTACAACGTTCACTTTGTCACTTCCCTTTGCCTTTTTATCATTCTTCATAAGTCTAAAAAATTTTGACTTGGAAATTCCACTGGTCCATTTTTCTGGTCGAATCGCGAATTGCGTTTTTAGAATATCAAGATACTCCATGAATTCAGCCTTAGAAAGTTTACCGATAAAATGAGAAAAGTATATTTCGTAAACCAAACCCTGTCCCACGCAATAGCCATGTGGTTTTCCTGTTTGTGACTCAAAAACGTGACCAAAGGTGTGCCCCCAATTGAGTAGATATCGAATTTTTTGTGTTTCATAGGGATCTTTTTCAACGATCTCAGTTTTTACCTCTATGAGGCGGGAAAGGTGATCCCAAATCTTTTCGGCCTTCCAAGGCGTGTTTTTTTTGAGTGTTTCAGAAAATCTATCCGCTCGCAACAAAGTGGTTTTTGCCACTTCACCTAATGACTCCTGAGCCAGATGACTCGGTTGCCCTACCAAAAGAGGTTTTATCACAACGACATCAGTAGGAGCATAAAAACTCCCCCACTGGTTTTTTAACCCTTTTAAATTAATTGCTGTTTTTCCGCCATGGGCCGAGTCAACTACCGACAACCAAGTCGAGGGAATATTTATCCAGCGGACACCCCGTTTAAATATACTTGCCAAAAATCCAATCGCGTCTCCGACACTTCCCCCCCCAATTGAAACGAATGTAAGTCGAGCCACATTCAAATCTAAATTTTTATCGTGCATAATTTTGACGGAGAGTTTCTCAAGTTCGGCAATACTTTTTAGCTTCTCTCCACCACCTACAGGAATCTTATGGGAGAAAATTTTGTTTAAAGATCTTAAAATTGGATTGCCCTTTAATTTTCTATCGTAAATTACTACGGTCGAGTCCAATTGCAATTGCAATTCTTCCAACCAAAACTTTCGTGAGGGCAGTTTATCCTTAAAATGTAACTGGCTCGACAATGTGTTCTTCATAAAAACATTTTCCCAGTTTACTTTAGCTCAATCTGATGAAAATTCTCCGTCCCCATTGGGCTTAATAAATAATTTTTCACCGATTTTAAATGGACTCTAAAAATTTCGGTATGTGCAAGTGGCACCCAAGGAGCTTCGTCTTGAAATATTTTTTGCGCTTCATTGTAATACCGTGCCCTAACTCCAATGCGAGTAGCCGTTCTTGCTTTTGTTACCATTTCATCAAAATTCTCATTGCACCAATGTGCGATATTGGCTCCGCCGACAACCGCACTGCACGACAGGAGTTGCGAGAGAAAGTTATCCGGGTCAGCATTGTCACCAGTCCAACCCAATTGCGCTAACATATGCTCACCTTTTTTTACTCGGTCTAAGTACGCGGCCCAATCTGCCGTCACTAATTCCGCTTTGATTCCCACAGCCGCCAAATCGGATTTCATCATTTCAGCCAGTAATTTGCCGTTGGGGTTGTAGGGTCTCCCAACGGGCAAGTACCAAAGCTCCGTTTCAAACCCTTGCGGATAGCCCGCTTTTTCTAAAAGTTTACGGGCCTTCGCGGGATCATACCCATAGACTTTTCGGCTGGAATGCCCCCAAACCATTGGAGGAAGAACAGATACTGCTTCGCTAGCCAGACTCAAATATACTTTTTCAATATATTTGCGCTTGTTAAGAGCATGGTTTATCGCCCTACGCACGAGTACATTGTCTAAAGGTTTTTTTGTTGTATTAATCGCTAAATAGCCGGTGTTCATGCCTGGCCGACGAACAATCTCTGCATAACTGAGCTTGCTGTATCGCCCCAGGTCCGAAGGATTAGGTTCCCCAACAATATGACATTCTTTATTTTCCAATTTATTAAATCTGATATCCGGATCTGGAGTAATTGCAAAAATAAGCTTGGAATATTTTGCCGGCGGAGAAAGACGATAATTTTTATTCACTGAGTATTCAATTAAAGTGTCTTTGACATATTTATTGAAAATAAATGGCCCTGTGCCAATCGGTAAAAAATCAATCTGTTCTTTTTTCGAATTTTTTTCCAGTTGAGTGGCATATTCTGCTGAAAGAATACTTGTAAAATCCATAGCCAAATTAGCAATAAAGGGTGCCTCTGGACGTTTAAGGCGAAAAACAACTGTATGATCATCCTCGGCCACAATCGACTCTATAAGGCTCCCCATCCCCATTGAGTCAAAATACTCGTAATCCCCACCATTCACTTTGTGATAGGGATGATCCGAGTCCAACATTCTTTGAAAGCTAAACAAAACATCTTCCGAATTAAAGTTTCGTGTAGGAGTGAAGTATTTAGTTTTATGAAATTCGATATCTTTACGAAGAATAAAACGATACTCAGTTCCGTTATTTGAAATCTCCCAACTCTTCGCCAAAGAGGGAACTGTTTCTGTGCTACCCAACCTAAAATCCACCAACCGATTATATACTGTTCGAGAGGATGCATTATAAGTAGCTCCATCGATAGCCAGCTGAGGATTAAAGTAAATCGGACTCCCCTCTGAACAAAAAACCAGAACATCACGCTGTGAATTAGACCGACCAGTACATGCCATCAGTCCGCAAAATACTACTATTAGCAAGAAAAACCTTATTAGCACCATGATTTGCCTCTCAAAACTCGCGAGAAATATAACAGCCCCAAAAAGTTAGGTCACTTTGTTAATGATATTAATACTTTAACCTGTCTCAAATTGAGCTAATTTTACACCTTTACAAACCTGAATTCGGACCCATGTTTTGTCCATGGAAAAGCAATCAATCAAAGCGAATACAAAGCATTTGGAGGCCCTGCAAAAACTGGGTGAAGACCCAAAGGTACAGGCTTTTTTACAGGAACAACTCCTTCAACTAAAGCCTTACTTTTTTACTCAGGAATTGCGTCGGTGAAATTGGATTTAGTCCCGCCTGAAAACGACACGCCTTTGAAACGGGTAGGTTTTCAATTTATGTTCGATCAGGGTCTTCTACTTGAGGGGCAAGCGGAAGGGCCAAAGCGTGTATGAAGCGGGTGTTAAGGCCCGAGAAGCACTACAAAATCAGCTCGCAAAAATGATCCATTTGAAAGACGATGGGGGCACCCCTATATTGGCTGAAAAAGATTGGGCTCACTAGAGTTTAATTGTTGGCTTGAATCTCTGACCAAATTTTAGTGTTCCAGTCCCAATCACTTTTATTTCTTTCTAATG
The DNA here is from genome assembly GCA_041391465.1 of Bdellovibrionales bacterium. Lineage (GTDB taxonomy): Bacteria > Bdellovibrionota > Bdellovibrionia > Bdellovibrionales > UBA1609 > UBA1609. The sequence continues at coordinate 63,819 of JAWKNX010000017.1, forward strand.
GTTTCGGGCAGATTGCGTACTTTCTCGCAACCCACTCAAAACCTTCTGCAACATCGAACTCTTGCACAAATTCACCATAGACTAAATGGCCCGATGAATTCATTCGAAGAACCAATTTGGTAGAGTCCCTCAACTGGTTGAATGCTTGCAAGCTGCCGTCTTCGGCTGCGACAAAAATGGGGTAGGCTTCACTGGACTGACCGACGTTATGAATGACACCAAATTCGTCCACAGCAAACATAAACATGGAATCCCATATCTGCACCATTCTGAATTTTTCATTGGCGGCAGAGAAACTGGAACTGCACTCCCAAGCATCGCCCACGGAAATACTCTGGTAGCTCACAAATCGACCCCGATTGAATTGATCCTCTAAGATATCAAATGCAGTATCTGCGGCTCCAACTGACACCCAGCCCACGATTAAAAATATAACTAGTGATTTGTACATTTTTGACTCCCCGACCAGTTTGTAGCGACCTGTTCGACAATTGGCAAAGCCGAAGGCACAGATTGTAAAATGAAAAGCCCGACTTTTTGCATAATTACCCAAAAACTTACACTTGACTTACACTTAATTTACAGGCAAGGTGAAATGCATGAAAAGACCTCAGTCCCTGACACCAAAAGAAAAAAGCACTCTTGAGTTTATCGAAGAATTCATCAGCGAGCAGGGCTTCTCGCCCACATTCACAGAGATCAAAGAGTATTTCGGTTATGCCTCTTATAACTCTGTTCAAAGGTATCTTAAGCAGCTCGAAAAAAAGGGCTATTTGCATTTGCCAGGAGGCAATCAAAAGCGAGCGATTCAAGTGTTGTTAAGCAGCACTTCTTTTCAATCTAACGTTCTTAAACTGACCCCTAAAACTTCTAAAGTGAATAAAAAGGTGTCTCTCCCCGCAGCGACACTTTCCACTCAAGATTCCGTGTTAGTGCCTCTTTTAGGGGATGTAGCGGCGGGTATACCCATCGAGGCATTGCGATCCGATGAGACCATCAGTGCCCCACTGAGCCTGGTCAAAGAGCCCCATCAGACTTTTGCTCTGAGGGTCAATGGTGATTCAATGATTGAAGATGGGATTTTTAGCGGTGACACAGTGTTGGTCCAAACCACCCATGTGGCGAACAATGGTGAAATTGTCGTTGCGGTTGTTGATAATGAGGCCACAATTAAACGAATTTATTTTCACAAAAATAACCCTAAAGGTCAGATTGAACTGCGGCCTTCCAATTCCTCGATGATGTCCATGTGGTTCAGTGGTTCTGAAGTAGAGATTAAGGGCGACTCTCAGGTTTGCTCCGGCAGTATTGATGAATTTTTAGCCCTGCCTTTTCATTTATTGAAACTTATTGTCATACATTAAGTCGGCTGCTAGGAAACAGCATGGCTGATTTTATCAAAATGCAGGGTACTGGAAACGATTTTGTTATTGTCGATATAACAAAGTCAGAAACCCCTTTAGAAAAGGCTAAAATCCGATTTTCTTCAGAGGATCTTTCTCAATTGGCTATAAAAATATGTCAAAGACGTATGTCCATTGGGGCCGACGGACTGGTGATCCTTTCTTCTGGCCCACAGAAAAACCAATTGGAATGGAAATTTTTTAACAGCGATGGTTCTCATGCGGAAATGTGCGGAAACGCTGCCCGTTGTGTTGCACTATATGCAATCAGCCATTTAAATTTAGGTCCTTTGGTAGAGATCCATACTACTGCCGGCGTCATTAGAGGCCAGCGGGGTGCACATGATCATCCAAAAATTACTATGACTCCAGTAACTGGCTTTAAGGAAAAGCAAGTGATTCACCTTGGTGACCAATCCGTCGAATTCGATTATCTAAATACCGGTGTTCCCCATGCGTTGCACTCTAGAAACTTCGAAGTCAGCGAAAATTTTCGGCAACAATTCTCTTTGCTTCGCAATCACTCCAACTTTCAGCCCCAGGAACCAACGTCACAGATTGTTAAAGTCATTGATGATTATCATGTCCGATCAGCCAGTTTTGAAAGAGGCGTGGAGAGTTTTACTTTAGCTTGTGGAACGGGCGCAGTGGCCGCCGCTTTTTTGCACCTCAATAGAATTGATAAAGCCTATGGTACGGTTAGGTATCTGTTCCCGGTGGCGATCGCCATGTTGAAATTAGTAAAGAAAGTATTTATTTAGAGGGCCCAGCACAAATTGTTTATTTTGGTCAGTTTGATAAATGAAATAAGCTAGAATTGAACAGCATTTAAAATCCGTCTTGGTCAAAGAAAAAGTTTGGGAAACTAACGACACGTGCAGCTTTATTTTAGCTCCCCTGGACAACCAGGACATATTCTCCTCTTATGAAGCTGGTCAGTTTGTTACTCTTTTTATAAAAATTAATGGGGAATTGGTTTCTAGAAGTTACTCTTTTTCGTCTTCAAGAGCCGTTGATGAAAATGCGATGATTACCGTGAAGAGAGTCGAAAATGGGATCATGAGTAATTACCTATTGGATCAAGTCAACGAGGGTCAGACTGTTAAAATTGCCCCGCCAACGGGCCACTTCTTTAAAAAGAAAAACCTCGACGAAAATTCGACTCAAGGGATTCTGCTCTTTGGTGCTGGGAGTGGTGTAACTCCTCTATATTCAATATTGAAATATTCTTTGCAAAAGCATCCTCAAGTGAGTGTGCTTTTGGTGAATTCGAACAGTACCGAAAATGATATTATTTTTAAGGATCAATTATCAAATTTGAATGCCGCTTCACCTCAATTGAATGTGAAGCATTATATCAGCCAGGTTGGTAAGAGACTGTCCGATCACTCTGTTAAGGATGAATATCTAACTTTTATTAAAGAGCGTGGACTGACCGATTCCAACACAGACACCTATCTCTGTGGACCTGAGACCTATATGAATATGATTCAGGAAACGCTCATCGGCGCGGGGCATGCTCCCGATAGAATATTTCGGGAAAGCTTTAACACTCAGACTGAGGTGAATATAGATTCTCTCAATAGGCCAAAAGAAAGCGAATCTCCGCAGGTTTTTATCGAGTGCACCCCTGATGATTTTGAAGTTACTGAAAACAAAACCATAACTGCGATTATTGATAACGAAGAAGTTACGATTGAAAATACGGGTGAAGACAATGTTTTAGAAGCCCTGTTGAATGCAGGCGAAGCTCCTCCATTTAGCTGTATGGCAGGAAGTTGCTCCGCATGTTTGTGTAAAATAATAGATGGTAAAATTTTGCAAAAAGATATTGGTATTTTATCGGAAGCGGAAGTGGCGAGTGGCCGCTTTCTGTCCTGCCAATCTATCGGTGTTAGTGAATCCATTAAGTTTGAGTACATTGAAGACTAAAGCTATCTAAAAAAGTTAATAGACTCTATTTTAAGATTATTAAAACTCAATGGTGATGATGATCTGTATGATGATCGTGTTCCCAAATGCAGTGTTGTTCCGCTTCACATTTTTTACAATGGTGACTATTTATAAAATGGGCTCGAACCATAATCACACTGCCAATCAGTACTAAGACAGGCTCAAGCTTATGGGGAACCCATCCAAATCCATGCAAAGTCCCGAAAAGTACAAAAGCAAAACCTAACGCCATGGCGTATAAGGGTCTCTTTTCACCGTGCACTTTATATCCCGAATAAATAGCAAAAAAAGCCGCTGGCACAAGAAAGACAAGTAACAGCATGTGGGTGTGGTCCACATCGAAGCCCAAAACCAAAGCCAACGACGGAAATATCACCATCATTAACGGAAAAATCAAACAGTGTACTATGCAAAGTGAGGAAACAAAGACCCCGATTTTATCCCAGAATTGAATTTTCGTTCCCATAGATTTCATCAAAAAACTCTCTCACACAGCGCTTTTAGAATCGCCATATTGATGAATATATTGCCCCACGTCAAGAGAGGCTCAAAGTTTAATGATTTTTATAATTCACAAGCATCTTCAAAAAAGGCTTTAGCCCTTTCGATCACAATCGGCGGGATTTCATGACCCCCCTGGAAAGGTACAAACTCAACTTGTAGGCCTTCAGATACCATAAGTTCATTTAAATCCTTCGCGTGAGCAAAAGAGAGCAACTCATCATGGTTTCCGTGGCTTTGAAAAATTTTTACATTTTTTAGAAGCCCCATCCTGCTTTGCCAGGTGGTT
>JAWKNX010000018.1:0-65658 GCA_041391465.1 Bdellovibrionales bacterium
TGTGCTGGCTTGAGTTCAAAAAAATGATTATCAATTTTTGAACCAGGGTCAATAGTACCTTCGAAAAGAGAAATGTCCTGATCTTTTTGGGCAAAATACACCTGAATTAATAAGGGGTGTTCCTGTAATGGTCCGGCCGGTTTGCTGGTGCAGAGATCTAATTTTGAAAGTATTGCTGAATCGGGATCTATACTTGCCGTTCGAACAACAAAAGAGACGGCGTCATGGTCTTTAGACAGTTGGCTGGAGTCGAAGCTCTCCTGGGTGGTACGGGAGCCAATGGATTGACCATAATTTTCCAGAAACGTATTGAAGAGATTTCTGAAGGTGTTTTCTGTAGGGTTTTTAGTCCAACTTCCAACGTGAACAAGGTGAACTGGAAATTCACTATCTTCGCTCGTTGGAGCATCCCCTTCAACTGGGATTGAGGGGTAGTAATTGCTTTTTGGTGGCTGCAATTCTCCTTGATGTTCGGGTGCTCGAAACCCATCACAACCTAAACAAAATACGATTACTAAACCTATGATAAGAAAACTTCGCATAACATCAGTATATACAGCAATTAAAGTGCCATTTCTAAACTCTCAAATGTGTTTGAATTAAATATAGGTGTTGTATAAACCCATCGAGGGTCAAAGAGGTGATAAATTGTTTGCGGAGAGTGAAAAAATGACATTTATCGAAGATGTAAAAAGAAAGGCCCAACGCAATCGATGGGCCTTCTCGCTTATTGTTTATTTGCGAAGAATTAGTAGCAGCCTAATTCGTAACATCGATAAGACCACTCATAGCAGTAGTTCAAAGCTTGTTGTTGCGCACGTCTTGGGACTTGGCCAATCGCTTGGAATCGTTCCCCGCGTGCATTTTCTGCATAACAAACATAGTTAGGTGCTGGGTATCTTCTGTGCGGTGGTCTTGGTCGCACAACGGGCGGTCTGTGTGGCGGACGTGGGCGCACAGCAGGAGGTCTTCTCGCTGGAGGGCGAGGACGTACTGCTGGTGGACGAGGACGTACTCCATCTCGACGACCATCGCGACCTCTATCTATGCCTCGGTCGTTTCGCCGGTCTCTACCGCGATCCACGTTGTCTCCACGCCGATCTCTTCCACGGTCAGCATTGTTATCTCGACGTCCATCACGGCCACGATCAGTATTGTTACCTCGGCGTCCGTCACGGGCAAGTGCCTCTAGCCTCACTGCTCATCAGGTTTTCTGTGAGAAGCATTTCTTCTGTTAAGAGCGAGTTCCCTCTGCCATTGGGTCAAGTGCGCCCAGCTCGTAGAGGAGCTCCGTTAGGTCATCTGCTTGGACCAGTTCATGTCTTACATCATCATAGGTAAACTCAACCTGAGCCTCTTCAGCTTGGAGCAGCTCTCGCAAAAGTAAGGAGTGCAGCGGTAAAGTACTTTCCGACTGTTATTTTCATTTTTCCCCCAGAAAAAAGTGTTAGTGCCTGGTTGATACCAGTATTTGGATTTACAGAAAGTGTTGGAAGATTCATGCCAATAGCAGTGTTGTTATTTTTGCGTAAAAACAAAGCAAAATACGGTGCCATGTTGACCGAAAAAGGAAATATTGGTGTCAAAGTGATCGATTATTTGAGAGGAATAACAATTACGTAAACCCCAGCAGTAAAAATAAATGCTTGATTCCACAGCTCAGATACTTCGTCCTCTAATATGTTTTTCATAAAGGAGAATCGAGAAATCCAAATCTATCATTGGCTGAAACATTGAAAGAGCTCACCGGTTTTACCAAAACCGGCTTCGGCTTTTAAAACAAAGTCACCGAGTTTAAAAACATATCCTCCATAGGCTCCTAATGTATGAAGATCCGAGCTGATTTCGTAGTCATCAAGTAAACTAAAAAGAGATTCAAATCATAATCTTGAAGATCTTGTCGGTCCACGTCCCGCGACCCCATAGCGTTGCTATAAGAGCCTCAAAGTAACCATTATCGACTTGGCCCTGATACCCAACTCGAAGATCGACGACAAAAGAATCACTGAGAGTTTGCGAGAGTATATAGGCTCCCTCCGCATTGGGCCCAAAAGTCATAAACTCTGTGGCACCAGAAGTAAAACTGGGAGAATAACCTAAGCCGCCCGCGATGTATGTGGTGTCATTGAAAAAAGCTTTAAATCGAGCTCCGATTTGTGTCGGCAAAGACCAGCCAGCGTCGATCTCGTATCCGGTGAAGGTATCTGCAAAACTGACCGAGCCAAAGGCAACGAGACTACTCATTAATACATTTCGGAAAAGGCGACCCATTTTAAGCTCCTGTTGGCATAAATTAGCTAAACGTTGGTTTCAGATTTTAGCGAATTGTAATGAATAGGCAAAAGGAATGGCTTCGGATGCGGCGCACAGCCCTGTATAATCGCCACCTTTCCTTGAATTTTGCGACAAGATCTCCTAATTTCTGCCCTCGCAAAGGAGAGTCTGTTGATCGATGTATACCCTTATTTAGAAGGCAAAAAACATGTCATTTGGGATTGGAATGGGACTCTTTTAAATGACCTTAAAGCGGTTTTACATGCCTTGGGTAAGATCTCTGAAAAACTCGGGAAGGAGCCGATCGACCGACACACATATCTTTCACATTTTAAGTTTCCAGTTCAGGATTTTTACCGAGATATCGGTTTTTTTACGACAGAAGAAGAGTTTGATCAGCTTTCTGAAGATTTTCATTTGCACTATCAGGATTTCATTCACACGGCCGAACTCTACGGTGGGACAAAACAAATATTAGAGCAGGTCAAAAAAATGGGCGCAACCCAGTCTATTTTGACAGCCGCATTTCAACAACACATCGACCGATGGCTTGTCGACTACGAGATCAACCATCTTTTTGACTTCGTTTATGGACTCCCGGATAAATTAGCAAAAAGTAAGCTTGAGCGCGGAAGAGAGCTTATGAATTTGGCCAAGGTCGATCCGCAACAAACAATTTCACTCGGTGATACGACCCACGATTATGAAGTGGGAGCAGAATTGGGTGTGCAGGTGGTGTTACTGACCAATGGTCACCAGCATGAAGATCGACTCAAAGATGTCCACCACGCAGTTTTTCGGCGAAAATACTAAAAGTCTTTTTGCGTGCTGAGCCAAAAAACCGACAGAGGGTCGAGAGTGTCTTGGTCCTCTCGACTCAATACATTGGCGCCATAGGAAATGCTCAATGGCAGAGTGAATTTGTGGAAAAACAATAACTCAAATGTAAGGCCGAGTTGGTACTCAGCAAAATCAAAAGGTTTATAAAAATCGCTAGTTGGGTCAGAAACATTGGCAAATATATTGTACTGCAAATTGATAAACGGCCCCCAACGGCGCAGACCAAAGGGAATGTAATTGAAGTAAAAATTCTGCATAAAGCCTTTGGGGCACCCACCCCGGACATAAGCGGCTTGGGTAGAGGTCTTCATCAACATTTGTACTTAAGGTATTAAAATCAACAGTGCTCAATTGAGTCGTGAGTAAGCTGAATTGACGAGGTTGATACGTGGTTGATCACCATAGCCGCCTGCCAAACGCAAACTTAAATAGGTCCTGCGATCCAAAATCTTTTTGGCCACTCAATGCAAATGCGCCCACACTCGTGTTTTCGTATGCGGTTGCGTTTAAATTAAAGTTAAAACTTTTTGCCGGTCGGAAACTAAGACCCAAACTGTATTGGTAGTTAAGGTCATAAGACAATCTGGAGTACATCTCGCTGTCGCTGGCAATGCTGCTCGAACTGTAGGATTCGGTTCCGTAATATAAACTCAAATCGATGGATTGACTCCAGAGGCCTTTCAACGTGAAGTGGGTAGCCTCAAAGTCAGTGAGGCTAGATTGTCGTACTCGAAGACAATTCATTTATTTTTTCATCTTTGAGAGAGTAAATATAGGCCAAAAGGTAACACTGAGAGCCTGTTTTCTGAGTTGGCGAGCAGGCGAGCCCCAGTTGGTGAGACTTTCTTGCAATCTTTGATGTAGCTAAGCCAGTGTGTTTTGCAAAAGAGGATCGTTCCATGTTGTCGAGAATCCCCCAGTGAAGTATGTTTTCTCTTCAGTGCCACCGGAACCATCAGGTTCATCTTCGACAGAGATAACAAAATAGGGAAGAGTTTGACTGTACCTTAATTGTGAAAGGGGACTGTATTCTTTCACTTTCAGTGATGCGGGGTCGACTGGCGGAGTTCGAGCTAAGATTTCATCGAGATTTTGGGGGCTGTCGATATCTCTAAAACGATAAATAACCTGGTGAGGCAGTTGTTCTGGCAATTCCTCCAAAGAGAGTGCTAGTTTTTTATATTGGTACCCTTCAGAAGTCACAGCGTTGACCAATAGGGTTGCTGCAAAGTCAGAGTAAGATAATACTTTAGCTTCAATTATATTGTCGGCGGGGTGCATTCTGTAGGAGCGCCCATTTCTAATCAGAAATAGGCCACTTCCGCCAGGGGTGTTGCCGACAATAATGGGATCGTTTCCAATAAAATCGGTGACTTTAGCGAACTGTCCGGTGAACGAAAACACCGCTTCATCCCGTCGGATGAGATGACGTTCTTTACCGACCTGTCGAAAAAAATAGGGAGTCCCATCTGGAGAGTAAATGGCTCGCGAGTGGGCCACTCCAATGGGTTGTCCGTTTTCATAGAGAATGTTTTCACTTAAAAAACCGTTGTTCACATCAAAATATAAGACCTGATCGTCTTGAATATCTTGAATGATTTTCCCCATAGTGTCGGGATCGACTTCGTATCCCTTTTTGTACAATCCAGTAACGGTAGCGAGACCTTGTGGGGTGTCCACCATATGGCTTCCCAGAGTGTGTATGGCGCCTTTGTAAATAAAGGGTGTACCAAAGAGCCAATCTCTCGCCGTCGACAACACTTCGCCGGTTTGTTTTGAAATAAGGTGCAGCTCACGTTCATTGATGAGGTCAGTTGTGATCAACTGAATCGAATCTTTTTGCGCGGACATGCCCGCATAGGAACGGCTAAAGGCAATCTCCTCACCATCTTGTAAAAGGATTTGCCGCTGGGCTTCAGCGGAAAAACTTTTTTGAAACTCTATGAAGAGATCGTCAAAAGTAGAACCAAAAGTTTCTTCGAAACTTTTATTGAGTAGGAAAGGGTTAATCCAGCGAGAACCATTGTTTAAGTAAAACTGATTTATTTGATCGACTCCATATCGTCTCGATAAAAATTCGAAAAAATGCCCACCAGTACTTACTTTGGCCAAATGGGAACTCGAGCGTGTCGTTCAAGAGATAAGTTTCATCGAGTTTACCGGATGCTGCCACGGCATAATCTCGGGCCCTTAGAGGTGCGCTATACAGCCGCCCACCCACATCGAAGTTGGACTCATTCCAGGTTGCATTCCCCTCGAGCATAAATGTAGGTAGCATTAAGTTAGCGCTGTAAACATAAAAATGCAGGACAATGGGATCGCAATGTTGGTTCCTAAGATGGTCTTTACCTGACTTGGAAACCAACTTTTGGCACTCAATTGATAAAGATGTGCGGATTCGTGGATGACGAGTGCCTCACGCACAGCTGCGCTCTCCGAACAATTCGAGCATGCCGGCACCACCTGGGTACAAAATTGTTAAATGATTTTGGAGTCATCAGCAAATGCATTGGCAATTTGGATTTTTAGTTGAGGTGAGGCCCACGCCGGTGTTCTCATCGAGGTTCCAGGAAAAGATTTTTTGTAGAGATCATGTACGCTGCGATTGAGCCGAATAAAGTCATAAATAGTGTTTTTATTTTCTGAGGAGTACGTAAATAAAGTCTTCGTCATTTATATAACGTGGTACTTGTTATCACCTGGGGTGTTGCAGCTCGGATTGCGCCAGTGGAAGAATCCCCCGTAATTAATATTATTAATCCCAGTAGTAAATTCCTCTATGGTGCATGAAAAACAGTTACTCGATAGATAATCATTAGCAAGCGAGATCATAAGGATGGGAGTTGCCATTGTTTTATGTATATTTATTTGGGTTTGCAGGAGTTGGAGCTTGGACAAGGTGGTTGATTTCTGGGCATCTCAATACCATAATTATCATTTTGTGGGGACCTTTGTGGTCAAAACATGTTGGGCAGTTTTTGTGCAGGTTTATTGTTGTTTGGGTTGCTTCGTGAAAAATATTGGATCTCTAAAACCCTCCATGAGGCGCTTGTGGTGGGCTTTTTAGGCGCGTTCACGACTTTCTCTGCATTTAGCGCTGATAGTTTGCGACTTCTTCAAGCGGGTGGGATTGGCGGTGGTTTGCAATAAATGTTACAGGTCAGTTTGTTTTAGGGTTAGGACTTTGCTTTTTTAGGCTTTATGATCGCATCCCATCATTAGAAATACCTAGTGATGTTAGAGAGTTACAACCTAAACCTCATTTGTTTGCTATGGCCTTTTTACAGGAAAATTTTGCAGACAGGCGTTAATGGAACCCAGCATTGAAAAAAATGAAACTTTGAGTTATAACCGTTGGGCTTTTAGGGAACACAAAATTTTAGGAGGTCGGGGTGGAGAATATAACTACACCAGGAGAGGTTGATGCTCAAGCTACGCCTGCTGTCAGCGAAACAGTAGTCATTGCCGAACAAGAAGTTACAGAAATTACTGAAGTTTCTATTGAAATGACAGGCGTGGAGGTGGAAGCTCCATTTGAAGAAATCAATTCCATCGATGAAGACCTTAAAAAACTCGATGAAATAGAAAACATTCTAGACTTAGAAGAAGCAGAGTACTCCGGTAATTTACATTGGCAAAAACAAAGCCCGTTTTTTGCGTATGCTGACTTGGTATAAAAACAAAGAGGAATGGTTAGGATGTCTGTTGAGGAGTTTCTCAAAGCTTTTCAAGCAACAATCCAAGAGCTGTAGAATTCGTGCTGAATAAATTGGATTACGAAATGGAGCTAGAAACGGGACTTTGGACATTCTTCCCAGCGCTCGCCAGAAAAAGACGAGCTGAAAATGTGTAAAGTCCACGAAAAAATGGCTGTGCATTTGATTTCAAAAATGCAGTTAAAATTAAATCAGGTCGTCGATAATTAATCGATAAAAACTGAAAGAAAAAGAAAAGCCCAAGCTCTAAAGTGCTTGGGCTTTTTAATTTAAAAATAAATATAAACTAATCCAAGGGCAAAGATTGCGGGAAGGGCCTGTAGATAAAAAATCGTTTTGCTCACCGTCTTCCAGCCAAATAATCCAGCAACAATCACAAACACGAGAAACAGTGAAACCCATTTGGACCTTTCTTCTGGGGTTTCATATAAAAACAGTGCAAATAATAATCCGGTCGCCAGAAACCCATTGTACAGCCCTTGGTTGGCGGCGAGGGGAGCCGACTCTTTTGCGAAAGATTCTGAGAGTTTAAATACTTTTTGCCCTGTGGGTCGAGGCCACAAATACATTTCTAAATATAAAAAGCCAAAGTGTTCGATGGCGATGATAAATACTAAAATTTCAACGAGTGTGTCCATAAAAGCTCTTTTCTGATCGATGATGACAAGAATAATCTGTGGTGTGCAATCCGGTCATGTTCGAAGTCTGCCTCTGCAATGAAATAAAAAAAATTACGAATACTTGATGGGCCCATCCACGCGACCATGTATAAATTGCTGTACGCGCGGGTCAGGGTGGGTTTTTATGGTTTCGGGGTTACCTACTTCAAGGACTTCGTCGTCGACCACCATTAAAATCCGGCCGGCCATTTTATAGGCCACATTTAAATCGCATGTAACGACAATCAGGGTGGTATTAAATTTATTTTTTAATTCTAAAATGTAATCAGCCATAGCATCGCTCTGAACGGGATCTTGGCCGGCAGTAGGATCATCGTAAAACACAATCTCTGGTGAAAGTGCAAGCGCTCTTGCAATGCCGAGACGTCTCTGCATCCCACCGCTGAGTTCATGCGGGAACTTATTGGCGTCCTCCGAAAGGTTGACCAGTTTAAGGAGCTCTTTGACTCGAACCTCTATTTTGTCATCCGGCATAAAGTGATGCTCGCGGAGTGGAAACCGAATGTTGTCGCCGACCGTCATAGCATCAAACAGGGCGTTGTTTTGAAACAGCATACCAATTTTTTCAGCCAGTTTGTGCTTTTCCTCGGATTCAAGGGATTGCCAATCTTCACCTTCGATCATGACTTTTCCGGTTTTAGGCTTATGAACTCCTGCTAAAGACTTGGCAAAACCGTTTTACCATGGCCGCTTGGGCCAATAACTACGGACTCACCTTTTTCAATTTTTAAGGAGACGTTTGCTAAAATGACCTGACCACCGAGTTCTATCGTGACATCTATCATTTCGAGAATTGGTACTTGGGCACTCATTTACTCACCTTTTTGCACAATGCTCCGAAATCATCGCAGAAATCAGACCTGTTGAAAACCACGATTTCTTAAATAAAAACTGTTGTCTGGATAAAAGTGTGTGTTGCAGTTTTGTGATGATTGACGATTCTAAATATGAAAACCTTTAGGTTTTTTGTAGAGAATGTTGATGCTGCTTGTTTTACCTATGTTTTGAATAAAGATGGCACTGACGGCATCAATTTTATCAATGAAAAATGTGTCGACCTTTGGGAAGTCGGTGCGGATGAAGCTAAGCAAAACGTAGAGGTACTTTGGTCCATGATTGATCCATCCCAACTAGATGGGGTGCGTGAATCTGTATTAGCCTCTGGACGAGACCTGACACCGTGGCGCTACTCTTGGAAAATTACTACCCCTTCAGGGAATGTGAAATGGCTTCGGTCTAAAGGAATGCCGGTCAAGGGGAAGATGATTCCGTGGTTTGGAATACCTTAGTTGAAGACATTACGGTGATCAAACAGCTAGAAGACGAAAGACTCCGGATCAGAGAGTTGATTCAAAAAACCGAAAAAAACCTAGCCCTGGCTGATTTGGCGGGCTCTGTTATCCACGAAATTAGTAATCCACTGGCGATAATCCATGGATGTAGCAAACGAATGTTAAAGAACCTCGGTGAATTAGAGAAAAATGCCACCACGGCGGCGCTCATTAAAGATGTGGATCGTATTGAGTATACTGTTGCACGAATTAACAGTGTTATTTTATCTTTAAAAAATATTTCTGGTAAAAAATCGCAAGCGGCAGAAGTCCGTTCGGAGAATTTATCCGAACTCTTTCAAGAGGCTATACAAAACTATACGGATTCAAGAGACCAACGAGATATAATCGACATTCGTTTGCAACCAGAGAACCTTGATGCCTGTGTTTCAAAAATTGAATTTGTTCAGGTTATTGGTAATTTGTTAAAAAATTCTCTTTATGAACTGAAAATTAGCCAATCCATGGATAAAAATCGATGCGGAAAAGTGAATGACAAAATCTGCATTCGATTCACTGATTCGGGAAAGGTCCCAGACTTGGTCGCAGAAAAAATGTTCAACGAAATGTTTACGACAAAACCATTGGACAAGGGCACAGGTCTGGGTCTCATACTTTCTAAAAAATTAATAGAGTTTATGGGCGGGCGGATGCAGCTCAATCGACAAAGTGAAAACACTCAGTTTATTATTACCTTACCGGCTAGAAAGCCCGTCTAACCTACATAAATGCACGTTTTGTGTTTCCTGAGTTTGCCTCAAGATGAGTCACAAAGGTCTTGCAACAGTTCTAAATTGGAGACATCTTTTGATTTGTCTCACAATATCAAGAGGATACACGATAGTTGTCAAAATTAGATAAAAAGGCCTCACCCTCGAAATGGACCGCCGATACCTTTTTTGTGAGTCAATTATGACTTGAATGATTCAACCATAGGCGGAGGTTAACAATATGGCACGTGTGATGTGTTTTACCTAGTCAGCGAAAATTATCAGCTGATCGAAAGAATGAAGTCTTTTTTGCCACGCACAAGGTAACTTGCGAAGTATATACACCATCCGAGTGGGAAAAGCGCATGAATGGTCAAATGCAATCATCGCTCAGCACTGGACAGGCTCTGTTCAACAAGGTGCTACGATTATTCCATTTCCAGGTGGAAATACCACAAATTCTGTGAGCGGCGATGGTAAAGTAAAGACAATCAATGAGCTTGAGAGCATTGCAATCGAAAATGCTATTTTTGAGTTCAACGGTAACTTAACAGAAGCAGCGCTAAAGCGTGGGGCATTGGACGTGCGACACTTTACAGAAAAAGTAAAACAATATAACATTGACCCTTCTTTAGCTCGTAAGAAAAGAGCTGCTTAATTAACTTCTGCCAGGATGGTGAATTTTAAGAGTCATTTGACATTGATGTTGTTTTTTGAGGGCCAGGTAGAACACCTGGCTTTTTTTGTCTTTTTTTAGGCAGGTTTTGATTGGTTAGAATTCATCAACAGAAAAGTTCTCGCATTGCTGCAGGTATGGGCGCATGTTGTCTTCGCATGCTATCATCAAAGATGACAGCACGCGGATACACCATGCACATACCGAGCTAATACTCGAAAATTTCAGTTGATGAATTCTCACCAATTAAATCCTGATTAAAAACTTAAGGAAAAAGCCAGTAAATGGTGTTTTGCGCAGGGATAAATGCCGATAAATAGGCGTGAGACATCAGCGATTTTTCATCCCAGGGATTTTATTTTTATTTATATTTGCGGCCTTTGTTTTTACTTCGGGTCAGCGACCAAGCTATGCGTTTAAAATGGTGTGCGATTTTGTAGAAGAGAGATACTACCTGGCGGATGAAAACCTGACCAAGTGGCACGACCTGTGTTTAGAAGTGGGGGATGCTCTGCCATTGTTTATATCAGAAGACGAAACTGTGCGTGCACTTCGACAGGTATTGGGCATACTGCCTGTCTCTCACTTAGATGTATACTCACCGGTTGAAGAAAAGCGGGCCTGGCAAGGCATTGGTGAGGACACCGGGCTGCGCGCCGAACTCGTGCAGGATTATTTTGTAGTTACGCAAGTGTTAAGCGAGAGCCCGAATCGAGATCAGATAAAAAAGGGCGACATTGTTTTTAAAATCAACGGCGAGTATGTCACTCGAGCCAATCAAGTTATGTTTGAAGCGGGGGAGTGGGCGGTGCTTCGGCTGAAGTCCGTGGTAAGTAAATCCGACGGATTTGTTCAGTCGGATTTTGATGAGTTCACTGTGCAGGCGAAAAAAGCAGAAATCAACGTAGATGCTAGTAACAAAGTTTATCAGTATGCGCCTGAGGTTTGGGTGCTGCAGTTGGGGAGTTTTAAAGCCGAGTGGTTTAAAGAGCTCAATTGGAAGGAGCTGGTGGGGCAGTTTATTGATAAACCCCAGTTGGTGATAGATTTACGAGGTAATTTAGGTGGAGATTTTGCGGCACTGCTGCGGGCACTGAGCCCATTTTATTGCCAGCCCACATTGATTGGGTACATCAATGCCCCAAGGCGCGAAGTGAAAGAGCCCATGGCCTTTCCGGATGCGGTGGAGGCGAAGAAACAATTTGAAGTTTTAGAGGTGGCGCGCCAGGTGATGTTGATCACCTATGAAGGGTATGGGTGTTTTAAAGGAAAGCTTTCAGTGTTAGTGGACGAAAACACTGGGTCATCGGCCGAGATATTTGCCCAAGCCATGAAAGAAAAAGGAGTCCGTGTTTGGGGCGAGCGAACCAAAGGGGAGGTGGTCATGTCGGTGTGGTATGACATTTCTTATATTTTGGGGAAGGGTTATAGTATCTCTGTCCCGGAGGCCACTTATTCCACAGTGAGAAACAATGATCTTGAGGCCTATGGAGTGATCCCTGATCGGGAGTTGTACTACCAACTTCAATATGAATTGCACGGCAAAGACTCTTGGATAGAGGCGCTGAGGTAGCAGCCAGTAGAAAGTGTTTCATTTTGAAACACCGAGTGTTGAACTTCTAATTAAAAATAAGCGTGTGCCTGGGGTTTGTACGTTCAACTCCTTCTGATTGACTCTCTATTGGCACCTAAGATGCAATTAAATAGGTCGAGGAATGAGGGGGAGTGTCGTGAAATTCAAATCAAAAACTTTAATGTACGCCGTAGTTTTACTTGCTCCGATTTTGTTTTTTCAAAACTGCAGTGATGTGGAGTTCGGTCAAATCGAAAGTTCTGTTTTGGCCCCGCAGGGTGACCCTGTTGATATAGCAGGGCAAGTGCCTCTGTGATTCCTGAAGAACCCGAATGTAACCTTTGATCCCAGTTGTTACGCGCCAGAAGTGATCTATCTGCCACTTGTGGAGCAGTGGGCATCCTTGGCTTTTTTGAAGATAATGTGACAAGCCCTAAAGTTGGAGACCGTGATTACAACGATGCGGTTTTTAATTATAAAATTGCTGAGCAGTACAACTCCTATAATCAATTGGTGCGGATTTTTATTGAGCTAGGGTGCGTGAAAAGATCTCGGGCAATAACCACCGGTTGTTTTTATACCCGAATGGTGACCCATCGCTTTCACTTTTCAAATATTTAAGTGAGCCTGGCGGCCATACCTGGCAAAGCCAATGAAAATCACCGGGCCCGACGGGGATATAGAAAGCATTGAGAACGTCGATCATTTTCTGATTGTACCGGCGACGAAAAACTCATAGTGGGTGAGCTTATAAAACTGTAAGTGGATTTGGTCGACTAGAGGACCTGACAAATGCGGTGGCAAAAGACCATATTGATTTTCGTGCCTACCGGCTTGATTTTGCAAAATCATGGGCAGACCCAAGGTATCGACATCTCTGAGATCAACTCTTCGGACGAGATGCTCGCCAACGATGGATACCCTCTTGGGTTTATGATCCTGGCGGATTGGCAACCGCCTGCTGAGACCCAATTGATTGATAATTTATACCCAGGGTTTGAGCTGTACCGGGACTATTTAAGCCTACCACCAGACGAACGTGTCATGACCGACGAGATCCTCTACTGGTTCAATATCACCAACTAAATTTCAAATTCGCATTCAAAGGTGCGGACCTACTTTTGGGACGATCCGCATCCAATAAAGTAGTAGGCACCTCATTTTTTATCGTTAAATCATCCAAAATCTTTGTAATCGAAAGGGATATCCTCCCAGGCAGTGCCGTCTATTACATCACATAACTCATTCTCAAAGAGGCTTCGTAACAAATTCAGAATAGGCTTCGTAGTCCGAATCTTCAAACACCTTTCCTGGGTCACTTAAATTGGTATAGGTTTTCAATTTTTCGTCCCAACTATTTTGGGATTTGCTTTCACTGGTTTTCTTTGAATTTCAAATAATTTAAAATGGTGAAAGCATTTTTATCTTTGAAATACTACAATTAATGATTTGTTGATTCTTTAGTATTGAAAATCTAATTTTCCGTTTAATATCGGAGTTTTCAAAAGTAATCGCATGGGAGAATTTGTCGAAAAGTTTAAAAGGTTCAGGCCGACTTAATTATGTAGCCTCGATCATTCAAATGCTGACGAATTAAATCAAAGGATTGGTTTAAATTTTCTATTTGCTTCATCAACTCCTTTCTCATAAAACCCGCTACACTCTATAAGGCTTGGACCTACTTTTGGGGCTAACCAAATCCAAAACAGACAAATAGTACTTCATTGAGACCGCGTGTCATTTTTTAATTTATCAAAATAGTTCGAATATAGATTTTCAATCTCACAGGCATCATCATAGATATCTCTATCGAAATTATATTCACCAAAAAACCTTGAAAAACCAAAAACAGGGCTAGTTGGTTTAAATCTATTCTCTCGAATTGCTTTGATTCTCCCTACAACCACAGCCAGAGCGCGCGTATTTTGATCAGCCTTGGCAACATCGGCATGTTCCGCATCTTCAAAAGAAATATTAAATCTATCCGATATCTTTTTCGCCAGCTTCACTAACTTCGAATTTATTTCTTCAGTCATTTGTAATTTTCCTCGAACTCCACAGCCAATTTACACTAAAGTTTTCAAAAAGGTATTGAACTCCCTGCCCTGAAAGGTCGCGTCCCAATATATCATCAGTCTGTGGGCGTGCCATCCCCTTTATAGCGCTAACTTCGGTACCTTTTGGAATTTTTGCCACGCTAACGACATCTCGGGCACCCCACACTCTCGCTAAGGCGAGCTGTTCATGTAGATCATCTATGGTACTTATACTGTTTGACTGTTCCAGGGTCGTCCAATACTTCATTGTACCCATATTTTCGGAGTCGTGAAATTTGACCAAGATTAAGTCTTCGTCAATGGCACCTTGGATTCTTCTGTATCCAGGTTCAAAGTTTCGAACTTCTCTTTCGATATGACTAGAATAATTTATTCTTAACCCTCCGTCGGAATGCTTAATAAATCCATCAGAGCCATTTGCCAATGATGTTACAAACCTTTCGATTCCGCCTTCTAAAGTCGAGCCTCCAGGTGCTAACTTGTCTATCGCTCTAAGTCCCTTTGACAACACTGACCCGAACCCAAGTGTTACTACACCAAACACAGCAAACCCACGCCCCCATTTATCAAGCTCTTCTCCATCAATTAACCGCTTACCGGTTATGGCTTCATAGGTATCTTTTCCGAATCCCACAAATGGGACAAACCCGAGTGTTATGTCGGCCATCTCTACTGCAATTTTTTGGTAAAATTCTGCGGCTTCAGAATCAGCACTCTCGAAACTAACTCGTCCTTCTTCTATAGCAGTTAACCCAATAGCTTTTGCTTTTCTTTGTTGTGGTGATAGAACATGACGACTTTCAAAGGCTTCTTCAATGCGAGTCATATCTGCGAGGTAATTGCCAGAGAGTGAATCCTTTATTGATTCTGAACTCGATTTACCTTGCAACACTTCCAATTGTTCCAGCTCAGCACTTGAAAGATTGGATACGGAAATACTAAAAGTACTTTCAGGAGAAACATCAACAGTGGTCTGTTGAGTAAACTCACCCAATACCTGAACTAGTTTTTCCGAAGCCTCTAATCGTTGAGTTCCAGTGGCTCGAGCGGTTTCGATTATTATTGGTTCAATATTGTAAATATGCTCATTGTAAGCCCTGGCTAAAGAGGCATCATACCCACCTTTACGAAATCTTTTATTTCTTTCCCTTCGCCAACGGTGGACTTCCTTGGGGAGACTCAATCGATCTTTATCCTCACGATTGCCGAACAAATATGTATTTGCAAGGTCGATTTGATTCGCCCTAAACATCTCGCGGTAATTTGAACTTAAACTTGAAAGGTCTGGATAAAAATAATTAAACCAGTTAGAATAAGGAGAAACATCTGGAGTTTCGGGTAGGTCAACTACTGGTGGCGGAATATCTGTATCGCTTGGAGCATCAGGCAGCAGGAGGCAGCCCATCTGGCAAATTGCTGAAGCCAATAAACTCTGGTGGGATAAAGGGATCCACTTCCAGCAGTGGTGGCACGATGTAAAGGCTCTATCCATTACTATCATGTCTACACAAGCATTCGCGGGGGCACTAACTACACATAAATAAGTAAATAGAAAAAATAAAAATAAACTCCTCAGTGATCGACCTCACTTTTTAAAAGTGTGTGTAGGCTGAATGCGAGTTCTTCAGTATAATTTAGGCAGTTGGCTTCGAGCGCCAAACTTTTACTTTGAAATTCTCTGCAAAGATTTTGCAGCATAAATCTTCCATCCAGTGTCCTGTAATTGGAGCGTAATGAATTTAATGTCGTATTTAAACCATTCGAAGGAAATTCCAACCCACAGAGTGTCCTCCTTGATTCAAAAACTTTCTCTAAAGTGGGGAGAGCCTCAATAATTAATCTAGCTCCATAGATGTCATTTCTCAATTTTGCCGCCTCATATCTGATCCTTGCTCTGTGCATGCGCAAATTTAGGGAGCTATTCGATATTTTGCATATACTGGTCTTAATCCCTTTCAGCATAGGCTCGCCCAGCCTCCAAAATAGGTTGAATCAGCAGCTCTTTACGGCTTCTTCAAGGTTTTCGCTGATTTCAGAAGGCACTCATCGCTTTTTCATTCTCATCTTCAAGAACATTAAGAATATTTAAAAAGAGCGTCGCTTTATATGGCCAAATTTATCATGATTTATCTCATGTGTTCGAGCTCGGAAGCCATATGGACCATCGTGCATTCTGCTGATAAATTGTTTGCGTTGATTTCACGACATTATAGCACTCAACAACACTAAAGGATCGAGACGCGAATCTACATTTTCCAACAATTTCATCCATATTTGCAACTGCTAGAGAAAGACCCTTTGCAATGGCTTTAATTGGGAGATGTATTTCTCGCTCATAGTGAGCTATTGCTTTAATTGTGTCGTCCGCATAGGCTGGTAGGTAAATGGCCAAAGCCAATAGTGCATTAATAATCCACTTAAGTTTTAAACAATTTTTGACATGACTTACTCTCCCACCTAGTGACGACGGATTCCACATACTTAATTCGTCGGTGGCACTCGGCAACCCTAGTTTCAAACTGAGATTTATTTTGCAAGTAGGCTGCTATATGGCTCTAAGAAACGCCTATCTTCTTGGGCGCCCAATAGCTCATTAGAAGTTTGATCAATTAAGTCTTTTAAAAACTCGAGGTTGTTTGATACAGGGTTTTCGGCATCCTGGAGTAAGCCCACTATCTGTCGTTAGGGATTCTGATTTCAACTATGATTGTGATGAGTATTGAATCAGATGACCTCTTCTTCACCAACTGTGCTTCTGTAACTCCACATCGGATATCCACAATAAGGTCCATTATGAAGTATTTCATCACCAGTTATTTGTAATTCATGAGCTGCTACTTACTTTTATTTAGGCAAGTAGTCTATTGCTCTCAGCAAATACAGAATTTAACCTTTTTAATTTTTTTCCAGTTGATTGAATTCTCGCATTAGCTCGATCAAAAGAATCTCTTAGTGGCTTAGTGTTATTCTCTGCAGCTAGTGCTTCTGCTGAAACTATTTCCAATTGCTGAATTGCGATTTTCATTGCATGGCGGGCTTTGCCAATTTCACTCGAACGCTCATGTGCGCATTCGCGATATCGTCGATCTTTAATTTCTCGAAGGGAGGGGCGGTCACCCCCGCGCCCCTGTGCGCACACGAAGTTTGGGGCAGCTGAAAAAATCACAACGGCTAACCATAGCTTTGCCATTGAAAATGAAATGATCCTGTACATGAATAAACCTTTCTTTAATCTTGCCGGGGAGTGAGAGCAATTCGAGAACCAACGGAATTTTGCCTTAACCACTTGAAAACACCTAAAGTAAACTTATTGTATTATCCAGAATTTAAGACAATTCCAAAGTTGTGGAACTGGATCCAGATGCATAATTTACATTTACGAAATAAGTCGGGTTGCAGACATATTTTGTTTTAGATTCATTCAGAGGTATTAAGGATGCATAAAGGTGCCATAAAGGTGCGGACCTACTTTTGGGACGATCCGCATCCAAAATAGACGCCTGGCACCTCATGGAATGACTGACAAAATCCGTCGCCATTTCGCGAGTTTTACAGGTCTGCCGGGACTAAAGCGGTCTGATTGAGAAACTATTTCAATTTAAGCCTGGTCATCTACTTGCACATACCTAGTTATGTTAATTTTAGGGAGTTTTAACGGGAGTAAACGGACTGTGCGCAAGTTAGTCATCTGTCTAATTTTTAGTACCTTCAGCTTAAGTGCCTTTGGTGGGATCATTGGAGACAAAGATCCTCGGAGTATCATAGGACCTAATAACGATATCGAAGCTGAGGCTGGGCAAGCAACTTTTCAAATTCGATCTACATTTGAAAACGTAGACGGTAAGGCGGGTACATCTGCCGCTATTGTGAACCGAAGAATAATGATAACTGCAAAGCATAACATCATCGATACCAACACTGGAGAAAGAGCAAAGTCTGCGACGATAGTCCTTAACCCCGAAGCTGACTTTTTGGATCAAAAATTTATAAAAGTATTAATCGCTAAAACAGTTTGTCGTGAGGATCAGGACAAATGTTGGTTGGTTCTAGAGGAATCCCTGCCTGAGTCGGTCAGTCCATTAAATGTTTTTTTTACTAATGGCGAGACTGAAGATGAAATTGTGAAAAAATTCAAAGCCCATTTTTTTCCCAATGCGATTGGTAGCAAAATGATAGTAAACGTGAGTTTCAAAATGACACGTTCACTGGTGGGAAGACCTTGGATCGAGCTCAAACTAATTCGCCAGCTTCTGCGGCTCGACAGGGTATCGGTGAAATCTATCAGAAATTTCGATCCTATCAGAGTTGTGATTATAGGGGAGTTGTTGATGGCGATCGGTTTGAGGGTGTTATTGCCAGTGACTGTGCTTCTCGCTATGGCGCAAGTGGTTCGGTTGAGGTGACTGAAATGGCAGGAGAAGTACTGGCTCTGGCTGTTAAGGTTTCTATGAAAGAGTATGATGTGGATATGCAACCATTCGACCTATATCGAAATGCTGGATATTCGATACCATTTGATCGAATTGACGATAAAATTGTTGCTCAGATATTATTAGAACTAATGTTCAAAGATTATTGAAAGTAAATGATTGTCTCGAAATGAGACGTATCAAAAAATATCTACTAAAGTCTTAAAGTGTTTCAGAACTAGATCCGATATAAGGGATATGCATTTATCCCCAAAATATTTGATTGGCATTATTTTATTTTTTAGTTCCATCCAATTATCTTTCGCTGGAAGTGATCATTGGGTTATGGACACTGGCTTTGCCCAGTTGTGTGAAAGTAAAAAAGGGAAGCTCTACCAGGGGCCAAGTTGGATAGGCCTCAAACAAACAAGAGATTTTTACTGTTTTACAGATTCAGAGGTTTTTAGAAAAGACGAAAATGATCACAACAATTATGACGATATTTCTGGTGGATTCCTGGCGGGCACTTATAAGAGGCTCGAAAAATTTGGAGCCGATAATTTAATAGCGGACTTTTCGCAATTAGAAATTAATGAAGGCAACCCATTAAATCAAATAAATGCCGGTTTGCCAGAGATTTGTACTAGTGACAGAGTTCGAAATGAAGGGATAGAAGAGCTTTGTAAGCAATGTGCATCGGAAAATAATAATGAATCAACGGCCACCCAAGTTTGTGTTGCTCAAAGGAAAGGGCCGATCAATAACTCTGATAGCGAAGGCGCAGATCCAACAACAGCAGAGTTAATTGCACAGTGGTGCTCGGGGCTTGATGGCACTACTAGATTGGCATGTGTCCAATGTGTCCAGAATGGCGCGAATGATATTTCAAATTGTGTACAGGAAAGAGTTAGCGGCGGGTCGCCATCTAGTGAAACAGTTGGTGGTAGTAACAACACACAAAACTCACCGTATTTCACAGGTGATTATGGCGGCACAATCGACAAAATCTTTGCTCAGTCTTGTCAAGCAATAGAAGGGCAGTCGAGTCTTGCGAGACAGCCGACCGGAACCGATGCTGCAGGCAATGTTTTAGATTATCAAGTGGGATCATCAGACTGCGAGAGAAAGCTCGCATCATTTAAACAAGAATGCCGTGGTAATGACTTTGAATGTGCCCACCGTTGGGCAGAGGAAATTTGTTATAACGGCAGTCAAAACTGTATTCAGGCTGTGTATCAAGAGGCGGGATTTCGAACGTCCCAAGAGATCTGGGCGTGGTTTAGAAGCCAAGGTGTGGATCAATACACTTGGGAGTTAGTGAACGCTTCGATGAATGGCGATCGTGAAATCGCCGAACTCATTAATTGTGAAACTAAAAACGAAGAAGCGGTTCGCTGTTGTGGCGACCCCATGTCGTGCGCAGTGGGCAACAAACAAGTGGGGCAGGGGTTAAACACCGTTGTCACCTTAGGCACTCCTGGGCACTCAGGGGCCCGGTTTGGGCATGAGCATTGGTGAGTCATGCCGACTGCTAAAAGGCATCTCCTTGGGCGGAATGGCCGTCAACCAGGGGCTCTCAGCCATGTGTACTAACAAAGTGGGGCAGTGTAAGAATTTATGTGACGACTCTGAACAGCGATTGAAGACCGCCCAACAAGTGGTTAATCAGCAGTGTGGGCGGTACACAACGCTGGAGAGATCTGGCATTGGATCGCGCATTTGCTCTCAAGACCGCCAGTTTGGAGAGTACGCACGGCAAGTCCACTCCAAATCCGCACAGTGCCAAAACCAGGCGGATCGGGCCCACGCGATGCAAGTGAACTCACTGGCGCAAGGGGCGTTCAGTGCGTTTGCGCAAAAGTGTGAAGATGAAATTAAAACAGCCGAGACGGGTTTTGAAGGTCTAGACCCAGTGGGGAATACGGCTTTTGATGGCGATTGCCGAACGGCAGCCAACGCCAACAACCCCATTTGTGTACGCTGTAATGCTGATCCATCCGCTCCAGGTTGTGAAGGCCTGTTGGTGAATCCTAATATGAATCCCAACGGTATCGCCAGCGGGTTCGGCGAACCTCTCGGTTCGCCAGGGTTCAGCGCCATTGATACCACATTGCCTGAATTAGATAATCCTTTTGAAAACCCAGAGTACGCTGACCCAATGGCCATCGAAGCCGCGCAAAGAAACGACCCCACTATGGGTGCGGGCAACGGCGGCGGAGCCGGCGGTATGGGCGGCCCTGGCATGGATGGAGGATTAGATCCTCTCCCCAAACCTGGAAACCCCAATGGTCAATTGCAAACAGATATTCTCACTGGTGAGCGCGGTGGTAGTTACAGTGCGAGCAGCATGGGATTTAATGGCGGCGGCGGATTCAGTTACGGGCGAGAGCCTGCGTCGCTGGCGAAGAAAAATTTAATCGAAGCCCACAAGAAAAGCGGATTTGATTTAAAGAAATACCTGCCTGGCAAACAAGGCACGGCCAAACTTCCTGGCATGGCACGAATGCCGGCGAACATTGGTAAAACGACTGATGATATTTTTAAAATGGTATCGCGACGATATCGATTGCGCTGTATGCAAGGGCAATTTTATGGCTGCCCAGGCGGCGGTCAACCACCGGCAACTCGTGGCCCCTAGGGCTTCTCAGATTGAAACACGAAATCCCGTTTTTGTTAAACACCTGACTAGATTGTTTACGGTCAAACACCTCTAAATTAGCACTGAGCTGGCACCGTATTCGCAATTAATAGAGGTGAGCGGGAGGCCTGAAATGGACCAAAACAACAATAACAATAACAACAATAATGTCATTGAATTTCCTAAATTTAAAAGTATTCGAGTTTTAGAAAAGTATAAAACTTCTCGGTTTGATCTTGAGCAGAGAAAAGTAGCTCTCTCAGCATCCATTGCCTCTATTTTATTTGTGATTACTTTTGCCAATTCAAATTTATTTAAATCAGGTGCACAAGATCAAGTGCAGTCGGCCAATCGTATCCCCGCATCGGTGAGTAGCACTGAGCGCAACCCAGAGTGGGAGCACAAGTTGGCAAAGCGGCTGTCTAAACTTCACTTGCGAAGTGTGGCGAGTATTGGTCAAAGACCTTCACTTGAAGACAAACTGCGATTTGAAGAACTACAAGGTAAGTATGCGATTCGATTTCAAGGTGAAAACAGATATATTTCTGAAATTGAGTTCACTAAATTAGACCCGGATGCAAAAGCGCGCCCTCGACTGTTAGGTGATAGCAAAAAGTTTTTACTCGATTATCGCGATCTGATGCCTAACTTTGAAACCCTTGAGCAGTCCACAGATTACACAAATGATAATCCATCCTATACCTTGGTCGATGCTGGTAAAAAGGTCGCACAAGTGGATTTTCAGCTGGATCGATTTGGCCGGTTGCTCAAATTAAAAGTGGTTCCAATAGAGTTATAATTGACTCGTTTTTAACCACTTCAAAACCTTGAACGACTCAGAATTTTAGAAAGTCAGGGGCTTAATCTGCCGATAAGCCCTTTATGCATGATGAGAACAATCAAGACGTAAAACCCAATACAGACGCGGAAGAGACGAGTTCGGCTCCACCGACGCCCTCAGCTAATGAGTTTAACAAACACCTTCATCTGCACACTGCTCTAGCAAGTCCTTTTGATCGGGTTGCGGCCTTCGTTGTGGATCACGCCATTATTCTTATACCTATCCTGGCGTTGATACTAGCTCCATTTAAAAGTGCCATTGCAAAGTTCATGTACCTGGATCAACTCACACCCATGGTTTCGTTGATGTCAACTATGGCACTGTTTGTGTTTATCTCGGTCTTTCTTTATCACTTTTTATTTTTAGTTTTATATGGTGCCACCCCCGGACGAATGTTGTTTAACTTAGAGGTTGTACATATCGATCCAAAAAAAGATGTTCATGTTTTGAGTTATGCTCTACGCACTCTAGTTTGGATGGTAGAGGCCTGCATGATGTTTTTACCCCACTTGGCGATTTTTAATCACTACTTGCAACGCCCTATGCATGATCGTATTGCGAGAACAGTGGTGGTCAATACAAAAGGGGAAGTGTTTACCCCACATCCGATTGAAATGTCTTTTGCCCGTGGAATGTATTCAGCATTTATCATGTTAATCACCCTTATATTTGCCGTACCGGTCCTACAAGTGGGCTCAAGCCTTTGGGAGCAGCAAAATACCCCTAAACCCAACGTGGCCTCGAACAGCGCTCTGTGTGAAGAAGTCACTGAAGCATTTGAAAGTTGGACTCAAAATAGCGGTAGAAAAGCCAACCGATTGCAAGTGGCCATCACACTCTTTGCCGGCGATGAGATCGACGAAACTTGTCTCGAATCGGAAGCAGAGATGGCTTTCAACACCGATGCGAAATTGTCGACGATCTATTTTGCAAAATCACTGGTGCATAGAAATCAAAGTGAACTCTCTGATAAATATTTTGATGGCGTTTGTCGCAACGATAAAACCTCAAAGGTGTGCAATATTACAGAACTGTTAGAGCAACCGACCACTGAAAAATGGGAATCTTTTAAAAAGTCCCTACTAGCTGCGGACGACAGTCAATCCTACTTGAAAGTATGGGCCCTCCAACACAGTTTACGCACCAATGATTTTAATATGGCCAATGCACTGGTTGATCAACTTCAGGGGTTTCCAAAACTCGGTGGATATTTTTCTGGAGTGAAGGCGAGAGCTCTTTGGGGTGTGCAAAAATACAAAGAATCCGAAACAATGACAAGCAAAGCCCTTAAAGAAATCACCGGGGAGCAAAAACCCTATCTTACGGGTTGGATTTGCTCAGAACAGTTGGCAAGAAGTTGTAGCTACGCTGCAGGTGAGACCTGCCAGAATTTAAAACAAGCCGTTTCGAAAGAGCGACGACTTTTACTCATGCCGAGAGTGGCAATGGCCCATATTAAAACCAACGAGTGTGAGCAAGGGGAGAATGTGGATTACATGCCTCTGATTCGAGAAAGCGTTCTCGACGATGCGCAAGTTTTCATGATGGTGGCGCGCCGACGACAGAGCGGCAAGATGAAAGAATATCAGAACGACCTGTTTAATATGATGCGATCCACTGAAATGAATGAAGTGTTTCGACAGGAGATCATGTATCGACTCAGTCTGGATGTTGGTGATCGACCTGAAATACGAGAAGTGCTGTTAAAGGCTTGGCGTGAATCTCCTTATAGTTTGGCATGGGCACGAACGGGGCAGCAGCTGGTGAAAAACTATTATGATCTTGGCTCGTTTGAGCTCGCAGCTAAATTGGGGGATCGAATAATTAGTCGACAGAACTCATTAAACCCGGAATTTAAAGAGAATTTGGTTCTCGCCAATTATAAGGCGGGACGACAGCTACGGGCTTATGAAGTTCTGTCTCGTCCGGATGATGAGCCCGCATCGAATCGAAAAATAGCCAGTACCGACGAGTACCAACGCGTTGGCGAATTGTTAAATAAAAAATTTAAAGGGAGTCAGCTGTGATATTTCCATTTTTAATTCCCTTCCTCAACGGTTTTAAATCTTTTTTTTAAGGCTCCTATTACGTGGTCCATTTTTGCGGTGAATTTATTAATTTATTTATCGAGCTACGACATTAACAGCCGGTTAGATCGTGAGTGGCAATTACAGACCAGCGATGTGGCGCTAATGAGTATGCAAGGTAAGATTTATGCTGATTATGTTTTAAAGAATAAATCGTTCTATGATCAATTTACTATTGATCTAGCTGGGCAGGTGCAAAAGGGTTATAAACAGAGCTCTTTAATGATGGCAACGTTTGCCATGAAGGACCCTGATTTTGTCAACGTGGGTTCAGCGAATATGGCTTATAAAGACCCTGTGGCATTTGATTTTTGGCGCAATAAATTTAAAACCATTCTTAACTCAAGAGTTGAACACCCGAGCTATTTACTAGGAGTGAGCTATAATAACTCTCTCCCATGACGTGGATCACGTATCAGTTTGTTCACGCGGATCTGATGCACTTTTTATCGAATATGATTTTTCTTATGTTCTTTGGTGCTTTTATAGAGCGACTCTGCGGGAGCTTGGCCCTTTTACTAATATACTTAGGCTCTGGGTTTATCGGAGCTGGAGTGTTTGTGTTATGGAGTGGAGTTTCTACCGTTCCGCTTGTCGGTGCCAGTGCTGCCGTGAGCGGAATCATGGCATTTTTGTGTGTTTATTTGTGGCAAAGACCTATTAAGTACATTTACTGGTTATTTATTCCCATTCGTGGTTACGCGGGCTTTGTTTACCTACCGGCGTGGGTGGCTTTTGTGGCCTGGGCCATGACCGATTTATCGGGTTACTTGGGCGAAACCTTTGTGGGCGGAGTGGCTTACACCGCTCACTTGGGTGGTGACATTACTGGTGCGCTAGCGGCACTAGCAGTATTGGCTTACAAAAAATACTTCTTAAAACAAACTTTTAAAAAGAACCACCGCGGGTTTATATCCGGCCAAGTGAAAGTGTAATTCAGAACCTATCAACTCGCACTTTCGTTTTATGAAGATTGTGAGAAGATTAAATTAACTGGTCCAATTAAAAACCAATTTGAGAGAGCTTCACTAAGCATTGTTCTTAATCTCGCTGAAGGTTCAGGTAAACCTTCAAGAAAAGAGAAAGCTCGATTTTATTCGATAGCAATGGGATCTTTAAGAGAAGTGCAGGCGATAATTACAGTGAGTCGACAATCACAGCTTGAAGATCAAGCCGATAAACTGGGGGCATATCTTTATAAATTAATAAAAAATCCTTGTGGCGGAAGTTAATTCCGCTACATTTTTTTGCCAGTTTGCCAGTTTGCCAGTTTGCCAGTTTGCCAGTTTGCCAGTTTGCCAGTTTGCCAGAGCAAGCGAAGACCTTGGCATCCAGCTGATCTTTGCGAATAGACTTGAGGCTAAAGGAAGAATTGAGCGGACATACGACTAGAAACTCTACTTTGAGTTCTACAAGGAAATCCACGGGCTTTTTGACCACCTCCACGAGCATAGGGTCACAGGGAAGCCTATTAATCTGGAAAGGAAGAAAATGGGGGCATAGCTTTTATCGTACTGCGCCAGATGGATTTGAATTGTTGTCATATACGGGAATTCGCGGCTGAAAAGGAAAATACCCTTTCCCCTTCTTATTAGTTACCTCAACATTTTGAAGCCAATGCAATCCATCAAGTTGGGCACAACGCCGATAATATTCGTAATGATTTTCATTAAAATTGGTTTCATTTAATTTTGAGCGTGCAATGAAGTCGGCAATATAACGAGTCATGTTCTTCTCTAGCCGGTCATCAATTTCATTAGATGTGGACCTACAATTAGGTATTCTTACATTTGCTTTTCCGCGCATACCAAAAACATTCACCCCTGGGTCTCTGTAGGCATTTGCTCCTTGGCCAGATGTTTCATTCCAAATTAAGTTATACCCTGAGCCTGTTTGAATTAGAGCCGCCCGTTTTGTGGGTACATATTTGCTATTACTGGAACCTGGGTTTTCATATTCCAAAAATAAGTCCCTCTGCATTCTCTCCCAACAAAGATCTACAGGATCAACATTTATACATTTTGCACCGCTAGAACTATCACATTTTGAATCTTGAGCATGCGAGGTGCTCAGTAATCCTATAAATACACACAGACCGATAATAATATTTAGACTTTTCATGTTTATATTCTAATCGGATATGATCCCATTTATATATCGATCAATATCAAATCAAGACTTTCGGGATAATTTTATATAATAAAACCAGAACTCATCTCGACGTAAGTCTATTCAGTTGAAACATAAATATTAGGACTCGAATGCAACTTACTGCAATCACTGACGGGACATTTTCCCAGGAAAGTTAAAGGGACATAATCGCTGGACAATCACAATTACAGTGAGTCGACAATCACAGCTTGAAGATCAAGCGGATAAACTTGGGGCATACCTTTATAAATTAATAAAAAATCCTTGTGGCGGAAGTTAATTCCGCTACATTTTTGCCAGTTTATTCTTCCTCGGCTGGAGCAAATCCACGGCGCATGGTATTTTCAGTGATCACTCGAGGCTCCATAAACTGTTTCAAGTAATCAGGGCCACCGGTTTTACTACCAACACCTGACATTTTAAAACCACCAAAAGGATGGCGATCAACAATTGCACCAGTAATCGAGCGGTTGATATACAAATTACCCACTTCAAACTTCTTTTTTACGAGTTCAATGTTACCCGGGCTTCTTGAAAACAATCCGCCTGTCAGACCATATTCAGTGTTATTAGCGACCTCAATGGCTTCTTCAATGTCTTTAACTTTTATGACTGCCAAAACCGGTCCAAACAATTCCGTATGGGCGATTTCATCATCGGGCTTTACATCAACAACAATAGTCGGAGGAACATAGTATCCCCCTTCAATGCGCGGTCCCTGATAAGCAACTTTGGCATAACTTCGTGATTTTTCAACGTGAGTGAGGATCTTGTTCATCGCCTCTTGGTCAACTACGGGACCGAGATAAGCCGATGGATCTTCTGCAGAAGATTGCTTTATACTCTTTGTCGTCTCAACCAATCGTTCAACAAACGGCTCATAGACTTCTTCAAGAACAATTACTCGCGAACAAGCGGAGCATTTTTGACCTTGAAACCCAAATGCCGAATAAACAGTGGATGCAACGGCTTCGTCTAAATCGGCATCGTTGTCGATGATGAGAGCGTTTTTGCCACCCATTTCTATAATACATCTTTTTACATTTTTTGGCCGGATTGAGTGCGACCGGCTTTTTCAATGATATGTAGGCCCACTTGTTTTGAGCCGGTAAACGCAATCATATCGATGTCTTTATGGCCGGTGAGAAACTCACCAATCTCTTCACCCAATCCAGGCACATACTGTACAACACCGGCAGGAAGACCGGCCTCTATCAGAAGTTTCATCAGCTCATGTGCCACAATAGAGCTCTGCTCTGCCGGCTTCATAATGACGGTATTACCAGCGACAATGCTAGCGGTGACCATTCCAGTAAGAATCGCCAACGGGAAGTTCCAGGGGGCGATTACAAGCGAAACCCCACGCGGTTCATAAATATAATGGCTGTGTTCGCCGAGAACTTTTCCGATTTTCTCGGGTTGGGCGAGGTGACGCATTTCTTTGGCGTAATATCTGCAAAAATCAATGGCCTCTATAATATCGCCATCTGCTTCAGCCCAGGGCTTGCCCACTTCAAGGACTTCTAGAGCTGAAAGTTTATATCGATCTCTTAAAATTAATTCGGCCAGCCGATCTACAAGAGCTGCTCGCTCTAAAGGATCCGTGTCGGCCCACCCCCTAAATGCCGCCTTCGCATCGACCAAAGCTTTTTCAGCCTCCGCACAGCCGGCGATACCGATATGGCCGACCACTTCGTCTTTTTTAGACGGATTTTCTCGCGTAATTGTCCGGTCAGTGGTTACAGGCTTGTTATTAATAATTACCGGGTATGTTTGACCGAGATTCTTCTTCCACTCCTCGAGGGCGGCGTGCATTTTTTCACGTGGCTCAGGCTCAGTAAAATCCAATGGGGCTTCATTGTGAAACTCTTTTTCCAGTTGATGTTTGCCAGTGGAAACTGCGAGATCAACACTTGGGTCACGCATCAGCTGTTCCAGTTCCGCACCCTCAACAAATTTAGATCGTAAAAACGATTCGTTAGAAGTGTTTTCAAGGAGACGCCTTACTAAATAAGCCATTCCAGGGATCAGTTCACCTACGGTGGCATACTCACGTACACGATAGCCTTTTTGTACAAAGGCGGCTTTGAGTTCGTCGGCCATCCCGTAAAGCATTTGAATTTCAAAAGCATTTTTCGCAAGCCCAATCGACTCCGCATAGCAAGCACTAGCAGCCAAAGAACGAACATTATGAGAGGCTAATGCCACTTTAATGTGTGGGCAATTGTCCAAAAGCAATCGCGCACATTTTTCGTAATTTGCATCTGATTCTTGTTTATTCGTGTAAACCGGGATCGGCCAATCTTTTTGGCTAGTGACAATATTTTCGTAATCCCAGTAAGCACCTTTGACTAAACGAATGCTAAATGGAGTCCCGCGTTCTTTGGCAAATGCGACCAGTTTTTCAGCATCGGCATAAGAGTCTCTCAGGTAGGCCTGGAGGACGATTCCCCAATGGGGATAAGATTTAAAATCAGGCTCCATGAGTAATTGTTTAAATACATCAAAAGTTAAATCCTTGTGGTGAAAGGATTCCATGTCGATATTGATAAAAACACTGCGTTCTTTGGCTAAATAAAAAATCGGTCTTAAACGCTCTTTTAATGTTTCGATGGAACCTTGCCAGTCTTTTTCATTCACTTGCGAGTAAAGGCTGGTGAGCTTTACCGACACATTGACTTTGGGGATTTTGCCCATGGCATCCTCATCGAGGAGGGGGTTGTGTGTCCAGCTCTCAGCATCTTTACTGATCCAATTAATGATTTCTGTATAGCGAGTTTGATAATCGATCGCTTCTTTTTCGGACAGGGTGGCTTCACCTAAGAGGTCAACGGTAAACGCGATGTTGTTAGCTCGTTGGGATTTCAAAATGGGCAGTGCACTTTTTGGGTTCTCACCGGTGATAAACATCTTAGCCATTTGTTGCACATTTTTGCGAATGGCTTTTGCCATGAGCCCTGGAGCCAGTGCTCCCACTCCCACGCCCACGTTAAAAATGTTGGCAATGTCGGCACCTTTGCCCTGTAAATCATTAAAATATTCTTTAATGTGTTTAGAGACTTCTTGGTTGGAGTTCAGCGTAGGTAAAACATCGACAAAGCGAAACATGCGCGTTTTAAAATCTTCGTTTTGCATGCTCCATTCCATGATACGCCCATACCACCAGTCCTTGCGAAAAAACCCTCCTTTGGCCGGCGCTTTTTCGGCTGCGGAGAAGATCTCTCTACCAAACTGAGTGATCTGTTGCTGATTGTTGTTTACATCCGAGTTGTTTGTTAAATGCGACATAGCCCCTTCTTTCTGAGCCGGAATACTGGATTTACGAAAAAACCTCGATTTAGACGACTGAGTTTCGGTTTCCACGGAATCTACCCCCACTGAAAAGGAAAAAACAGTTGCAGTATTGGGATTAATCCATGAAAAAGGCAAGAATATTAAAGGGGTAAAGTCCAATTATTGGCTGCAGCAATGCTGGATGAAGAAGCACTGCATAACCCTTTGAAATCACATGAGATTTTGAGGTTTATTTATGGTAAAAACAGAAAGTCGTTCTCGCTATCAAAAGGTCATCTCTCTCTCAGGAGGATTTCGAGCCTGCTACGTGGACGGGACTCAAGCGGTCGGTCAATTGCAATCCCTCCAAAACTCGTATCCGTTGGCAAGTATTGCAGTGGGTAGGGCCATGATGGGGGCGGGGCTGATGGCCATTATGCTGGATGATGATGAGGGGCGAATCAGTGTTCATTTTAACGGGGATGGACCTTTAGGAACAGTTTTTGGTGAGGCCAACTACAAAGGCCAAATGCGGGGATATTGTACCCATCCACAACTTCAACTCCCCTATGTTCCGAGTAAGCCGCTGAGCCTAGGTAAAGCGATTGGTCACGGCCCTCTCACTGTGGTTCGAACATCAAAAAAATTCGCGGAGCCGCAGCAGGGTGTGGTGCAAATCCAATCCGGTGAAATTGCAGAAGATCTCACTTTTTTTATGACAGCCTCCTATCAAATTCCTTCAGCGATTGTTTTAGGCGTTGGAGTCAATGAGTACGGAAGAGTTACCAGTGCGGGGGGTCTTTATGTTGAAATGATGCCGGATGCGGATGAAGACTCCATTGTGCAGATTGAAAGCAACTTAAAACAGGCACCGGCCATCACGGAGCTCGTTAAAAATCATTTAAACGTGCAAGAGATTTTTGAAGTGTACTTTAAAGGCTTCGATGATTTAAAAAATCTAGAATGTGATGCTATTGCTGAGTTTCGTTGTCAGTGTAATCAGCATCGATTTGAGACTTCTTTGCAACTTTTCCCGCTCGAAGAGCTCGTTGAAATGCAGACTAAAAATGAGCCGATTCAAGCTCATTGTGAGTTCTGTGGCAAACGATACATAATACAGCCTCCCGCTATTGGTCGAGTGATACGAATTAAACAAGACCTGTAGGTGTTCTCTCTATAAAAGAGGGTTGATTTACCTTGTAAGGTCTCGGTATCATTAACAATGTATTTACAATTAAAGCATTCCAATTGAGTGGAAAGGCGAATTCATGGCGCAAACTAAAGTTCTCATCGTCGATGATGAGCAGGCCGTTAGAGAATATTTATCTACAGTACTAGAGGATGAAGGTTTCGTAGTCACTGCAATCTCAAGCGGTGAAACACTTTTTGATACATTGAAATCTTTTGAGCCCAATATCTTACTGATGGATTATCGAATGCCGGGGCAAAGCGGTGTCGAGCTCGTAAAATCAATTCGGACTTACGCGGATTACAAATCACTTCCCATTATCATGGTAACGGGAGTCGCCGGTGAAGACGAAAAAGTGGCAGCCCTAGAAACCGGGGCCGATGACTACCTGGTGAAACCTTTTTTGCCAAAAGAATTAGGAGCTCGAATTCGGGCGGTACTTCGAAGGGTAAGTACAGAGCCCAGCGCAGATTCCTCGACGCTTGAAAACAAAGGTCTTTCTGTGGATCTTAAATCCCACTCTGTAAAATTAGATGGCGAAGAAATACACCTGACTTTGACAGAGTTTCGAATTCTCAGTGAGCTTTTAAAACAAAAAGGACAGGTGCTCTCTCGTGATCGATTGCGTGAGACGGCACTGGGAAATTTAAACGTAACAGATCGAACCATCGATGTGCACATGGCCTCTTTGCGTAAAAAACTCGGCCGCTGCGGAGATGATATTCAAACTGTTCGCGGAGTCGGGTACCGACTTTCTGTTGATTAATAACAAGAAAATTAAAAAGGCAGCAGGAGGCCGGGGAGCTTGCTCCCCTTCCTGGCGGTGGTGGGTTGATTGTGGTGGGCTGGTGGCTCTTTGCAGGACTCCACGATTGTGGTGCGAGCCGGTAAGTTACTGACCTTATAGAGCAAGCCCGGGGCCAACTTTATTGGTGTCATTCTGACCTGAAGTCCAAACAAGGTGAGTTATAAGCTTTAAATATAAGGATGGATCGGGGTTCTGGAGCGAAACGACACCCTGTAATCCTTTCTGTTCGTTTTGATCATGGTTTGTATAAGATAAATTTATAATTAAAAGCGATGTTCAATGAACATGTCGTACTCTCTCGCTGTCTGTCTTTAGTCTAGAAATCCAGCTGATCCTTTCAACAGGCCCCTTCCAGGACAAGAATATTCATAACCAACGAACTTTCTATAACGGGGTGAATCAGTGGTTAAAAACCAAATTCAAAAAATTATTTTCATTTTGCTAATCAGTTGCAGTGCCGCAGCCAACGAAACTTCAGATCGACAAGAGAAACATAACTTGGCCACCGAGTCTTTTTAAGCTTCACTTTTTTCATAAAGGTCGTGGCATGATGATGTCGCCGGACCTCATTCATGTTTATCAAAAGCAATTGGATAAAATTGAGCCCGGCGCTTCCTCCATGGATCCGGCAAAGTTTATTCAAAATCGTTGGGGACTTATTTCTGGGGAAAACGGAGTTTATGGACTCAACACCGTTAGGTATGAAGACTTTGATGTGGGTGCTGTTGGATGTGTTGTTTGCCATAGCGGAAAAGCCGCTGGGGAATTTATAGTTGGGCTGGGCTCAAAAAATGTAGACGTTGTCCGCATGGCCAAAGATCTTAATCGCCTCGAGAAGTGGTGGAAGGTATTTGGCAAAAAAATAAAGAGAAATCAGAAGCCTATAAAGATGTAGAGCAAGCGGCTCTTTATTTTTCGGAATATCTGTCTAATAAAAAAGTAGGGAACCTCACTCAAGGGTTGGTCCCGGTCTCTTTTATTAAAGGGTGGTTCTATCGGGTGAGAGGCGAAGAGTTGCCGGAAACCACTCCTCGGGGTCAGGTCAAGGTGCCATTTCTTTGGGGCTACGGAGAAAAAGAAAAGTGGGTCAGTTTTGCGACGGCTACGGCAACGGCAGTGAATTGGGATGGGCTGTGGCCGTGGAATTGGCTGCTGGGCAAACTGTAGAGTCGGTTCGCGAATATTATCCGAAGGCTGTTGCGGCAGAAAAAGCCTTTGAAGACTTTCTACCGCCCAAATATCCATTTTCTATCGATAGCGAAATGGCAGCCAAAGGAAAAACAATTTTTAATCAGACCTGTGCTAAATGCCACGGAGAATATCAAAAGGACGAAAACGGATATCCTATTTATGAGCCACCCCAATTCGTCAATTGGAAGCATGTTAAAACCGATTACGATCGCCTGGAAGGCAACAATGAAGAGTTCAATTCTCGTGTCGATTCAAACCCATTAAGTGACATTCTATTTCGCAATCTCAAGCAAGAGGGCTTTTTGCTCCACGGCTCGAAGGGTTTGGTCACGATTTCCCTATCTTCATAATGCCTCTGTTCCAAATATGTTGAGTCTGCTCTCTCCACCTGAAGAGCGTCCAGAGGTCTTCTCCTTGGAAGACGCAGGAGCGGGAGCGCTTCGACGAGGTGGCCATGGGGCTAACTCTCCCGAATTCAGCCCTCGGCCGGGCAAACCTCAAGCGAAAAGCTATATTTGAGATCGACAGGTCTACTATACGAAGCGCGAGGGGCACTCCAGTGAGGGGCATGACTTCTCTACCAATATTCCTTTGGAGGACAAAAAGCTATTATCGAGTACCTCAAAACTCTTTAAAAGGTACGGACACACTTGTGCGGAGCAGCCGCTAAGGCGATTTTGCACTCGCTCCGCACAAGTGTGTCCGTACCTTTTAAAAAGGGGCCTGGGGAGTCGGCCTTTTTGGTCGCTCAGGGTGTTTACAGTTTGGTCACGGAGATAAACATAGTGATTACAGACACTTAGATGTTTGTCTCAATTTAAAACGCCATTTTCAAGGGTGCCTCCGTAAATTGTCAAACACTGCTCATTTGCAGTACGATTCCGGCACTTACAAAAAAGTCAATAATATCAGCCGTTTAAAATCTGGCTCGTTGGTTTCCAATTTGCTCTAAGTAAGGGCAGGAGATAAACCAATGAGCCGACGTCCCTGTAGCTTGAAATTAAAGTACCTATTGCGAATCACCTCGTTGATATTTTTGGCAATGGGTGTGGTGGCCTGTCAAAAAGAGATCCATCCGGAGCCTCTTGTAATTTCGTACAGAACTCCTATGAACAACGGGTATCTTGGGGGAGTCGAACCTTGGACTTCTATGTCCATGAATCAGTTCCACAAGATTATTATATGATAATTCGTGAAGCGGCCAAAAAATGGAACGAAGCCATTGGCCGAGAAGTCATTCGCATTGAAATTGAAGGTGTGGCCGGCGATATCAACGACCGACGCGACAACATTTCAATGATTTATCTATTGAGCCAATGGGATAACGACAATATTCGTGAACAGGCAAGAACCAGTGTGCGTTGGCGTGGAACGGAAATCATCGAGTCCGACATCTTATTAAATGATGAGTATTTTAATTTTTCTGTGGATGTGAAAACCCCTCAATTCTACGTGGACTTGGAGAGTTTATTAATTCATGAAATGGGCCACGCGCTGGGCTTAGCCCATGTTGAAGAGACGGGGAGTGTAATGTATCCCCAGCTCGCACGCGGTCAGGAGAGAAGGTTGGTGGCTGAAATCGACCTGGAATCCTTAAGTTGCGAGTATTGAGTGTGAAATAAGTTCCAATATGGATCGCGTGGAGCATCAGAAACCGTGAATGTAAGTTAATTTAAGTTTTTTTGCTAACAAAACATGGATAGACTTTTAACCGCACGCTAACTTGTTTAGCGGACTTTGAGCAGGAGATAAAATGCAGAAACAGACCACCCAACTCGTTTCATTAAAGCCAATGCCTCTAAAATCGAGGATAGAGCCAGCTCCTGCGTCATCAGGTCAGGATGTTCTTGGTCAATTTAAGGCGAACCTAGCTCAAGTTACCGAGCTTCAAAAAAGACTGAACTTCATGGTACGAGAAGTCAGTGGCCTGGTTAAACCACGAAAAGCTTAAATTAACCTTCTGCCTCATTGGTAATTAATAGATCCTTGTTAACCTCAGGCTCTGGAAGTTGAGAGCCGGTTTCCCATTTAGCTATATTTTCTCGGTGAATTTGCGCAATATCAGTCGCTTGTCTTTTTGTTACTGTACCCAACTTTGGAATAACAACACTCAATTGACCGTTTTCATAATGACGATTGATATGCTTTTCTGAAACGGGATGATTCAGCTGAATTTCTTCGCGAAAAGTTTGATAGTTATTGGTTTCCAAAGTACGTCCATCTTTTGTGACTTTATCTTTAAATCGACGTTTCCCTGAGACCACTAATTTATCCTCTTTAACAAAGACATCAATGTTGTCCTTTTCGTGTTCTGGAATATTCACCTCAAACACATACCCGCTAGCTTGTTCTGTTAGTGAATTACCAAGGCCTTGCAGGCGATAAAAAGGGTCTTCTGTAGAATCCTGGTAAGGGGCATGTTCTTTCATGAGGTCCACTTTTTGTTGGACTACGGCATCGATATATCGATCTTTTTGTTGCCGGAGCGCCTTACTCTGCAATTGCTTGTTCGTCGAGTACACTCGATCAAATTCGTTTTTCTGATTGGCCAACTCTTTACTAAAAATTTGGTCCTGTCTCGCCATCTTTTCTCTGTGTAATTTGGCGGATCGCTCTTGCTCTACGATTTGCCGCTTCTTTTGTTCGTTCAGCTCAGATTCGTGGAGTTTTTTCTGCTCTTCAAACTTGTGGTCGTATTGCTTTTCTTGAAGCACTAGTTTTTGTTCGCCTTCTTGATGGCTTCTCTTGAATTCGTTACGGTAGTTTTTTTGAATACGCTCTATTTCGGATCGGGATTGCTCTTGTTCGTGTTTTATTTGAATGTCATTTTTTTCTTGTAGACTCATTAATTTGAATTCATTTTCTTTTTTGGTCTTGGCAACTTCTTCACGAGTTCTTGTTTTTAAATTAGAAATTCTCTGGTTGGACTCAAGGCGCTCAATTTCAGATTGTTGCCCATGTTTGGCGCGCAAATCATTGATCCTTTCAAGGCCTTCAATGCGTTGTTTTTCATATTGATTTTGATATTTTGAGCTTTGCTCTTTAATGCGTTTTTGTTGGGCTTCATTAATTTCTCGTAACTCAGCGTTTGATTTCTTTTTAGTCGTATCGATCTTCCGAGTGGATTCTGTACTGATATGTTCTATTTTTTCTGCTTGCTGTTTACGATAGTTGTTTATATGTCTGTTTTGGTCAGCTTGAACTTCCTGCATTCTCTTTTGGGAGTTTTCGAGAACCCGCTTTTCTCTCTGTTGAGTGCGTGCTATTGAGGCCTCAACATTTTCCTCCTTGGTTTCAAGGGCGGCCTTTAATTGTTCAATTTGGCCCTGTCCAGTTTCTTTTTGGTTTTTTATTTGCTTTGAATAGGCATCTTTCAAATTTCTTAATTTGTAATCATGTTGTTCCTGCAGAGCTTCGATCTTTTTTTTGGACTGCGATTTGATGTGGTTAACTGCAGCAGCGCCGCTAGTTCGAGCTTTGGCTTCACGTGTGGCATTGCTGTCTTTGATTTGTTGCAAATTACGGTTGTGTTGCTCAATGACCTCTTGACGCTTACTTCTATACTGATCGTTCAGCTGTTGCAGATCATTTTGATTGCGTTGTCTTGCAAAATTCACATCGTTTGCCATGTGTTTATTTTAGCATGTGAGATTGACGGAATTTATCTACTAGCGCCGGATTCAGCTCAATAGAAAACATTTATGACTACGGTCGAGGGTAGATATTGCCTAGACTTTTGCAATCTACTCAGCTTGGCGGGGATTGTTACAAATGGGTTTAAAATAGCTGGCGTTGTTATAACACATCCAGGTGTCACTTATTTGAATTATTTCTCCGGGTCGAAGTGCATAGTATTCAGGAAACTGAATGTCATCAAGTGTACTTAATATTGTTCTTTCTGTGCCCGTCTGTGGGTTGATGATGAGAAGCTGAAAGGCTCTGTAGTCAGCCAGTGAGTTCACAGAAGGTAATAGTAGAATCAAAAATAAAAGTATATTTTGCTTCATTAATTAATTATCGGCTGACCAGCATTGAGACTTAATGGGTCACGCTTTACAGGCGCCCTGACAAGTTGTCTCTAAATGCCGCAAATGCACGTCAAAATTGGCATTCAAGAAATTTTTGATGTGTGATTTTGGAGATAGTTCTTCGTGTAAGTGATTGTTTAATAAAAAAATAGCATATAAATAAAAAAGTATGAGATCGGTGAATGATGTCGTTGAGATTGAGGATTGGCGACTTTGTAATGAGTGATATTAAGCAGTCTATTACAAATTTAATTCGGACCTGTCGAATTGAAAGTGGTATGGTGCAGTCTGAAGTGGCAAAACGGGTAGGTATATCCTTTAGAACCTATCAAAGAATTGAGCTGGGTGAAGTTGTTCCTAGAACAGATGTCATGATTCGCTTGCTTGATCTTTTTGGGTTAGAAGCTAAATTAAAATTTGTTGATATCTTTTCGAGAGAAAAAATGGGTGAGAACAAATAGCTTCCTTTCGATCTGTTTCAAAAACATACACGGCCTTTTGTTTTTCTCAACTTTTTCACCTCCAAACCTTTGTCGAGCTCAATTAAAAACCGATATTTTAATTAATGAAGATATATCGTGAGCATGAGATCTGGAATTGGCCTCAGGTGATTTTAAACGGCCTCATCCGCCCTAATAGTTTTTTTAAAAACTGTACATGGGAGGGTTCTGTATTTCTAAGTGCCCTTTACTGTGTTTTTGGTTTTTGCTTCTACTTATACATGCAGCTCACTCATAAATATGGAGCTCATTTTTGTGTTGAGGGCAACGCTATTTCAATTAGCGTTGCTTTTTGTTGTTGGCTTAATACTGGATATTTATGCTAAGAAATTTCAAATAAATTTATCCCCTGCAAAGCTTTCAAGTTATTTAAGCTATGTGATGATGACCTTCACAACGGTCATGTATTTTTCTTTAACTTTTGAAATGTGGAACCAAGCTGTGGCCGCAACTCTTGCCGTGTGGGCTACATTTGGGTTTGTCCAAAGTTTTATTGGGAAGCCGAAAAAATCGTATTTTATATATATGGTAAAATGTGTTGCTGGGATCGTTGTTGTTGCCCCAGCAATATACATGAATTTTTATATGGCCCGATTGCAGGTAAAAAACCAAGAGTTGCTAGTCGACCTGAGAAAAGAAGAAAGTAAAGATATCGAAAGGCGAAAAGAAGTTCAGGAGTACGTCGATACCTTTGCCACATCGCCAAGTAACTTTGAGAAAATCATTCGGCGCGGACCTTTGCGAGTTGGGGATCGGTTCAAGTACTCGGCACAGTTCAAACGAGGCAGTAAAGTAATCGACGGCGAGGTGATCATTTGGATTAAAAAAATCTCAGGTGGGAATATCCATGTCATTGTAGATTCAAAGTTTGATAAAAATAAAAGAGAAAGGTTTGAGAAAGTGTTAAGTTCGTTTAGCCTGAACGAAAGTCAATCCTTGCTAAATAAAATCCAAAAACCCACGCACAACGTTGCGTTTGCGCTGATTACGACGGCGCACCTGTCTTTGGACCCACTGCCTGAATACCAGCGAATGGATTATCAATCCTATCTAAAACATATTAAAACCCGCCGGGCATCCAGTGGTGGGGTTTCGGGATACGAAGTATCGGGGTTACCAAACCTGGTCTACTTGAGCGAAGACCAGGCGGAAAAAACAACAGTCGCCGTATCAACACTCGTCGGTCTCCCACTGGCGGTCAAAGGTAAAATGCCTGAGTCCAATATTTTGTACGATATCCGTCTGAGCAAATTCAAAAAAGGTCGCTATTAATATTAATGAGTAAAAGTGTATCAGTTTGATATTTAGACCTGTGGATTTTGTTAAGAAGTTCTTTAAATGATACTATAGGTATCAAACAAATCTTCTTTTTTAAGGTCCGTAAATGCCGAAGGCTATTTTGTTTATTTCTGTTTTCTTTATGGGAGTCCTGTCGCACTCAACCCAAGATGGTCTTATTCGACCCATATATGTAGGTGAAGAAGAAAAAAATCAGGGCCAACATTACTCGCAGTTTGCATTTGGTCCAAATGTTTACACCAGAGATTGGGAAGCGGCACAGCTCGAAAAGTTTGAATGTCCAATTGAAGATGTTAAAGAGGCGGATTTCCCCTATATCTTCCAAACCATGTACGGCACCAGAGACTTAA
Organism: Bdellovibrionales bacterium; assembly: GCA_041391465.1. Classification (GTDB taxonomy): domain Bacteria; phylum Bdellovibrionota; class Bdellovibrionia; order Bdellovibrionales; family UBA1609; genus UBA1609. The sequence continues at coordinate 38,622 of JAWKNX010000018.1, forward strand.
CAAATCCACAAACCCATGAAGGCTTAATAGAGCTTATTTTAAACATACACAATCTTCGAGTAATAGTTCAGAGAGATCCATCCATAATCCAAATTAATTATAAATCGAAAAAAGGTGAATTGAACAAAATGTCAATTGGTCAATCAACTAACTATTCTAGTGAAAGTGGAGTAACTAAAATTTCAACAAGTGGAAGGATTGTTACTGAGTGGAAGGAGCTGATTCCAAAAGAGGAATTTAAATCTATAGAAGTATCTTCAAATGTATTCAAGGGTGCTCGAGCGGAGCCAAGGTTTTACGAGTGGCATGACTTTTCGACTTCTGCTTGTAATATGCTTCATTATGCTTTGAGAGATGGGGACTTAAAGCTAGTTCCAAAAAAAGACGAAGCGGGAGTGGAGATCCCTAATGCATTTGTTCTCGAGCAATACTTCCCAAAAGAGGAACAAATTGCGACGCCTTATCCGGCCATGCCCCTGATTCGGCCTAGAATCAACTGCCCTTTGCCTGATGGACGAAAAATTGAGCGGGACGCACTGTTAGAGGCCTTGGAGGTGAGTGCGACGAGAAGATATGTACGAAACAACAGGGACACCCAAAAAGTGTACATGGTGTCCTATCGTCAGCTGGTAGAAGATATGTTTAAGCAGTTAGATGTAAAATTGGAAATTGTGAACCCATCTATTGAGTTTAATATGCTTAGAGCGCTTAACAAGGAACATGGCAAGAGGGTAACGGAAGAACCTGTTGAATATAATGCAAGTCGTTTTTATTGTGACGATTTTCGGTGGTATCTGTTCCACGGAAACATGGAAGCCACTGTAAAAAGTCTTAATCCTCTAGAAGTTTTAATTCAACCTTATGTTCCTAAACTGGTGACGTTACCTTTGGAGAACTAAAAAATGTCGAAGTCTATTTTGTTTGTTTCAATTTTTTTGTTAGATGTATTTGCCCAGTCCAACCCTTTGGGATTGTTTCGGCCAAATTTTAATTTACCAGAGGCGAATGAAAAGATTGAAGGGGTAGAAATCACAAGTTTCAGGCAATTTGAAGTGTTCTTTAATGAATACGTAGTGAAGTGGGAGCAGGAGCAACTGGATAACTATAAGTGCCCCATTGAGAATGTTAATGTAGGTGACTATCCTTGGATCTATAGAACTTTAAGCCATACTGACGAAAAAGGGCGGGGGGTTCCTCGTAAAGATCTCATTGAACTTATCTTAAACATTCATAATTTAAAAGTCATTGAGGAAGAGGAACCGCAGATAGTAACAAAAAGAGTTCCTATGATCATCGATGGTAGTTATAAACAGATTCCAGTGGAAGGATTAGTTGTTTCGAACTGGAAAGAGAAAGTCCCCAAGAAGAAGCTCATCAAATTGAAAGTTTCATCTGATATTTTTAAAGGAGCCAATGATCTGCCTATCTACGATGGTGTGAGAGGCCCTTGGGGTTCTGCATGTTTAACACTATACCATGTGGTGAAGAACGGTTACCTGAAGCTTGTTCCGGTAAAAAATGAAGAGGGTAAGGTGGACCCCCAATGCATTTGTTTTGGAGCAGGGTCTTCCTAAAGAAACAAAGATTATGACAAACTACCCTGTGATGCCTCTTGTATGCCCACGGGTATTCTGCCCTCTTAGGGAAGGGGAAAGAATCAGTCGTGAGTCTCTTTTTAGAATCGTTAAAGTACACGGCACCCAGAACGTATGTGACTAATGAAACAGGGACGCAACGGTTTATCTGGTGAATTATAAACAATTGGTAGAAAACATTTTTAAACAAATGTGAATGTGAAGTTAGTAGTTGCCGGGGAAACGGCAAGTTATACGATGCTGAGAGGTTTACATGAAAAGCATACCGAGTGGGTGTTCGATACTCCGGTTGAGTTCAATGGGAAACAATTCTACTGTCGAGACCTGCAATGGTATTTACAGGACGGAGATATGGTAGCAACAGTTAAAAGCTATCATCCGTTAGTGATTTTGTTGGAGCCCTATGATGTTTATCTTTCGAAACAAAATTATAAGGCAAACTAACCCAAATGCGGATAATTTATTGTTCCGACTAAAAGAGAAGAGTTTGAGTTTATCGTTTTAAAAAAATTGATAGCTCTGATTTAATTTCGTCAAAAGAAGTTTCAAAGTTAACCTCATCGGACTGGTTGTCGAGGATATTGGGAGCAACTTTTTTATAAAAGTTTTTTTGAAGAACTTCAATATTATATATTTGCCAACAAGGGCTAGGGTAAGAAGGGTTAGGGTTCAAATATTTGTTTGGGATGTGGCTGCCGGTTTTTATTGCCATCAAACATGACTCTGCATCACTATACCCCTCGAATTGACTTTGACTCCACTCAAGTTGTCTTTCGTAATACTTTTCAGGTTTGAAACCAGATTTGACGAATAGTCCAAATCCAGATATATCGCCTTCAATTTCTACTAGCATTTCAACGTCGCGATTGCTAATAATTGAGTTTTGTAGCTGATCCAATTGATTAAAAATTATGGATATTTCATCGTTTTCCTCATAACCACTAACGGCTATCAAGTTCTCAAGAGCCCTAGCGACAAGATCATTTTCCAAAATTGATTGCCCGCCAAGTAATTCAATGACGTCTTCAATATATACGGAAGAATTTTCGATCAAAATATTCTGGTATTTGGCAGAAATCGCAGATGAATACGAAGAGTTTGATGCAATGGAGTATCCTAAATTGTCTATGGCTTTTTGGATTATATTAATGAGGTCTGTGTCCCCGAATCTTCTCACTTGCTCAAGTAATTGCTCAGCCGCGACATAGGTAGTCTCATTTTTTTTCTGAAGTAAAAAGAGTGCGTGATCGTATAATTCTCTATATTCAAGGTTTTCAGCGAGTACCCGATGAAGGTTGCTAGGGTTTCGTCCTCGATTGTTGATAATGTGACCCAATTCGTGAGAAAGGACGGCTATGATTTGCGATTCGTTTTTTAGACTTAAAATAAATTTTGGATTTACTAAAATCGTCCCTGAATTGTTGATAACTCGCATGCCAGGGGCTTCATTGGAGAGTACGATGCAAATATTTTCTCTAGAATAGTAGCCTTGGAAGATGTCTGCATTTTTGCGAGTTATAAAATCGACTATTTGATTTAGGTAGATCTGTGCCTTCAAATCGGCTTTGATTTGTGAGGATGTATCGCATTTTTTAAGGGGAGCATTAATGGGGACAGAGATGTGTGAATTGACAGAGGTTAAATCAGCCCAATTATCAAGGGGCATTAGAAATATCATCAAAGTTAAAAAGACCAACATAATCAGATAATAGGTGCAACGATAATGCCAGCCTCAAACCAAAAATAGAGGGATTATATGGGTGCCTGGTGATCTAAGTGCCATTTTTTGCTGACACTTTTAATGGCGATATTCTGTTGCGATCATGGCAGTGTTATCAAGAATATGAAAGTAAGCTCGAAGTAACATTTCATAGGACTCTTGATCGAGGCTTTGCAAATAGAGCTGTTTTTCATGAAACGATTTTTTATTAATTAAATTGTGAAAAAGGTCTTCAAGGCGCTCAATATTAGGTGGTGTGAAAAAGTCGATATCTTCGGTGGGAACTCTTAATATCTGGGCAATGTTGCTGTGATCCCATAGCAGATGTAATCCGTTAAGGGACTGACAAAGTAGATATTCTATGTTTTGTAAACTGATCTCATCCATGGCGTATCAAATGCTCTTTGCCTCAATTTGATCCGAATCCATTCGGTACAATTACACCTAAGCCTCTTTAATTTTGACCCTTAACTATTGCTTTGTGCAACATTAAATAACCTCCGTTGACACGCTTTGTCGGCACCCCATAAACTTAAGAGGTGAGGTACTCAATGGCAAAATCCAAATCAGAAGCTGAAAAGACCAACGAAATCGTTATTGATCGAGACAATGGTTTGGTTTTTCACAGCGAAGAAGAGCTCTATAAACACTTTGAAAAAGACATCGAAGTGCTAGAGGAGAACTTTTTCAAGTGGCGAAAAGACAGTGATATTTCTGAGAAGGATTTTGAAAAGTTCGAGCATCGTCTTACGGAAACATTAGAGGACCCGGACGAAATCTGGCGGGACAATGAAACATTAATTAACGATGTCCCAGTTTGCATCTATTTAAAAGTCTTCGAAAAGGAAGCCGCTAAAAAGAAAAGGCTGAAAAAAGTAAAGTCGGAAGAGGGCGAAGAGTCCCATCCAGATGAAGAGGATTTGGAATACTATGTGGCGGTTACGTATCTGACGGATGATATTCCGAGTTTTATCTACCTTCACTTTCCAAGTACGGACCTGGACTTGGTGGAGAGATTTAGGGATGGAGATTTGGTGTTCTCGCGCGCTATGGAGCAAGTGCCTCCAGGGGCAATTATGGGAGATGCGTTGACCGAAGGGGACGATTTGGCCCTCGGGTTGTATGAATCCATGATGGTGGTGCGGAGCTCATCAGATATCACAGAGAAAGATTTTGCTGAGTACGCTGAACTCCGAGAGCGGGCTGTTGAAGAGGCTGATGAAATTTGGCGTCGAGATGATGGCATGGGTAACATTTTGGTGACCTTTGTTAGAGATTTTGGCGATGAATATGAAGCAGACCTTTGGTATCTCGTTGTAACGGTGGAGGATTCTCCATCAAATTCGCACTCACTCTTATTTTCGTTTCCGACGCAAGATAAATCCCTATTGGATCGATATCGGATTGGTGAAAACCTGCAGGCCGAAGAGGTGGTGCAGGAGTCATCCCACTAGGTACGGACACACTTGTGCGGAGCACATGCTAAGACTATTTAGCATGTGCTCCGCACAAGTGTGTCCGTACCTTAGAGCATTTGTTCGCAAAAGGAATTGGTTTCCAGGTAGAATTCATCGTCGGTAAGACGACTTCCCATGAGATTATAATTTGGGTGGAGTAACAATAAGTTGTTGGAGTCATGAGTCTCTTTATATTTGATCGGATTCGCATAAAAAGGCGGTATTAAAGCAGGCTCGCCAAAGCAGCTCCTCCAGCCATTAAGGTACATATTTACCGCTACCGCTTGATAACTTATTGTTACGTTTTGCAAGATAAATACAGAGGCTTCTAAAAAGTCGGTGCTATTGTCACCATATGTTCCCTGTAGCACACCATTTGATATTCTTGAATGTTTTGAAATAAACCTAATGTCATCTCGTCAAATTCTGATGCATCAATTGGGCTTGAAACAGTAGGTATTTGTCATTTAAAAACGCAACATAATATCGAAGATTTATGTTGAATGCGAAATTGAGTAGGGCTCGGGGCATTGAAGATGTTTCCACGCGAACCTGTTCGTGCCAAAGGCGCAATTCGATTTTTGTACTGTTACCATTTAAAAACTCACTCGGTAAGTTTGTGATCTGCAGACGAAGATTTGATTAAGATCGGTGGCCTGGGAAAATGGGTCGACATAAGTGCTCACTTCAGACCCGACATACTTGTAAGCCATGTCATCAAATCCATTACATAATGCCAATCGTCCGTTCACGTTTCACTTGAAGGGTCTGTTAACACATCAGGAATATCTCAGCTGCTTCCATCATAAGTGCCGTAGTCGCCCACGAGTACTCGCTTGGCCACAACCCAACAAAGTGGCACAGAGTAAACTGATTGCAAAAATTGATTGATAGCGTTTCATTGACCGTCCCCCATTTGACATTGCCTACCTTATTAATAGGCAAGGTTTGTGCCAGGTGAGTTTGCTCAAATCTATTTAAACGAACTGTGGGCCATTAACTTTGTATCAAACTGAAACACTATTAAGTGGTGACTGCATTTTTTTTTGAGTTTTGACGGGTCTGCATCGAGTTAATTGATGTTATGCTTGTAAGCCCATGTAATTATTAATTTAATTAATGGGTGTTTAATTTCTAAACGTTTGGAAATACATGCGACGCTGGATTCTGCTTTTAATTGGATGTGTGAGCCTCTGTGGCTGCGCTGGTGCGAGTAAACTTCGATCCACTGGTGATCAACAGCTTTCAAAGGGGATCTTTTACCGTCCCGTTGAAGGCTCTCGAGAGACGCAAACCTACTTGAGTTATTCTGAAACACGAAAGTATGAGGAAAACGAACTGATTCATAAAAAAATTGAAGAAGTGGCCTTCGACGTTGAGGCCCTCGTAAAGAAAGTGGATGAAAATTTGGGTCAAGTATTAGTGGAGGTCACAACTAGAAATAAAAGGGGAGATGTGGACCTGCACGCTTTGGCCTTTCCAGAAAATGACGAGACGTTGAAGTTTGTCTTCGATGAAAAATATAATGTCCTTTTGGCCGATCAGTTCCCGCGAACATCCTTGTTCTATATTCCGCCTGTGTTTTTACCATTGGAAACAGTAGAAGTTGGAGGGACTTGGAGCAACAAAAAGGAGTGGTTGGGCTTGTATAATAATCTTCCTCTGCGGATCGACGTCACCAGCATATTGCAAGACATTGTCCACTGTCCCGGGGGAGAAAAGTGCGCGAATATAGAGGTGAGTGGTCGAGTGAATATAACGGGGGAAATCACAAATTTTACTCAGTTGGATAGCCTGCTCCACGGTCGCTATTTGCTTGGCGTCGACACAGGTACCATTTATTGGTCGGCCATATCGAGTAAGGAAATACTGACTTCTTCGGTGGACCGAGTTGAAATTGACTCCTGCCTCGTCTCCTATTTAAAAAAGCCTGAAGGCCAGTCGCTTGCAGGGGCAAACAAAACATTAAAATGTGATCATAAACTTGAGCAAGCTCCGAGCTTGCCCTAATTGATTTCAATCCAAGTCACACCATCGCCTCCGGTGAGCTTAGTGCCAGCTTGCCATTTTTTTACGTAGACACTTCGAGACAGGTACTGCCGAATGGAGCGCTTTAGCTTATCGGTGCCGTGGCCATGTACAACTTTTACTCGATCCTCATCTTGAATGGCTGCTGTGTCCAATTGCAACTCGAGTTGCTCGATGGCTTCCTCTACGGAAAGTCCTCGGATATCGACAACACGATCGGAGTCAGCGGGTGTGTAGGAGATTCTTTTATTGCTCTGATTTAAAATTCTTTTTGTGTTGTTTTGCCCAGTTCTGGGTGGCTTTAGTGTTTGCCATGGCACCGTCAACCGCATGGATTGAGAGAGGACTTCGACCTCTCCTCGGCCGTTGGGGTGGCTTTGTACAATACCATCACGGGCTACGGATTCGATGTAGACTTTAGATCCCTTAGGAAAAACTTTGGCAAAGTCTTCAACAGATTGCGCCGGTTGAGTTCTGTCTGACACATCTTTTGACGTTACGATTTGTGGGAGTTGAGATTTTACCTCTTGCAGTTTTTCGTGTTTTTTGAACGTATCGATAACTTGTGCTTGTTCGATCATCTCGTCTATTTGCTTGTTGGCTTTTTTTAATTCGGCCTGCAGTCTTGCATCTTTTTCTCGATCAAACTGTTGAATGAGCTTTTCATACTTTTCTTTTTTGCTTCTCACTAGATCTTAATTGTTGAGTGAGTTGTTCGCGCATATTGATGAGATTCTCTTTAAGCGAGTCGACCTCTATAATGCTCTTTTGATGTCGCCTTCGCTCAGGCGACAACAGCTCCAGAGCGAGATGGATCCTTGTTGATCCACTCCTACGTTGAGCTGTCTGAATAGCGAGGGATTCTCCGGGGACACCCATTAAAAATTGATAGGTGGGCTTACCCGTTGTGGAGTCGTACTCAAGACTGCCATTGATTAGTCCGCAGTTTGCTCCCAACCCGTCTTCAGCGGCGAGAGATGTGAGGTGATGATGGCAAAACAGTTATTCTCCAAATATTTTAATATAAAAGCTTTGGCGAGGGCAGACCCTTCTTCTGGGTCCGTCGAGCCACAAATTTCATCCACAAGAATTAATTGTTGGGTCCCCTGCGCAGAGAGTGCAGAGTTTAAAACTTTCAAATGTCCAGCGAAGGTACTCAAGTTTTCATCAACACTTTGCATATCGCCAACAGCAATATGAAAATCTTCAATGATGGGGAGCTTGGAGTTTTTTTCAGCACAAATAAAAAGACCGGTGCTTTGCCATTAAAGCAGCTAATCCAATGGACTTTAATAGAATTGTTTTTCCGCCAGCATTTGGACCGGTTAAAAGTAAAATTCTATTTTCTGTGTTCAACTCAATCGTGTTTGCCACAACCTCTTCATTTTGAAGGATGAGGCCGGGATGTTTAACTGCATATAGGTGAATTTCATTCTCTGAAAAGTCACAAGGGTTGGCCTTAAGAAGTTGCGCAAGATGCGCCTTCGCATACAGTAAATCACAAGTAGAAAGAATCTCTTGAGCAATTACAAAGTCGTCGTAAAGCGTAAACAAATACTTGCGAGTTCACTGAGTAAGTATTGAATCTCTTGGTCGATTTCGTCTTCAACTTGACGAAGGCGATTGTTTAAGAGGAATCACCTCCTGAGGTTCCATAAAGACCGTTTTATTGGACTGAGAGCTACTGTGAATGATTCCTTCAAAATGCCCTTGCATATTGGCTTTAATGGGAATCACTCTGCGCCCTTCCCGGGTGGTGACAAATTTATCTTGAACTAGCCCTTCCATCTCGTGTTTTTTAACGAGTGAATCCAGTGTATTTGAGATGGATTTATTTAAACTGTTCTTTTCGTGATAGAGATTATATAGCTTTTCTGAGGCATCGGACCGAATTGTTCCATCGGAATTAATAATCTGATCGATGGCAGAAAGCGGCTCTTCAGGGTTCAATAACTCTTGTGATAGAGCCTTGTTGATATTTGTATTGTTGGCTTCGAGTGTCTCTTTTAAAGCTAAGGTCTCAATGCAAAAATGCCTTAAGTCTCTCAATTCGATGGCCTTGAGTTGCGCGGCTTTTTCAAGGCGATGAGCCCATGTGAAAAACAAGTCAAGGGATTCCATGGAAGGGCGAGGATGGTTCATTAACAAAAGTCGAAAATTATCTACTTTTTCAAACTCTTTTTTTATATCTGAGGCAGTGTTAAAACTGCGCAAATCAGCCACTTTGTCTTGTGTCACTTCAGCAGAGCAGAGCTCAGTTAAATGTTTGAGGATGATTTGCCAATCAATGGCATTCCAGCTCATTGTTAATCCCTTTTTGACGTTGATCGAGGGATTAGAAATAGCACCAACATAAGGCTCAGTGCAACCTCAGGAAGGTACGGGAACTGCTGATAGAGCGTTTCTTTGGGGTTTTCTTCCAGGGGAATGTCGTAATAAATCGCCTGTTCAGTAAATAAGCTGCTTTTTTTATAGGATTTTCCTGTTGCATCCATAGCTGAAGTAAATCCAGTATTGGTCGCCCGAATCGTTGGACGCCGAAATTCCAAGGACCTTGAAAGGGTCATAATCATGTTTTGAAATGGTTCTGAGGTGGGTCCAAACCAAGAGTCATTTGTGACGTTGATAAATACGTTGGCTCCAGCATCAGAAAGCCCTTTTGAAAAAATCGGAAACAAACTCTCGTAACAAATTTGTGGTCCTAAACTAAACCCATTAACGGGTATTGCTTCGGGGCCATCACCCCGTTCAAACGACCCAAGCCCCAGTTTTTCTTCTAGTTTAGGGAAAGACGATATGATAGGAAAATATTCGCCAAAGGCGAGCAAGTGAGTTTTCTATACGGCGGGAGTGAAACACCCTTTGAATCGATGACGAACAGAGAGTTGCTCACGCTGAGTCTTGCGAGGTTTCATAGTACCCTCCTGTTACTAGAAATTATCCTAATAACTGTCGGACAAAATTGATCAGGCGCCGTTGATTTTGAAAACCTAGGTATATTCAGTGAGGCGATATGGGAATGCTGTTTCAGGCCATATAATTAAATCAAATGGGTTTATTTTGCATGGTTGGCAACAGCTTGCGTGAACGTATGTATCGATCAACGATTTCGCCTCGACAGCACCCCGTTGGGCTTTTTCTTTTTGCAGATTACCAATGTTACCCTGAATAACTAAGGCGTGAATTCGATTCTGGGATGTTGAGAGATCGGGTTTGATAAACCAACCCATAGCATTTAAGCCGATAAAAATGGAGACCAATATCAGCACCAGTTTTTTTAGCAATTAATGGGCGCGATTTTCGAACTCCCAAATGTAGCCTCCGGCCGAATACAGAATTGTTTACTCAATCCATCAACGCCCACCACGCACTCTGCGGTTTGGCGAAGCGGGAGTTGGAGCCACACCCACGTGTAGCCAAAATTCCAGGGGAACAAGGTGATATAGAGCTTCTCTCCAATGGCAAACAAGGTGGCACCCACCCGAGTACCAACCCGTGCTGTGGCTTTTTTGCTTCAACTTCGCAGCTAAACAAATGCACATATGGGAATGTAATTAATGGCGACGACACAGAAAAAACGGCGTGACTAATAGGGCTATTGGCCAAGGGATGTTCCTTCTTTGCTGACATAAGCGACCCAATAAAAACTGAAAGGTGAGTGAACGCTGTAACAAAACCACCAATGACTGATTTTTTTACGGACGTTTCATTTTTAAAAACAAAAATAGAGGAACAAAGGCAAACAATGCCGCCCATGGAGGAAACGGAATGTAACTGGTGCCGATGAATAAACCAGATAAAAATGGAAGTTTATAATACCTCAAAAAAGCGAGGAGTTTTGTTTTCATAGAGAAACTGTAGCACCATCAGTTACCGTCGCCAAATTGGAATAGCCGCAATAATGAATTCACATTATAACTATTTTAACCTTTGTTTAAATTAGCGGCACTACGAGCCCATAGGTGATGAAAATAGATTTAATATTTTGAAGTGTCGGGTGATGACATTCGCTCATGGAGTAATTTGGATCATTTTAATGATAGAGAAAATCTAGACAACCTTCACCCCATTGAAGGGGGGCTTGCCCAGCAAAAACACGTCAATGTACGTTGTCACAGTTTGCTTAAAGCTCTTCTCTGTAGATACCCGTGAGATTAAAGAACCGCGCCCGCAATTTCAATGCAATCAGTGTGAAGATCAGTTTTATTTAATGTTTCCTGAGTGTTTGGGGATTGGCGAGGTCGTTGGGTTTCCCATGCATTTGCAATTACATCCATGGAGACCTCTCCGGATGCGGCGCAGCAAGAGATTGTTATCCTCAAGGAGAACCGGTCCTACCTCAAGTACAGAAAAAGAACCCGAGGTGCCGAATAACTCAAAAATTGTAAAAAAAGAAAACTCTTCTGTTGATGATAAAGTGTTTGCTCGCAGCCGTTGTTTCACTGTCCTCGATGCGAAACTCCAGAAGCGTCGGCGCTAAGAGGTGTTCGAGTTGTGGAGTGGTTTTTGAAAAATTAAATTAATCGAAGAAGCACATCAGCCCAATCACCCCAGCTTAACCAAAAGTTAAAGTTGACCTGGATGGGGTGATGAACCACTATGAAGATCGGGATGCCCACGATCAATTCGTGCTAAAAAAGTGCCAATCTGAACAGCAATTGGATTTCGCGGCCTTTACAAATATCGTCGTATTTTAAATGCCCATGGGGGAGACGAGATCGCCAATCGCATGATTAAAAGATCGAAAATATCACTTGCTCTGCGGCTTCCTCGGGAGCTATCGCAACATAGAAAAAAACCAAAATCAGCAAAACTCGGTTTCGTTGGACCACTTTGTTGGTGGCATTAGGTATTGGGCTCATAGGCATGGGCTACGGTATTGAGCAATTGCGTAACCTCATGGGCGTCGGCATGGCCCTTGTGTTTTTGAGTTTGGCTCTACGACTTACATTTAAATATGATTTGAAAATCGAAAATATAACACAGTATTTTTGCTCTGGAAATATTCGTGACTCTATATAGAATAAAGAATTCGTGGTTATTTTTAAAAGTAAGCGCTTCAACCCCATACCAAACTAGTATGATGAAATGTCTGAGCAGCTTTTAGAGCTCATTGAAAATGTCGAGGATTTCGAAGAATCGAACAAGCTATCGATCGAGAGGGTCGAGTGCTTTGACACTCAGCTACTGGGACTCACTTGAATCCATTTCTGAGTGGAAGAAGTGCTGGCATCGCCACCTCGAAGCTCAAGACTAGGTAAATCGGTTTGGCTATTTAAATTATGCCGTAGAAATCCTGTGAGATTCTGCGTAGCTATTCTAAAAAAAATAATTAACTGAATTGTCGACAAATATATGGCTTTTAGAAGACTGAGTTTCATCGTTTGCGTAATGACTCAAATGGCGCAAGTTGATTGAATATGTGGAGAGATAAGTCTTATATTCCAGGGCGGCCTTCGACTTTATCAATAATCGCTCTCTAGAGGGTGTAAGGTCTTTTTTGATGTGATTTAACAGCGCATTTCCAAAACCACTGATGGCACCAGGCATTGTCATCGCTAAGGATTCTGCCACCTGTCGGTCCGGGCAAATTGATTGGCCTTCATCTGTGCTGTGTTTTGCGCTATCTTTCGGTCACTCCCATGCCCTGATCGAGAATGGTCAGTGCTCTGTAGGTGTTAATTTTTCGATGATATCGGATTTTATGGACCAAAGATGGTTCCACATCACTGTGTTTTGGAATTATTTGATGATTTGCGGTGCTTTTAAATCAAAATTCGCCTTAATAAGTGCAGCAACACCACTGACGAAGGCCGTGGCCTGCGAAGTCCCAGTCATAACACCGTAGCCGCCTTTTTCGCGAGGCAGGATTGGAGGTAGATGTTGTTCCCTGGGCGTGCGATATCAACAGTCTTGATGCCAAAGTTACTGCTCGATAAAATGTTTTGCTGCGATCAATGGCTGTTGTCCACTGAAAACCATTACTATCCAGATCATAATCTGCGGGATAATAACCTTTGACGTCAGAGTTGAGCTCGCTCTCATTGCCAGCGGCGGCATTTCTAAATATCCCTTTTTCTTGGGCCTTTTTAATATACGTGCCTCTTCTTGTGGGCTTTTCTCTAGTCCACCACCGGAGTAGTTAATAATATCTGCACCCATCTCAATAGCATATTCAAAGCCGAATGGTATTTTTCAAGTTGTTATTCATGGTCGACTTAGGATCATAATACTTCAAGATCATTAGGCTCACTTTTGGCGCTATACCAATGCCGATATTGTTTCCTCCAACGGCGCCAATGATTCCAGCAATATGAGTGCCGTGCCCATGGTTATCGGTGAGGTCGTTGTGTCTACTACGAGTTCCAACCGTGAAGGTCACCGATAAAACCATTTTTATTATTTCGTTTTTCGTCGGGATTCACCCATAGGTTCGCTTGGATATCAGGGTGTCCAATATCAATCCCCGTATCGATAACTGCGACGACGACTAAAAGCCTTTTTCGACCTAGGAGTCACACTCAAGCCTTTTCAGCGTCGGTAACTGCGAGCCCCAGTTTTTGTTCATATTAGGGTCGTTCATTAAAACCATTTTTTCGGTGGAGAGTGAAGAGCTGCTCATTTCTCCCAACTCCAACTGGCGATTGGCGTAGTTGCCATCATTGTTTACTTTAATTTCAAAATCATGACATGGGAATCTTTGATGTCAGAATTCGCTGAGGTAGTTGCGGTTTCCTGCGTATCAGAGTTTGCATAAGCTTGTAAATGGCTTTGCCGGTTGATGACGACTGAATAAGTGCCAACCCAGCCATCACGATCATCGACATGCCATTGCGCTGATTAAACGGTTTGAATTAATTCGCCACTGCCTATCTTACCCACATATAAAAGCAATGCTGGTACCATAGGTGAGATGCTGTAAAGTAGCTGTTGATATTGCAGGGTAAGAGGGTGTTAGTCCGCGCTTTGACAACTGGTTAGTTCATAGGGAGCTGTCAACTATATGGGGTAAATTGAGGTGTCAATAAACATGAAATTGAAATTGAAATAGGGGATAGCAAAATTATTTATTCATCTGACCTACTTTTAACTGAAGCGGTGACCAGTTGGAAAGAGGCGACCCGTTTGGAAGGGTCATTCATGACTTGGTAAGAAGCCATATTGCGCATAACCAGCCGAACATAACTACAGTTTTCTTCATAGGGGATGTCTTCGATAAACTCCACAGCGTCTCGATATCGAGTCGCCATCCATCCTTGTATGGCCCGTTCGCTGGTATAGGCCGCGACAGAAGAATAAATTGGGATTCGTTTCGCTGTAAAAGTTCTCTTAAAAAAGATGCTCTACGGTGAATGTTCACATCTGGTTTGTACAGATCAGATGCTTTCTCCATAGATATCGGCCAACTTTTTCGACATCATGAAGCCGACTTTGGGAAGTAACTGCATTAATCCAAATGCATCGGCGGGACTTCAGTATATTGATTAGAACGTGCAGACTCTTGGCGCATGACCGCATATATGAGTTCCTCAGGCACATTATAAGTTTGTTTGTGGCGTGACGAACCTGTTTTTCGAGGACTTTCCGGGAAAAAGTGGCGTTCAGGATAGTGGAATGCAAAAATCTTTTTCTATCCTCGCCGTTCATTTCACCCCAGTTGACTAAAAAGTTTCAAATACTCACCATTCTTAGCATCAATAGGAGAACAGTTCGAGCCATGACAAATCGTCATGCATCGGCTTTAATAATTTTTAGCGACCAGGTTGAATAAACCCCCAATTTCATGCTCTCCGGTTGCTGCCACAAGCCACTCCATATAGGCTCTGTTCAAAAATTTATTGGGCTTTGTTCGGGAAAATCAAGGATGCCAAAGCCTCGCCCGTGATGCAACTGTACGGGTTGATTCATTTCTTTGAGCGCCAATAGGCCGTAATACCCCATGGGGTCCTCTTCCAGCCAAACACCTTGCTAGGTTTCATGGAGTCAACTCAGGCGATCAACAGGTTTCCGTAGCTTTTGCCAACCAATATCGATATCGGGCTTTATTAAAGTCGCTATCGGTTTGGTCTATAGAGCTCTCGGCTCAACGCCTATAGCAGAATACCTTTTTGTCTTTATATATAAGTTCCAGGCCAATAGCCACCGCAAATCCTCTTTAAAGTCTTTTGTAATATCGGGTTGGTTTAATGCATGTTCAAACCAACGAATGGCGGTATTAAAATGTCCTTTTTCTTCACGCATTCTTCCTCGGAGCCAATAAATTTTAGCCAGAGTAAAACGATTTTTAAGACTTCTCTCGAGTTGAGTGAGAATTTTTTGGGCTTGCTCTAGTTCACCTTTGGTCCACAGGGCTCTTACATGACGTATTTGCGAATCATGATAGAGGCGAGTGAGCCAAGTGCTTTTTTTGTTTCGCTTCCATTGCGACTCTATGTAACTCACATATCGATTCATTGCTTGCAAATAAGAGTCGTCATCTCGCATTAGTTTATAGGTTTTAGCGATCCCGAAAAGCGCTTTTGCTTTAACATCAATATTGTTGTTTTTAGATTGGAATACCTGGTTATAATAATAAATTGCAGATTCAAATCTTCGACTGTGCCTAAAGTCATTTGCAACTTGTAAATATTGTTTTGGCTCGGGCTTTGGATTAAATCGAGGAGCCAACTTGTAAAGTCGAGCCGATAACGAGGAGCTCATTTCCTGGTCGTGGAGCAACAGAGCTTTTTCAAGGGCCAATCGAGTCAATTGGACTTTTTGGTGTGTTGGCAATGCTAGTTTTGATTTGTTATACGCGAATCGCATCACATCGAAGTCATCTTGTCGAATCAGCGCGTTTTTAAGTTGAATGTTCATTTTAGATTTTTCGAGCCACGGCGATACCACCTCAGACTCTAAATCGGAAAGCCAATGAACTTCACCGGAAAAAGGATCACACGTGGAATGTGCGTGAAGAAAGCTTAAATCCTTCAGTGGAAACAGGGGGTCTCTTGCCAACATGACCCAATATTTACAAGCTTTTTCCGGTTGGGTCTCATTGTAGGATTGGGCCATTTTATATTGGGCATACCAAATTCGATTGATATCTGAAGTTGTGGATGGTTTTTGCGTCTGCAACCAACTCTCAACTCTTTGTGTATCATTAAAATCAAATGTTTCAGCAAATTGATAGGGGGGGAGTATCTGTTGGTTGGATGGCATGTGATCCACCGTTGGCCAACCGAGCAATAATGTAATGAGAGCTGATAAACCCCCTAAAAAAACCCACCCCGACATCATTAAATTTTAGCGCCTTGAACCAGCGGATACAAGGCTTGCCCCCTATATTCTAAACTCGTGACAGGGGGCCGTAACTATTTCGACACTATAGGCCTAAATTTTTGGCCTAGTAATTGCCCTAGTAATTGTTCTCTCTAGTCGAGCAATACGCTCGTCGAGAGGGTGGGTACTGAACAGCGCGGCCATAATGCCACCTGTTTTATTGTTGATTTTTAATGTTTGAACAGCTTTGTCCTCGGTGTCCACGTAGTCCAATGTGCTTTGTAGTCGGCGTAGGCCAGCAATCATTTTATCCCGTCCGGCAAGGCGAGCACTTCCGGCGTCTGCACGAAATTCTCTCCACCTAGAGAACCAGTTAACGACAATGGCGCCAAGGAGACCAAAGACAATCTGCAAACCATAGAATATGAAAAACTGGCTGACGGACCCTCCTCGGTTGTCACTGTTGCTCGCAATGAGTCGAGATACAATGTGCGCAGCAAGAAGCACTAAGGTATTGATCACACCCTGAATCAAAGTCATCGTCACCATATCGCCATTGGCCACGTGGGCGACCTCATGGGCAATGACCCCTTCCAGTTCGTCGTCATTCATGGCTTGCAAAATTCCGGTGGAGACGGCGACCAGTGAGTTATTTTTGCTGGGTCCAGTGGCAAAGGCATTGACCTCAGGGGAGTCGTAAACACCCACTTCAGGCATCGTTTTAATATTTGCTTTTCTGGCATGTTGATGCACTTTTTCAACTACAAAACGCAGGCGGTGATCGTTGGTTTTTGGATCAACAATTTGAACGCCATGAAAAGTTTTAGCCATCCATTTAGAGGCAAAGAGCGAAACAAAAGAGCCTGTAAAGCCCAAAAGTCCACACCAGAGGATTAAGCCTTGATAGCTCGAGACATCAACTCCAAACTGAGCCCCTATAACTGAAAATGCGATACTTATTGTGAGCAAAACCAATATGTTGACCGCTAGAAAAAAAGTCACTCGCTTTAACATAACCATAACAAGACCTCCATCATGTTGGACTTAGGTTCAAATTGAGGCTGATCTATCGCCCGTCAAGGCCATACTACGAAAAAATTCTGCTATTTGCCATAAGAGTTGGTGATAATAGTATCAACTTTCAAAGGGGATTGCAGTGCGTTGGCCATTTTTCGGAATCTCATTCATTGTGTTTTCATTTGTGTTTGGAGTGGGTTATTTTTGGACGCCCATTTTATGGACGCTTCTCGTTTTTGTACCGCTATTTTTAATTGGAGTGGTGGACCTCATCCAAACTAAAAAGACGGTTCGGCGAAACTTCCCAGTCATTGGAAACTTAAGGTACCTGTTTGAAATGATTCGACCAGAGTTACAACAGTACTTTGTGGAGTCTGACACCAATGGCGTACCGATTAACCGTGAATATCGATCGGTGGTTTATCAAAGAGCAAAAGGACAGTTGCAAACAAGGGCTTTTGGAACAAAAAATGATTTGTATGCCCCTGATGCTGAGTGGGTCAGTCACTCGATGTGCCCGACCACAATTTCATTAGATGATGTGCGCGTAACTATTGGCGGCTCACAATGTCGTCGACCTTATAATGCGAGTGTTTTTAACATTTCGGCGATGTCTTATGGGTCACTCAGTGCCCCGGCTATTGAAGCGCTAAACCGAGGCGCTGCAAAGGGGAATTTTTATCACAACACGGGTGAAGGCGGAATTTCTCCCTATCACCTCAATGGGGGAGATCTGTGCTGGCAACTGGGCACGGCCTATTTTGGCTGTCGAACTCCCGATGGAAAGTTTTGTGCCAAAACTTTCGCTGAAAAAGCGGCTTGGCCACAAGTGAAGATGATAGAAGTAAAGGTTTCCCAGGGCGCCAAACCCGGAAAAGGGGGGATGCTACCCGGTGAGAAAGTGACCGCTGAAGTGGCGGCCATTAGAGGGGTGCATATTGGAAAGTCGGTGCTTTCGCCTCCAGGACATTCCGAGTTTTCCACTCCTAAAGGACTGTTGGAGTTTATTGCTAAATTGCGTGAACTCTCAGGTGGTAAACCGGTGGGATTTAAAATTTGTATCGGACGCAAGTCGGAGTTTCTTGCTGTCTGTAAAGCTATGGTGGAAACAAAAATATATCCGGATTTTATCACTGTCGATGGAGCTGAAGGTGGCACCGGAGCGGCACCGCTAGAGTTTCTCAATTCGGTCGGCATGCCGCTCAATGATGGTTTAAGTTTTGTTCATGATTGCTTAAGAGGTTATGCACTTCGAGACGAAATTAAAATCATTGCTTCGGGCAAAGTCATCACCGCATTTCACATGATTAAAAAAATGTCGTTGGGTGCGGATGTGATAAACCCTGCGCAGAGGAATGATGTTGGCTTTAGGTGCATTCATGCACCGGTATGCAATACCAACCGCTGTCCAGTTGGAATCACAACTAACGACAAAGAACTGACGAGGGGATTGCATATTCCAACTAAAGCAGATCGAGTGGCTAACTTTCACCAAGACACTGTGCATGCTCGCGCAAACGATCGGAGCCATGGGGTTACGTAATACCTCCGAAATTCGGCGAAAAGATTTATATCGCAGAACTGATCGAGGCACAGTTGAAACATTAGAGGATCTATATCCATGTATGGAGACGGGGCGCCTTTCTAGTGCCTGAGGAGTTACAAAAATCTCACTAGAGTGGCAATGATGATTGCGAGTGCATCAGCGGATCATTACTAATCTAATGTGAGACGGATTTAAGTAATCCTGGTGTTGAAATTTCTTCACTCACCGAGTTCCTTCCAAAAAATGTCATAGGTTTAGAAAGAATTCATGATTCTTCTAAACCGCATACCCCCAGGCCCCTCCTTTCGAATTGATGATGGTACAGAGCTTGTAATTGATGGCCGGGAACACATTTTTTAAGGTGAATTAAATGAAGTTGAAACTGTGCGTGGCTGGATTCGTGATGTCGCTCCTTTTAGTGGGTGCAAATATTTACCATTATAAAACTCAAGAGGAGTCCCCGACCTGTCAAAATGTTCGTCAGGTTGTGAAAATGCTTTACGATCGGCACGTGGAGTCTTTGAACTCGAGTCAGGATTTTGAACACTACTACGCTCAACTATTAGATCGCGGAGTCATTCAACTATTACATCGCCTCGACCCTTTGAGGATTTTATTTAGTAGTGAAGAAGTTCAGGGTCTAACAGCTAAAAACAGAACGCCCCTAGGTGAATGGCTCAATATCATCCGACCTGCGATACCATTTTGTCATAACTTATTTAGGTCAGAAAAACTCAAAAAATTATTGCCCAATTTAGAGACTCAATGGAAGGGCTTTCGATGGGACTCTTCAGAAAAGCTAATGTCTGATTATATGCAATTTCTAGAAAACCCATCGCGCTGGCCGAAAGATCGCTTTGAGCGTTCAGGTTTGATTCAGGGGGCATTTGCCAGTGCACTTGAAGAGGCAAAAGAAAATGAAGTGGAGGAGTCTGCTGCATTTCGTTTAGCCCAAAGATTGTTTCGCAGAAAACTAGAAGATCTACAAATGACAACAGAGGAAATGTTTTCCTCAATCATTTTAAAATCGATAGTGGCCAGTATGGATGCGCATAGCAGATTCTTCTCGATGCAGGAATACAATGATGCCATTCGGTCTTTGATGTCCACGTTTGTTGGCATTGGCGTTATAGTCGCTGAGGTTGAAGATGGTTTCAAAATTGTTGAACTCATTGAAGGTGGACCGGCGGCGAGCGAAGGAATTTTAAAAGTTGGAGATACTATTACGAAAGTAGAACAGTACTCCATTGCCGGAGAACGAAGAGAGGAGCTGGCAAAATTATTGGCTGGCCCCAGTGGTTCAGAGGTGGGTTTAACATTGCGAAGTAGCAATAAAGAGCGTCAAGTTGTCGTTCGCCGAGGTCCTGTAAGAACGGCCAATTCGACAATTAAATATGAAATAGCAAAAATTGATGGCAAAAAACTGGGGCGCATTAAATTAGATCATTTTTACACCGACGATAGTGGCGAAAAAAGCGCTTCGCATGATTTTGCGGCCGCCATTCAAACTCTAATGGCACAAGGTGCTGAGGGTCTCATTGTTGATTTGAGAGATAATGGCGGTGGAGTTCTCAGTGAGGTGGTGAACATCGCAGGACTATTTATTGATTCTGGCCCGATCGCCTTTGAGTACGGCACCTTAAATACGGGCTTAAATTCCTATGAAGATACAGATGGAATCTCTGCATATAAAGGATCACTTGTCGTATTGGTAAATGAAAACTCAGCCAGTGCCGCCGAAATTTTGGCCGGAACACTGAAGACTTATAGAAGGGCCGTCATTGTTGGATCGGATCAAACCTATGGCAAAGGGACCATTCAGGAGATTGGGCCCATAGAAAACATTTGGAGTGATTCACCGATCCATGGGGCCGTGAAACTAACTGTGGGGTATTACTATTTGCCAGATGGACAGTCGGTACAATTTGACGGGGTGAAACCGCACATCAAAATCAGCGCAATGAGTGAGAATCCAGATTTAGAAAGAAAACTACCAATGGCGCTTGCGAGGCCGGTCAACATCGGGCTTGAATTTAAACCCTATATTCCATGGCTACCAGAATCCCAGTTTAATAATATGGTTACATATTTGAAAGCAGATCACCAAGCACAGCAGTGGATCAATCCGGAATTAAAAACCGCCCAGGTGGATGGAGCATTGCTAAAAGCTTACGGGGCTCTTTCAGGAATGGTGACCTATTTTAGACTGCATCTTCCAGGACTTCTTGCAGCTCAACTGGACGACCAGTAGGTCCTTGAAAAAAAACTACTTTGCTCGTGTGGTTATATCCAGCTTATCTTTTTTTACTGTTACGTTGACTTCGCCCCCTTGAGTGAGCTGGCCAAATAAAATATCGTCCACCAGATTCTTTTTAATCTGATCGTCAACGACTCGAGCAAACGGCCTAGCCCCATAAGCCGGGTCGTATCCTTTGTCAAAAGCCACTCAATGGCCTTTTCGTCCACATTTAAAGTAATTTTTTCTTAGCCAACTGCTCTCCAAGTTGGTTAACGAATTTGCGCACCACTTGCAACAACTGCTCTTTTGGAAGTTCTTTAAATTCTACAATTGAATCCAGTCTATTGAGGAATTCAGGTCGAAAGGATTTCTTTATAGCTTCAATTGATTTCGCACTTGAGGATTGATTGTGAAAGCCAACGCTTTCGTTGCGCGGCCTCAAAGGCCCCCGCGTTGCTTGTCATAATCAAGATGACGTTTTGAAAGTCCGCAACCTTACCATTGGCGTCAGTTAACCTTACCGCTGTCCATGACTTGCAAAAGTAGATTCAGTAAATCCGGATGGGCCTTCTCAATTTCGTCCAATAACAAAACAGAGTAGGGGTGTTTTGTAATAGCATCAGTGAGTAAGCCGCCTTCTTCATAACCCACGTAACCTGGGGGCGCTCCAACGAGCCGCGAGACGGAATGTTTTTCCATGTACTCACTCATATCGAAGCGCAAAAACTCGACGCCTAAGTTTTTGGCGAGTTGTTTTGAAACTTCTGTTTTTCCAACACCCGTAGGTCCTGCAAAAGATAACTTCCCGTTGGTTTACCCTCGTGACCAATTCCAGTTCGATTCATCTTTATAGAAGCAACAAGGGCTTCAATGGCCTTGTCTTGTCCGTAAATCACTTTTTGCAACTCTTCTTTAAATTTTTAAGCTGAGTTTTGTCGGATGAACTCACGGACTGGCTAGGTACTTGAGCCATCGATGCAATGACTTTTTCAATTTCTTTCACACCTATATTTTTTGGCTTGCTATCAGATGATCTCAGTCGAATGCGAGCTCCAGCTTCATCTATTACGTCGATAGCCTTGTCGGGGAGTTGGCGGCCGTGAATATACTTTGAAGATAAGTCAACAGCCGTTGCCAACGCAGGCCTTGAGTACTTCACATTATGATGTTTTTCGTAATGCTTTTTAAGCCCCATTAAAATATCAATGGCTTGGTCACGCGTGGGTTCTGTCACGTCAATTTTTTGAAAACGTCGAGATAGTGCTGGGTCTTTTTCAAAATGATTGCGATATTCTTTATAAGTGGTTGATCCAATACAACTTAATTGCCCATCAGAAAGCATTGGTTTCAACAAGTTGGAGGCATCCATGGAGCCGCCAGAAGTGGCCCCGGCTCCAACGACAGTATGGATTTCGTCAATAAACAAAATCGCATGCTCTTTTTCCGAAAGGGATTTAAGTACCCCCTTTAGTCGTTGTTCAAAATCACCTCGATACTTCGTGCCGGCTAAAAGAGCGCCCATATCCAAAGCGTAGACTTCTGCATCCTTGAGCTTGTCCGGCACATCACCATCGACAATCTTTTGCGCCAAACCACCCGCGATGGCGGTTTTACCCACCCCAGGTTCTCCCACTAAGAGCGGGTTGTTTTTGGTCCGACGGGCAAGGACTTGCATGGTTCTTTCAAGCAATGTGTCTCTTCCAATTAAAGGGTCGATTTTACCCTGCAATGCCTTTTCATTTAAATTTTCAGCGAAATTATCCAAAGGGTCCATTGCCGGGTCTGTCATTGGGTCTTTGACGTCTTTGGCCGGTCCAGATGATTCTGTTGACTCCTCGGCGCCGTATTTACCGATTCCGTGAGAGACGAATTGAATCACGTCAAATTGTTCTAATCCTTGTTTACGTAAAAAATAAACAGCGTGGCTGTCGGATTCATTAAAAAGCGCAATGAGAACATTAGATGTTTTTACTTTTTCTTGCCCAGAGCTTTGCACCTGTATAGCAGCTCTCTGTAAAAGTCGTTGAAAGGCCAGGGTCATTTCAGGATTGTAGTCCGCTTTTAAACTGGGCTCTTGGGGGGCGTCCAATGCCTTAGAGTAGGTGTCTTTAAGGTATTGATTGAGTTCTTCTCGCAAGTCGTCCACGTTTACAAGGCACTGGGTTAGAATATCTCGCACTTCTTTGTCTTCAGTGAGTTTAAATAAAATATGCTCAAGGGTTACAAATTCGTGACCAAATTTTTTAGCCATCGAGATGGATTCATTTAAAACATTTTCCAGCTTCGGGTCTAGCACGGGCTATTCTCCTTAATTCGATTCTTCTTCCATAATGCATTTTAGGGGATGGCGATTATTTCTAGCGTATTCATTCACCTGAAAAACTTTGGTTTCAGCCACCTCATGCGGGTAGACACCACAGAGTCCTGCCCCCTTTTGATGGACTTGTAGCATAATATTCGTGGCTTCAGTTTCACCCTTTTTAAAGAATTTCATTAATATGTGAACTACAAAATCCATTGGGGTGTAATCATCATTGAGTAGAACCACACGATACATCGACGGCTTTTTGAGCTGCTGCTTTGGCCGCGTGAGAGTTTTTGTACCGCTGTCTGCAGAGTCTTGGTTTAAAATGATGGGGTAGTTGCTCGCCCTTTTTTGTCTGACATTTTTGCCAGCCCTCCTTTTATTAAACTTGGGACGTTTTTAGTTATTGTAAAGGCGGCCGGCACAAATGAATAGAAGTTGGGTCAATGTTCTCAATGTATTGGCAACTACGCATGGCTAAAACAAAAATTGGTCGTTAGCAGTGCTTCAATTGTTAGCATGGCAGCTTTGACATGGCGCTAACAAAAACAGCAGGAGACTAGCCTAATGACCAGGCATTTCATGTTGAGAATTTTTCTCGTTTTACTGACAATAATGGTCACTTTTGCAGTCCGAGGAGGGTCAATATTTGCGTCAGTTGCGTATTCGCCAATATTGGTGCGGGTTTGAGAACTGTGTAACTATTGACGACACTCAAGTTGATTAATGACCAGTACAAGTTATTGTAACACCTCGAGATTTTACTGTTTCAAAACTGCACGACTTTGTATCAGCTTTAGAAAAATAGTTGGTATTTCCATTGCAGCTACCGAAGAGAGTGACAATAATGTGAATGTCACAAACTAAACTATTAAATAAGACTAGAACGTAGGGGATTTTCTATGAACATTCTTAAGTCTAACAAAGGTTTCTCGTTGATCGAACTTATGGTTGTGGTTGCGATCATCGGAATCTTGGCGTCGATCGCTGTACCAAACTTTCAAGCGATTCCAAAGAACAACTCGTCAAAAAGAAGCGCAATCAATGCTATCTGGTATCTGGAAAGCACAAAAGCTTTTTTCCAGCAGTACAACCAGTATACATCTGACCTTGTTTCTGCAGGGTACAGACCAGAAGGAACTCCCTTCTACAACGCCGGTTTTAACGCTGCAGGGACTGAGTCTATCCGTCCTAGAAACTGGTTTGCTCCAAACAACTTGAACAACACTTTGCTTGATTCAAACATTGTTTGTGGTGCTTTGGGCTCGTGCTCAAACCCAGCATCTAATGCCATCGAAGGAGCTGCTCCGATCGCTGGTAACGGTGACACTTCTACATTTACTCTTGGTGCAGTAGGTGATATCGGTGGAACTACGACTGACAACTGGACATTGAACAACACTAAGACGTTCAACAACCCAAGAAGCGGTTTATAATTTAAATATAATTTAGAGTTTTTAAAAGCCCCCTTGTTTCTGGGGGCTTTTTTTTGCCTTTTTTTCAATACAGGTTTTTACAATAAACCGATGAAGAAAAAATGGGATAAAAAAGATCTGTTGCTGTTATTGGGCGTTTTTATTTTTTGCCTTCCCATTTTATATCTTCAGAGGTCAGTAAGGCGAGTTGAGTGAATCCAAAAGTTTTCTCGTCCCACCCAAAGAAATAGTCTACATGACTTTTGGTTATGAAAACGTTTTAGCAGACTCCCTCTGGATTCGAGTCATTCAAGACTTAGACGTTTGCGACCCCTATGGGCAACATGGAGTGGAAGAGTATTTAAGCACTTGGAAGCCCCAGCGGGATTTAGATCCTCGATTTAAAACGGCAGAAAATGCAAATTTAGATGATTTAATAATGACCGAATGGAAGCCGCCCCGGTGTCATAAAGGCTGGGTGTACCATATGCTCGATCGAATCACTGATCTCTCTCCCAAGTATCGAAGGGTCTATATATCGGGTGGATTGCATTTGAGTATCGTTGTCGACGACCGCGAAGGGGCAGAATTGCTCTATGATAAGGCAGTTAAAAACCTTCCCGACAATTGGCAGTTGGCCTACCATGCCGGATACCATGCTCTGTATGAGACAAGAAAGTTTTCTAAAGCGGCCGACATGTTTCGATTGGCGGCCCAACATGGCGCGCCCCCGTGGATCTATATGGGCTCGCAGCGAAACTCTATGACCGCGTGGGGCGGGCTGAATTGACGATTCGCTACTTGGGCGAGTTTTTAAAAGACAACCCCGATTTTGTGAATGCCGATAAAGTGCGCGAGCGTATTGAATTGGCCAAACAAGTCCTAGAGAAAAAATCAAAATAAACTTCTAACTTATTGAAATCACATAGATAAAATTTCCAAAAATGGGCCCATTGACCTTGACGTTGTCACCGGACACCTCATATTACTCCATATGTAACATTGAACGTCGGGATTGTTGTGCAAATGAGCGATGACTTTTATCAAATTCTGGGAATTGAACGCTCCGCCGATGCGGATACTATAAAAAAGCCTATCGAAAAATGGCAATGAAATATCACCCCGATAAAAATCCGGGTGATAAAGATGCCGAAGAAAATTTTAAAAAAGCAGCACAAGCCTACGAAGTTTTAAGTAACCCCTCTAAAAGACAACATTATGATCGTTTCTGTACTATTGATGGCCCAGGTTTTGGCCATGGGTTCGGAGACGTCGGTGACATCTTTGATGCCTTCGGTGATATTTTCGGAGATATTTTTGGTGGAGGCACCAGTCATCGCCGACGACGTCGACAGGGTCGGGGCCCGAGAGTGGGTTCTGATTTGAGATACTATCTCGAAGTGGACCTAGAGACCGTTTTAAACGGTGGCGAACAAAGAAATTGAATTTGACTATGAAGTAGATTGCGGAACCTGTAAGGGGACCGGTGCACGGGAAGGATCTGCGCCTCAAACCTGCGGTCACTGCGGTGGCATGGGCCAAGTGGTGCAAAGGCAAGGTTTTTTTCAAATGAGTGCGCCTTGTCCAGTGTGCCGTGGTGAAGGAACTATTATTAAAGACCCTTGCGATGATTGCCACGGTAAAGGGCGAGCTAAGGCCCATAAAAAATTAGAAGTGAATATTCCGGCAGGTGTGGAGTCAGGTAATCAGTTGAGGCTGACCAGTGAAGGTGAAGCGGGCTACATGGGTGGACCGGCGGGCGATCTCTATGTTGAGTTGCGAGTGAAAGAAGACTCTCGATTTGTGCGCCAGGGACAGAGTCTGCACAGTGCTATTTCAATTAGCTATTTGCAGGCCCTATTGGGTGCCGAGATTCAAGTGGACGGCATTGAGGGGACAGAGACTTTGACGATTCCCAAGGGGACAGAGCATGGTGATGCGATTCATCTGCCAGAAAAAGGTCTGCCTGGCTTGAGGCGTCAAAAACGAGGAGATCATATTTTTACTGTTCGAGTTGAGTTTCCAAAGAAGTTGGCAAAAAAAGAAGAAGCATTATTGCGTGAAATTGCCCAATTAAAAGGCGAGGAAGTGGCTGAAAAGAAAGGTTTTTTCAGCTAATTTCTGCCCAAATCTTGACGAAGTCGGTTAAAACCACAAGTTAAAGTTGTAGAAACGAAATGAAGTGTTTAATTCATTGATGAACGAATAAGGAGAATTGGCAATGGGAAAAATTATAGGAATCGATTTAGGAACCACGAATTCCTGTGTGGCTGTCATGGAAGGCGGCGAAGCAAAAGTGATTGTGAACGAAGAGGGTGGTCGAACGACTCCATCCATCGTTGCCTTTACTAAGGACGGAAACAAACTCGTTGGACAGGTGGCTAAACGCCAAGCTGTAACGAACCCTGAAAACACAGTTTATTCTGCGAAAAGATTTATCGGTCGGCAGTTTTC
>JAWKNX010000019.1:0-57834 GCA_041391465.1 Bdellovibrionales bacterium
AGAAACGCTTTTTGAAATTTCAATGGCTGCAATCCTCATTGGTAATGAGGATGCCACGCTAACAACAGCAAGAGATTTTGAACGTATGGTTTCCGGAATTGGTAATGCCGGACTTTTTTTGGAGGGCATTGGTACGCTTCCCGTATTAAAGAGTCACATACCTGGCAATAAGACGTTGGGAATAAGGAAGCTCCCCATACTGACGGAAAACCTGGCTCACCTCCTGCCATTGTTACACGACTATTCTCGATTGAATGATTCTTCGTATTTAGAGTTGCGTTCTAGGAGCGGAGAAGTGTCTAACCTAAATCTTTTTTCGAGAGAGAATCTAAACTATAACTCTTTCATCTGTGGAGCGTCTGGATCAGGGAAAAGCTTTCTGATGAATGCCATACTCTCATCAACTCTAAAGGATGATCTGAACTCTAGGTTGTGCATTTTTGACGTCGGTGGTTCTTATAAAAGAATTGTAGAAGCTAACGGAGGTAAGAGCACTACTCTTAGCTACAATGAGGCAAGAGCACTAATATCTTCGTTTTTGCGCATTCAACCAGTCGGCACTCAAGGCTTTTTTCAAACGTTCATACAGACTCTTTGTGGTTCGGGGACTCACATCACCCATTCCCACATGGTTGCCATTGATGACTTACTAAAAGAAGTAGAGGGTGAAAGGCTAGAAATTGCCAAACTGATAGAGAATGCTGGAAAACGCAGTGAGAAGTTCTACAAAGACATTGCCCACTGGCTAAAACCCCATGTGGGTTTTGATAAAATCAAGGAGCGCCCCGACTTAATCGAACTCATCAAATCTCCTGTATCTGCGTTTGATTTTAAAGAACTGGATTCAGACCCTATCTTGCAAAGAACGACCATTCTCCTGCTCTCTGAATTGTTGTGGCGGGACTTGGTGGATGGCCGTTATTCAAGAACACAAATTGTTTTTGACGAAGTATGGAGATTCTTTGCACAGAGTAAAGGGTTTTTGGAGGAGATGTACCGCACCCTCCGAAAATACAAAGCGGGAATTGTTTCTATCACTCAGAACCTAGCTGATTATGGAGACGAAGCATTTGCTAAAATGTTATTCACCAATAGCTTCACTAAAATATTTTTACAAAACGGAGCTTCTGCCGAATATCTGCGTGAAACATTCGATTTGCCTGAGTCTGATATTGATCGAGCCCTTTCTGTAACATCGAAAAAGCCCCATTACTCTGAGTTTTTTGTTCTCACACCAGTAATGAGTCAGATTTTTCGACTTTATTTCCTACTGATGAATTTTACGCTTTAGCAAATACAGAAAACATTTCAAATAAAAAGGAGTCGAAATGAAAAGGATTAAGAAAATGATAGTCATATCATTTCTAATGCTAACCTTTTCTGCTCGTGCTGACATGTGGGGTGGAGACATCCCATTACTAATAGAGATTGTCACCAACACACTCAACACGCTCACAGGTGCCGGGACCAATCTCGAATGATGGAAGACGAAATGGCCGGGATCAAAGATCGGATCAACCGTATAAGAACCATTTCAAATGTCGTTCAACCATCAAACTGGCACAATTGGAAAGATCCTAGGAGGGCATTGGAACAGCTAAGAGTTATTTACTACACAATGCCAAAAGAATATCGCTCGAAAAAATCAGATGCCATTGAATACGAAATTTCTAGAGCCATGAATATGATCTCGCGAATCAGTGGCGAGGCCCAGACAACTTTTCGTTCTGGAAAAGAGTTGGAGCGCGGGAGCTGATGCTTCCCCTGGTGTCGCCCAAAAACTAACTGCTTCAGGTGTGGGAACCCTTGTGGCAATGGAAGCACAAACACAAGTCATTCAAAGCCACATTACAAGTCTATTAACCCAAATGTTAGCTGAAGAAATGAAAGAATCTCGCCTGGTAGCTTCTAAAGGTAAAAGCTTTGCTTCGGTTTCGCCTAACCTTGGGGATAGTGACAGCCGATTTTCTGCTCATGTGCTGCCCCTTAGGATGTCTAAATGAGTTACTCTTTACCAGCAGTTGAAGAATACGAAAGGCTTTTGCCTGTTGCTAAGGCACTCTATGAACACACCAGCCGTCTTAGCTGGGAAATGTTGTTGCCATTATTTCTATTGTCTGTAGCTTTGAGTTACTCTTCTGATCTTGGCATAACAGGATCAATTTTGATTCGCTTGAAAAGATTGGTACTTGTTGCACTTCTATTAGTCTCATTTCCAATGATTGCAGAGTTTTGCCAAACATTTGGTGTAGAGGTGGCAAAGTCCATCGACAATATGACAGGGATTGATGAAGTCCTAGAAGCTGCCGCAAAAAGAGCTGAAGCCTACTCCTTTGACCTACAAGGATTACTTAATTTAGGGAGTGACCTCATCATGGGAGCCCTCGTACTCATTAGCTTCCTTATTTTGGTCGTTGCCCGATTCTTTTTGTTAGCCTTTCAGCATTTTTACTGGATGCTATTGGTTGTTCTTGGTCCATTTATGATCTTAGGGCTTCTTTTTGAATCCTCGGTGGGGATCACTAAGGGGCTGTTCAAAAACATGCTGCAAATATCAGCATGGCCGATCATCTGGTCAATATTATCGGCTTTTCTAAAGGCTCTGCCATTTGCTTCAGCTTATGCTGTTGAAGGTGGCTTGGTGACTATCATCACTCTGAATTTAATCATCGCCATTGCCCTATTGTTTTCCCCGTTTATTGTCTCACAACTTTGTGAAGGTGTGGATTTAAGTGTGGGCAACACTATTCGCCGTGGAGTCATGCGTACTGTAGCAATGACAAACCCAAAGGCATTTGCTGTAGCCGCAGCATCAAGGGCTCGTACTGCCAGTAGACGAGGTATGCAGCTAGCCCGAAATCATATTGCAAAACGAACCGTAGAAAGGAGAACACGAAGATGAAGTATTTTTTGATATTTTTGTTTCCATGTCTCGCCTTTGCTACTGAATTACCTACCACTCCATTTCCCGTATTCCTAAAATCAGGATTTAGTTCAGTCCTCGATTTTGATGATATTCCATCGCAAGTTGTATTAGGAGGTCAGAAAGCTTTCAGGTGGAAAAACTCAAACGATCCATAGTGATAAAGCCACTCACACCCTACGCAACCACAAACATGTTTGTGTACTTCAGCAAGAAGAAAACAAGGCTATTTATATTGACCGCATCTGAGGACGCAAACCCAACTTACTATAAATCCTTTAAGGCTCCTCCTGCTCCAAAGCCACCAATCAAAAAAATCAGTCGGAAGACACAATGGGCATACAAGAGGGGGACAAGATTGGTCAGTGCATGGTTTGACAAGAAAAAAGACTACTTAACCGTAGATATTAAAGTTACAGCGGGATCAAAGGCAGCCATAAATCCAAAATGGGATTGGGTGAGGTTAACCTATAAGAGTGCAGCTATTACACCTGTGAAGCTTTGGTCAGAGCGGAAAACTGTGCAAAAGGATTCCAGTGTAAGAGCAAGGTTTATCTTTGCCAAGCCAAACATTCCAAGAAATCTTAAAGGCACAACTTTAATTGTCCCCGTGCATGGATCGATTAAACCTGTTGGAGTTCCCCTTCGGCTGGTGAAGCCATGAAAAATCCAAACACTCCCATAAACAAATTAAAAGCAAACTTGCTGGCCAGATGGTCCGCAGAAGATTATCCCGGTGCGGAGCCTCGCTTTCAGCTTAGTCTCTTTGGCAAGGATATAGCCATATTTGTTTTATTGCCCATACTGGCCGTTATCATGTTTAAGGCTTGTGAAAATGCGGCATCTACGTCGAGCAAACCAAAGAAAAAGAGAGAAAGAGTAGAAACTGATGGAAACTCTCCATCAAGGTCACAAATCATTAATTTTAACAGAACAATCCCACAACCTAGATATGCTGGTGTTTCTAAAAAAGCTCCCGGAACATTAGTAAGAGTTCGCTTGCTCAATGTCGTTGAGACATATTCAAATGCTCCGGTTCATGCTCAAATTATTGATGCTAGTCTTGGTCGGACCTTGATGGGCGGTACCCTTATTGGGGATGCCGTTTCAGATTCAAACTATGAACGAATCAATATTACTTTTCGCTTTGCTCGTGACCCCAGGAAGAGTGGGATGGCGATACCCATTTCTGCCAGGGCATTAGGGCTTGATGGTACTTTAGGAATTGAAGCTACCAAGAAAGCCGGATTCGCTACTCGTTCGACTCTTGGTTCAGCAAGTTCCGCTGCTCAAGAATTAAAAGGCGGAGAAGGTTCCACTGATTTCAAAGATGTATTGATAAAGGCATTAACCGCCGGACTGATTCAAGAATTTGGTTCATCTACGAAAGTTGAACAAAATCGCGCTCAGGTATTAACTTTGCGTCCACCTACTGAGTTTTTTGTAGAACTCACTGACTTCTTCCCAGGAGGCTCCCAATGATGTCTGATGAAATGTTATTGGCGATACTGGTGGTCGGACTTGGTGGATTAGCCTTCCACGAGTTTTACAATTCTTTAAGCCCCTTTGATGCTACTTTACTCATTGTTTGTATTATCGTGTTTCTAGTAACGACACTGATTTTCGCCTGGGATCGATTTTCAAAATACGGTCGTGACAGAAGGAAAAGACTGGATACAATTCGAGAGTTGCCAAGCGATATACTTAGTAAATCCGAAAATTCTGTTTATTTGGGCAGAGAAGTAGAGCTTGAGATACCTCTTTACTTTCCCGATTCAATTCGTTCCCGGCACATTCACATTTTGGGGGCTACAGGGTCGGGCAAAACAGAAAGCATCGTTTTGAACTTCCTCAAGCAAGACGTTGAGCGGGGAAAAGGCGCAATTGTATTGGACGCAAAGGGAGATGCGTCTTTTTCATGGGCCTTGAAGTCGTGGGTTCCCGAAGAGAAACTGAGGGTTTTTGATTTGGGTTCAGAAGAAAGTTTAACCTATGACCCATTGGCTGTCGGTACCCCGCATGAGGCAGCTCAAAGATTGTTCTCATCATTAACTTGGAGTGAAGAGTATTATAAATCCAAAGCATTTTCAGCACTGCAAAAATTATTCGAGAGTCATTTTGAAAAGAATGAAAGAAACCCAAAGCTCACGGACCTACTGGAATACTTAGAGGATTCTGAACTATTTATTTCTTGCACTACTGGGAAGACCTACCCAAAAAAGTTAGCCGAACGAGACTTTGGCGAACTCTCAGGTTTGAGGGATCAACTTCGCTCTCTCTGCACTGGTTACTTGTCAAAGATTCTTTCACCCGAAGGCAGACCAGACATGAACTTGGAAGGTGCTCAAAAAGGTTGTGTTCTTTACTTCAGATTACAAAGCTTAATGTCACCACAAATCGTCGCTACACTCGGAAAACTCTTAATCAACCATCTAAATTTTTTGGCCGGAACAGCCCACCGGAACGAGCAAAATGCAAAAGAAGTTAAACTCATCCCAACCTATTTAGATGAGTTTGCGTCTTTTGCATGTCCCGAATTTGCTGACCTAATTTCAAAAGCCCGCTCTGCTGGCCTTGCCCTCCACTTTTCACATCAGAGTATTGGGGACTTAACAGAGGTGTCGAAAGGATTTTTAAATCGTATAACTGACAACTCAGCAACTAAGATTGTAATGCGAATCAATGACCCTGACTCAGCAGACTTTTTCGCCAGATCATTTGGTACGAAACTCTACCAAAAGGTCACTCAGCGTGTGACAAACACTGAAGACATTGATGCAGCAGAAGTGGTGGGCGAAGGCTCTCAGCGTGAAGCCCACCAGTTTAGAGCCTCTCCAGATTTATTTAAGACTTTGCCTACGGGTATGGGTTCTGTGCTGATTGCTCATGGCCAGGACACACCACACGGGGCATCAAGTGTATTTAAGGTTCGGTTTCCTCAACTTTAGAAATGATGTGAGTTTGATCAATTGAAGTGATATAAAAAAATTGGAGGGTGGATGAATAAATTTAAGCTTGTTTATTTTGAAGGGTGTCCAAATGCCCAGCCAGCTCAAGATTTACTGAATGCAATCGGTATTGAGTTTCAATTGATTTGTCAGGATCAACTGAACGATTCAGATACACTAAGAAATTACTCCTCTCCAACTCTTTTAGCCGGTGATGAGATTATCTTCGGTGCAAAAGCCACGGGAGGTGGTTGCTCAATGCCCCTTCCTTCTAAAGCTGAACTGCTGAAATTGCTTAATGTGAGATAGTTAATCCCTCATAGATTAACAAATAATTAAAACCAAGGAGGTACGATATGCGTATTGCATATACATTGTTACTCTCCACTTCACTACTTTTTACATCTGCATGTTCAACTATGAACAAATCATTACAGCTCGGCGCGACTATGGGTGCTGCGACGGGCGCGGCGGCTACATATGCCGGACAACACTCAGCAGGCAAACACAAAGGACAAGATGTAGCTTTAGGTGCAGCCATTGGACTTAGTATTGGTCTGATTACATCTTACTTCACTCATAAGGAGGTTGAGGAGGATCGAGAATCCTACCGAAGTAATCAAATTGAAATGCACTTTGGTGATTTGCCGCCAAGCCCTTTCTTGGTCCCTAAGTACAACAAGAAAGGCGGTAAGTAATGAAGTTTAGAAAGCAAGTTGTGCTGACCAATGAAGCTTGGGCTGCCGTCGAAGCTCTTACGAAGAGTGCCAATGATGGCTTTAGTCTCGGACATATCACTTATTCAGACACAATCAATGCAATGATAATGGCGTCTAAAACCAGCGTTGAAGCACTTCGCTCTAAGCACACCGATGTACGGCGAACATTAAAATCATGGGCCTCAAAAAAAGACGTGGACATCGACTCCCTAATAAAAGACCTCAACGAAATTAAAAATAAGGCGACAAAGAGGCGAAATATTTCATCTAAAAAGAAGGTGTGTGATGGCTGAGGTAATCAAAAAGTACATGCGTGGAAAGCAAATCATTCAGCTCTTAAAAGTACATGGCCCCCTTTCTTATCGCTCTTTGAAGCGCATGATTGAACCTGCGATGACAAAAGGCAAACTCCTTAGAGCACTACAAAGGCTTCAAAAAAGAAACTATGTCGAGCGGCGATTTGAACGAGTCTTTGCTGGCAAAGGTGTGTTCTATAACCTATGCCAGCAAGAAGATGTTCTGAAAGAAGTAGCAGATTTTGGGGTGTAGAAGTTAATGAATTGAACAACCTCAATTTTTGGCCACAGAGAATTGTTGTACCAGAATGTTGCGCTTCTGGGCTCACATTCTAATAAAGATGTTTCCAGAAGCTCATGTTGTCCGTGACTTTGATTTTCAAAACAACAAAATAGCGGAAAAGGTTATGATGACTTCAGCTCAAGACTCTAGATCTGCACCCGGATCTTTTACTCATTTTCTCTGAATCCAAAACACAAAAGGAAGTTGCTATAGCTGTTGAAATTGAGCGCACTCCAAAGACTGTAAGACGACTAAGGCTAAAATTAAAAATATGCCAACGGCACTATGGATGGAGTCACTCCACCACCACATCACCAATTCAATTTATAAAGTCTACAGCGAAACCTTATAAGATTCAAAAAGAGTCGGCTACTATTCTGAAAACTTTCTGCTGTTTGGAGATTCTTTGTCCATACACACAGATCGTTTTTTTGAACTGTTCAACTCTCGATTTAAAACTGTATTTTTACCCGACTGGATTATACATCGCGTGACACAAGACTCAACTCGCGTCGTGACTCGAATTTCAAAATGGGGGTACCTGTCCCCCGCATGAAAAGCAGATGAAGAGAATTTAGAATTTTAAAACTGTAGTGATTTTGGATCACTAAGAATCCGCTCAAGCCTAAACTCACCCTCTAAAAGTTTCGGACCACTCCCCATCTACATCTAACGATGTTGTATTGCATACACCGATTGGAAGTGGTCAGAAGACGGGGTAAGGCGGCGGGCGGAGGGGGAGTATGAGATAGGTGAATAGGATTAGAAGGAGTAAGAGAAGAGAGAGAAGATATAAGGATTTAGGAGAGGAAAGAGAAGAAGAAAATAGGAAAATACAGGGGAAAATGAGGAAAAAGCAGGCAAATTTGATGTCAAGTCTACGCATATAGTGTAAATTCAGAGGATAGAACTGAAACGCATGTCGAGCATAGGCAGCGGAATTCAGGACAGCTCTTTGAAAAACTTGACTTGGTTAACCTCCAGCGAAGCAGCCGAACATTTGCGGCTGCCATCAGTTGAGCTGCTGAGGGTGCTGGTCTTTAAACGGCAGGTTCCGTTTCACAAATTGGGACGTAATCTTCGTTTTAAGAAGTGTGAGCTTGACCGTTTGTTGGATGCCTCCAGAACTGGAGGAATCCAATATGGCAATACAAGCGTATAGCAAAAAACGGTAAAACTCTTATAGGGTTCGAGTTCAAACAAGCAGCCAATATCCTGATATCAGGCTCTCTGAGCAACTGTCTGGAGTTCGATCTGAATCTGAAGCCATCAAATTTGAGACGAGGATTCAAAGAGAGCTGGATAGAAAAGTCTTAGAGCTGGAAACCCAAAGGTCCATTAAAGGACAAACCTGGGGAGCCGTTCTTAGACACTGGTATCAGTCCCACGGAGAAATTCGAGTGAAGTTCGGCAGTATGAGTCGGAGCACTTTGGATGACTACTACAGTGGGATGAAAAGATGGATGGTTGTGTTTGAACATAAACCCTGTGCCGACATTACCCCACTTGATCTGATGCAACTCTTTAATGAGATGTCTGACAAAGGCGTAAGCCTTGGACATCGAAGAAAGTTGCGCACCAGAATCAAGGCGGTCTTTGAACACGGAATCCAAGCGGGACTTATTAATATAATGAAAAATCCTGCACACGATTTGGTGCTCAAAAAGTCTGAGGAAAAAAAGCCTGAGATATTATCTGCTGGGGAATGTAAAAAGTTGATTGAACTAGCTTATGTTCATCAACATGAATGGCGGCACGTTTGGGCACTAGCACTGCTAACGGGAATGAGGAATGGTGAGCTTTACGCCCTTCAATGGTCAGACATTGATTGGGAACAAAAGCTTATCACTGTGGCCCGAGCCTACAACGGTAGAACGAAGAAGATTTCTACGACAAAAGCTGGCTATTGGAGAGATGTTCCAATGAGCCAAGATTGCATCAGGATATTAAAAGAACTTCGATGCGAACGTGGAAATCAAGAATACGTTTTACCAAGGCTACCCAGGTGGGGAAACGGAATCCAGGCAGCAGTTCTTAGAACTTTCTGCATGGAGCACGGATTACCATCTGTACGGTTCCACACTCTTCGTGCTTGCTTTGGAACTCAACTTTTACGCCAGGGAGTCTCTTCAGCCATCGTAATGAAAATTGCAGGCTGGAAAGACCTAAAGACGATGCAAAGATATATTCGTCTTGCTGGAGTAGAAGTTACAGGAGCCACTGACAAGCTCTCGGTTTTGCCACCGGAAGAGATTGCAGCGAATGTTGTGTCTCTAAACTCACGGAGGTAAAAGCGATGAAGAATTACTCAGCGTTAGTGGATATTAGTTGGCTTAGCCCCACTTTTGCCCCACACTCAGTTAACCATTGAGGAAGTTTGAGGATTACGGGCGACGTGGGTCCGAATCCACCAAATTTGAGTCTTAGAAATGGTTCTGGAGACTTACGGCATAATGCCAATCATTTCATAAACTTAACCCAGAAGGAAGCTTCTCCTAAGTTCACTATTCTGATTTACCATAAACTAAGCCGAAGAATGGTATTTGCGTAAACTTGGGAAGTTTACCGCCGTAGTTAACCATCAGTTTACTACAGTTTTAGTAACATTCACTGCCAAGGAGGGGGTAATGGCAAAGTATTAAGCTTTAAGAAAGCTGCTAAAAAGTTCTTGAGCATTCAAATAAGCCTCTTTTCCGCAAAAGAAATAGTGGATTTAGCTCTTTCACAAGATCTGTTGAAAACTGAGGAAGATGACCGGAAGCGACCATGGCTGCACGGCTATACATGGATATACGGGATAACCCAAAAACTGATTTCATTAAGGTCTCTGCAGGCAAATTTGCGCTTAAGAACACGTCAAGATACTCTTTCGGGTGAACAACATGTTGCCCGTCACAATCAACAAATTAAAGATCAGTTAAAGAATCAATTACATGAAATGGACCCAGGGCATTTCGAGAGCTTAATTGCTGTTTTATTGACAAATTGGCTTGGAGATGTTGAGGTTGTTGAGGCACAAGCGACGGCGGCATTGATGTTACTGGCCTTTAATGTTGGCGGCATCACAAACTAAACCAATTCAAGAAAAGATATCAAAACAATGTGAGTGCTAAGGTTATTCGTGAGCTACGTGGCTCATTGTTTTACCTGCAGGCCTGTAGAACGCCAAACTGTTAGCTTACCAAAGATGCTATGAAGAGGCTCAGCAATTCCAATAAAATGCCAATTACTTTCGGTCGACGGCGAAAACTATTGACTTACTAATTAAACACCAAGTCGGTGTTAAAAACAAATGTAGACATCCTATCTATAGATGAAGAGTTTACTGAAAGCTCACTTGAAGTGAATCAGAATTAAATGGCGACTCACGTCATCGTACCATGGCCCTGCCGGGCGGAACCAGTTCTTATAGAGAAACACTTAATAATTTTTTGAACTACGTAAAGCGTCAAATCAACAAAGCCAGAGGCAGTAAGGTTCTTTGAGCAGTTTGATATGGTAAACAGTGAAAAAACGGCTGAGGGTTATGTGTCAACGTACCAAGGATGTTGCATCTTCTTACTCGGTCTGAGAAAAATATATTAACGGAAGAGGGGAAACATATATTTCTAACCCAACACCAAAAGACTAAATTGGTTTTAGAACAAAGCTTGGTTGAGTAACTGAAATTCTAGAAGTACTAGAAGAAAGCCTTTAACCGAAAAGAAATTGGGAATACTTAGTTGATGCATTAGACCTAAACTGGAAGAGCCCAGCTCAACCGAAATGGAGATTATTGTGGTTAATCAATGCAGATGCCATATCAAAAAACGAGGCAGGAAAGTACCAACTTAACAGCAGATTCCAGGCAAATAAAAATGGCTAAAGCAAGGAAGAAGATATCAGTTAGAGGATGGAATGAGTTTAACACATTTAGTAAGCTCATCTATCCACACCTAAATGAACAGCTTGGTTATCCTGAAAGAAAAACAAAGTATTTCGATGAGCAAACTTGGGTAAGAAAACGAGGGCAAAAAAAGGGACCCTACGACGGCGCATTCAAAAACAATAATGGGGTCATCCTTCGGTAGAAGCAAAAAAGGAGGGTAAAAAACTAACTAAATCTGATTTCACCCAACTATTTGATTACTGCCTAGGAGAATCCTTTCCTGTCCCACCACCATATGCAATGTTGTCAAATGGGCAAGAATTCAAATGGTTTAAGCGATTAAAAGGAAAAGATGGTGAATTTTCCTTTGCTCCTTGCGACGAAATTCCTTGGAAAAAAGCCTTTAAATAGAAAGGCTCTGGCTGAACTAATCAGATAATTCGACGCTTAAACAAGACACGGACCAGAAAAAATTCGAACAGAAATTTTTAATGACCTGACAGATCAATATTTTCCCTTGGAGTATTCTTTTAAAAAAGCAAAACTCGGTACCAGGAAAAATGGGTTTCAAAAGATACTCGAAAAACTGATTAATCATTGTGTGATCTTCGCTGGAAAAGGCAAATGAAAATGTTGCTATTAGAAGTATACTATCGAGTATAGCTCTGTCCTTAACTTTAAAAGTTCTCTTTATTAAAATAATTTCAGATCGAAATGCTGACAACTTTCCATCGAAAGTTAAAAGAGAGATCCGGAAACATTCGAAACTCTTCCCAGGTAGATATTTGTAGAACCCTACGATGCTCTTGATTTTTCAGAAGTTTGGTGAAGAATTTATATCGGAGACCATGTCCAGTGCGTCTATTTCACAGGCTCTGGTGTTCGAGGATCGTGACAACCCCATAGGAGATATTTGGGATGGTTTGGTTGAGTCAGAAGAACTTGATTTGCAGGTTAAGTCCTTGGGGAATGTCTATACCCCTCCTGAAATAGTCATTAAGGTAGACTGAGCTGGAAAGTTCATTTGGAGACTGGAAAACTTTGAAAATAACAGAGCTACTAGGGGACCAGGGTCACTTTCAAAGAGAAGTATACAAAAAAGATTATGGGGATGCCCACCCAGGGTTCTAGAGGGAATAAGCAGAAAGTTATTAATTCTCACCTTAAGGCTATAGAGCAAATCCGTGCAATTGACATTGATCCATTTGCAGTTCAAACAACCTAGTTTCGGAATGTTTTTAGAGCTGTATAAAACCCTGTGAATGTTGGGTGCCAATAGGTATCATGAAAGGATATTTTGACTTTACTAAGGTAGTAAGTGCAGAGGATTTTCTAGACGACTTGCTTGATTCAAAATTCTCAAAATTTTCCCCAAATTTAATAATTGGAAATCCCCCTTATGGAGTGAGCGTTAATAAATCTTTAGCCAAAAAGTTTTAAAGGGAAGAAGAGATTCAGTATGATACTATTTCAAAGAGTGATGAATATTCTCCTGACAAGGAAAGTTAATACTAATAGTCAGCAACACCTTTCTCACTAACAGGTGGCATGTAAAATTAAGAAGCAAAGATTTTTTAAAAAAGAATATAAATAATTTTCTGAATTTGGTCGAAATTCCTTCCCGGGCAGAGATGTTTTTTGTTGTGTATTTGAAACCGACAAAAAAGAGCCCAAAACAAACACCAATAGATATCAATTTGTAGACGCTTGGCCAATTCACCCATCATCTGACCTGTACATTAAGGCACTAGAGATTCGGGCAAAACAAATCACAGAAAGTTGCTGTATAGAGTTGTATGTAAGAATACAGCGTGCCACAGAGATTGTTAGGGCTAAGGCTAATGCCACCCAGCCCAAATCTGATTGATAAAATTTCAGAGGAATCGCAACTTGTCCACAGGTCCAATTTTAAAATGCAAGAGCAGGTAGTGCCAATTTTTGGTGGCTTGCCATCACTTTATTTGTTTTGCAGTGACTCATCTTTAGATGGGGAACTAGAGTTTGCAAAGTTTGATTTCCCTCAAGTCGGCAAGATTGAGGGGTTGAAGATTCATAGAGGTAAAAAGTGGGTGAACTTAGTTAAACTTTGGCAGCTTGCCCAAGTGAGACAGGGTATTGCTACGGCTGATGATCAATATTTCTTACGAAAAACTCCAGGGGTTGTGCCAAATGCACGTAGGCGATATGTGCAAGATGTTGACCTGAGCTTAACAATAGCGCCAGAAAATATCTCAGCATTGTCTGCTAGCGAAATTGAAAACGGTATAGACGTTGTAGACCCTCAGCGTACCAAGCATTTTGTGCCATATGATAGCGGCGGTGAGGCAAACGTGGCTGAGGGTGAATTAAGGTCTTTTTGGGCGCAAGTAGATTATTGGATAGATTGGTCAAAACAATCTGTTGATGAGTTAAAAGGCCGTGCGGCTTATGCACCTGGGACACCAAAAAAAGCTGTCCTTAGAAATAAAACACACTATTTTAAAAATGGGATCGTAGGCACCATCACTGGACTTTATGCGCCTACTTATCGGATTGGATTTGGAGGTGTTTTTGGACAGAAGGCAAACCTTATTTCACCATTCGAACCTAATATCAGCGAATATCTGTTGGTGATTTTGTCCTCCAAACTAATGAGGTATTTTTCAAAGGTTTTTATCAGTGCCTCTGTTGATTTTTCGACAGAAAACTTCAGGCACCTACCGATCGCTGCCCCTAGTGAAGATGATTTTAAAGAGGCGGTTAATATTTGCAATAGAGCAATAGCATTTAGAAAACGAGAACAATCGGTTTCTGGAGATTCTGAGGAAAGTATTACGAACCTGATAGATCAATTTACCTACAAGGTCTATTCAATACCAATCGAAGATCAAACTGAAATTGAAAATTGGTTTAAACGCCGATATCCACACTTTGGGAAGGCGAAGCAGGACGACGCTTAGTCTCCTCATCCCACCAGCTAAGTTTATCAATTAGGTCTTTTGATGGATTTAAAAATTTCACTCCAAATGAATTATCATCCCCATGGAGAACCTCTACTTCTGCATTAATCTTAGTGCCATCTTGAGGAATTGAAATCGTTACCTCAAAGGTATCAAAACGTGGTTGACCCTTCAGAATATCGCATTCCCACCTTTAGAGAAGTTAAGACATTCAGGACTCTGTTAGCAGGGCCATCAGTTTCGCCCTCAGGGCGATGCTCCTAGCACAAGGAATTCAAAGCTATGTCGAGTATCTTGTCTGAATTCATAAGCCCCCATATAAACCAAATAGACAGTGATTTTATATAGGCAACCCTTGGTGGATTCAAGATATTGGTTCGTAAACATACCCAATACAGATTCAATTGTAGAAAGGACAATTGTGCGGCAACCGTCGTAACAGTCCAGTCCTTAGCTACCTTGCCATAATACCAAATAATATTAGTTACTTAAATCCTTCATGGAATTGGTGTTCTATTGAGTGATGGCGGTGAAACCGCCAGAATAGGAAATATATGAGCAGCAAGGGGGACAAAAATTGAAGCAAGAAGACGTGAGGTTAGAAATCTAAGACGTATGGGCTTCGAGTCATTGAAATTGCTACCAGGCTGGGTGCTGGAGTTAGAACGATAGAGCATGATTTAGCATGGTGGCGAGATAGCTACTCAGAACTGTGTAGAAACATTTTTATCGAGCTAGTTGG
The DNA here is from genome assembly GCA_041391465.1 of Bdellovibrionales bacterium. Lineage (GTDB taxonomy): Bacteria > Bdellovibrionota > Bdellovibrionia > Bdellovibrionales > UBA1609 > UBA1609. The sequence continues at coordinate 14,719 of JAWKNX010000019.1, forward strand.
TGAGACATTGGCACAGCCAATATTCTGAGATTGAAGGAATATCCCTTAACAAAGCATGGGGAATCAGAATGTGCCAATGAATTACCAAAATTACTTTCAATAGCTTTAAAAGCACGCAGCCAAAAGATTCAGTTCCTCTTTAACAGGCACTTTATGTGTAGCTTCACACAAAGATTCAGGCGAGCTAGATATTGCAAGTATGTCTTGCGAAAAACTCGAACAAGCTGGTCAGATATTCAAGTTAAAAAAATAGAAGAAATCAACAAAGAATGAAACGTTATGATGGCCCTGACCCACTTGATGACTATGAGTGGGATTAACTAATTTCGTAAACATAACTTTAGTTACGTTTCCGTATAACTCCGATAATTTTGATCTGACAATTTCCTTAATTTACATTTGACTAACGGTAGATGTTTTCATTACCTTTTGTTTTTCTAGATTTATGGCCCTACCGAACAGTACCTACAGAACAAGTAAAAATGAATAATCTTACCCTCAACAGGAGTTTTAGGCGTATTTATTTAACACTGTATCTGCCATCAAGGGTCTGGCTGATGCTCAAAAGGGATAAGGAGGTTAGAAATGACTACCCTTGATACATCGGCCCTAGGGCGGCCCAATAAAGCCCCAAACCTAACCAACCTCACGGTTGGAAAACGTATGGCGGACATGCCTGATGGTAGGTACAAAGCCAGAATCACCGAAATCAACGAAAGACAGTTTTTCAAAGGCAAAAGGTCTTTAGAGTTTTGCTTTGAAATTGTTGAGGGGGAATATCATGGTGTGACTCTTCGTGGTTTCATGAATGCTCACTATGAAGTCCTTTACCTCATTCACAAAGCTGTACAAATGGTATGTTGTCGCTGCCGGGTACGAACCAGAGGAAGGAGAATCTCTCGATTTAAATGAGTTTTTTGACAAAGTCTTTTGTGTTGACGTCGTCAATAAGATCTCAAGAAGGACAGAGAATCAGTTTCCAAATGTGACAGATATTGAAGGTGTAGTTTGTGAGTTATAGTGGGTTTTTGCTCAATATGACTCAGTGCTAGGCTACCAGACAACGTCCTATGGGTCATATTCCAGAGCCAATTCCCACAGCCCCATCAAACCCCCAACAACCCTCTGTGAGCCCCTATCTTCAGAGCCTAGTAACCCACAAGGTATGTGAGCAGAGAGGGGGGTGGGGCATTTTTCAGCAGGAGAGCAACATGAAAAAACGAGAGATATATGAAGAAAACTGCTGTGGTTCAAATATGGCAGATTATGATAAAGAAACTGAGATTCCAGTATGGGATAAGCGTTCTTTGACATTTGAAGAGGATAGATGGTTCACCTGCTCCGGAGGCTGCAGATTACCTAAGGATCAGTTTACAAAGCTTGTATAACAGAACTTCAACGGGACAAATTCCGTACAGAAAGTTCGGTAGATCTAACAGATATTTGGAGAGTGAACTTAGGCGGCTTCGCTAAGGGCAGCCCAGAGGAGGTTTTAATGGGATATAAGTACAACGAAAAGAAGAAGTGTTGGGAGGCGTGGCATTCTGCCCGTCACCCAATCACTAGAAAACCTGAAGGATTGAGAAGAAGAGCAGAAGTCAAAGCGGAGGCTCGAAGGCTTGAAGGTTTAATTGCTGAAGTTATGGATAGGCTTCACAGAAAAGTAACTCCACTTGGAAGGAGGTAATGAATCTTTGTCTGAACTCAATAGTTAGGTGCCCGGCACCTTTTAGTATTGCGGGGTGGCCGGCCGGGGCGGATGTTGTTGGGGTGAAGTTGAACTAGTTGGTGTTTGAGATGGCTTTAAGATTGCCAGGTCCTCTTGAACTATGCCGAGAGCTAAAGTTATTTATTCTGCAAAGTACACCCTATCATGTCACAGCTAGGTCCATTAACCTAGTTAGGTAGTTAGGTGCCCGGCTGAATTCAATATTCCAATGCAACTCTTAGCGAAATGAAAAAGAAGGGCCTTCTTCCGGTACCTATTTTAGTCGCTAAACAAAAAGATAGGAGTTGCACATGTAGTTGATTGCCCGGCACCTTTTAGTATTGCGGGGTGTCCGGCGGTGCGGATGTTGGGGGAGTGAAGTTGAACTGGTTGATGCTTGAGGTGGCTTTAAGATTGCCAGGTCTTCTTGAACTATGCCTAGAGCTAAAGTTATTTATTCTGCAATACACCCCTATCACGTCACCGCAAGGTCCATTAACCGAGAGTGGTTTGATGTGCCCATGGACTATTGCTACGGCATTTTCATAAACGTGCTCGAAGAGGCCCTGTGTAGGTACAAAGTTAATCTTCATGCGTTTGTACTTATGAATAATCATTTTCACATGATTATCTCAACTCCACAGAAAAACATCGATAAATTCGCTGTTAACTTCTTTATGACAAGAACCTCAAAGAGGATTGCACTTAAAAGCAACCGGATCAATCACATCTATGAGGGGACGTAACCACAAGTCTTTAATAACGACATCTGAGTACTATGCTCACTGCCTAAAATATGTTTACAGAAATCCCGTTAAAGCAAAAATCTGTGAGCTCGCTGAAAACTATAAATGGTCCACTTTATCTCAACACAACAGCAAAATGATTCAACTGGTGTCACCCATCACAACCGGCCATCAGGAGCACTTGCCAGATAACAAAACAGAACTGCTGCAATGGATAAACACTCCCCTACCCAATGAAATTGATGCCGCCTTATCACTTGCCAGCAAAAAACCAATCTTTAGTATCAAAACCCAACAACATACAAAAGCCACTAGACCTAAAAGCCCATCTGTTTAACAATATGCAATACTAAAAGGTGCCGAGGCCACCCAACCCAGCCCTACTCAAAAGGTTCCGGGCATTTAAGCACGGGAGAGAACAATGCTTGAGATATACATTGATTACGGATGCCTGTCCTGTTAAAAATGAAACTTATAAAGTGGCCACTCGGTACAAACTAAAAGTTTGGGTAGTGGCCAATCAATACATCAACCTCCCTTAGATCAGTATTCAAATGCAAGTGGTGTCTGGAAATTTTTGATGCCGCCGATGACTGGATCGTCGAAAACGTAGAAAATGTATCCTCATCACCTCCGATATTTTACTGTGAAGTGCATCTTAAAACGAGCAAAAGTCATTGGCCCCAAAGGCCGTGAACTGGACAAGGAAAGCATAGGTAGCGCAAAAGCCGCCCGAGAGCTCAACGAGCACCTCCGACGCAAGGAACTCTGAAAACCGGCCCCTCCCGCCATGGAGAAAAGGGGATCGCTCCAACTTTCTCAATAAGCTCGACCAGGTGATCCAGGCCCTTAAACGCAAATCTGGTGCCTAGAGGCTTTCGATTTTACTGGCCGTGGGGTTTCCCCCTTTTATTGACCATATGGGATCAATAGGATTGTTTGCCTCTATGATTAGTACAAGCAATGTTTCCTTTGGTTTTAGTGCCCATATTCTCTTTGATGAAGTGAATGTTAAATTCACTCCCGGCAACTGTTACGGCTTGATTGGAGCTAATGGTGCCGGCAAATCTACATTTGTCAAATGTTGGCGGGCGATCTTGATCCCACCACAGGCGTTATTGATATCCCCGCCGGCAAACGCATCTCTGTCCTAAAGGCGAGATCGCTTTGCTTTTGATGAGTACACTGCTCTTGAAACAGTTTTAATGGGCAACAGTAAACTATACGAACTCAAACGCGAGAAAGACTCCCTTTATGCCAAGCCCGACTTTAACGAAGAGGACGGAGTTAAGGCCGCTGACCTAGAGCAAGCGTTTGGTGATCTTGGTGGATGGGAAGCCGAAAGTGATGCCGCCAGTTTGCTTGAAGAGCTGCGAATCCCTACCCCTTTGCATGATAAGCTAATGAAGGACCTAGATGGGGATGAAAAGGTACGGGTTTTATTGGCCCAAGCGCTCAGTGGCTCACCCGACGTGTTGCTACTAGATGAACCCACTAACCACCTAGACTTAAAATCCATTCATTGGCTTGAAAACTTTCTGTTAGATTTTAAAAACACTGTTATCGTGATTTCCCATGACCGCCATTTTTTAAATAAAGTCTGTACTCATATTGCGGACATTGATTATAGGAAAGTTAAAACCTATGCCGGTAACTATACTTTTGGCGCGAATCTATTGAGTTGGCTCAAAGGCTCAGGCACAGCAAAATAAAAAAACTGAAGAAAAGGCCAAGGATCTTAAAACCTTTATTCAACGCTTTAGCGCCAATGCCTCTAAGTCAAAACAAGCCACTTCCAGACAAAAGCAATTGGAGAACCTGGAGATTGCCGACCTTCCCAAATCCAGCCGTAGAAATCCATTTGTTGGATTTAATATGAAGCGAAGTTTAGGGCGGGATGTACTTGAAGTCAGTGGCATCTCTAAAACCATCGATGGGGAAAAGGTTCTGGATAATGTGAGTTTTACCGTTAACGATGGGGATAAAATTGTGTTCCTCGGAGAAAACGATGTAGCCAAAACAACATTGCTAAAGATCCTTAATGGCGACGTAGAGCCGGATTCCGGAACATTTAAGTGGGGCATTACTACCACTCATTGCTGACCTCCCCATGGACAACTCTAGTTTTTTTGATATTAATGATTTAAATGCCGTAGATTGGTTGCGCCAATTCTCTGACAATAAAGACGAAGAATTTATCCGCGGGTTTTTAGGTAAAATGTTATTCTCCGGTGATGATGCCCTTAAAAGGTAAAAGTGTTCTCCGGTGGTGAGCGTGTAAGGTGTATGCTATCACGCCTAATGCTCGGCATAATGTGTACTTCTTGTTGATGGGCCCACCAACCACTTGGATCTAGAAAGCATAAGCGCCGTGAACGACGAGTTGGCTCGATTTGAGGGGTGTATTTTGTTTACATCCAACGATCACCAGTTTGTACAGACTGTGGCCAATCGAATCAATGCCATAGATGGCACGGTAACCGACGACAAAGTCACCACCTATGATGAGTATCTCGAGTCAAAAGGCCTCATATAGCGCCGTTAAGTGCCCGGCACTTTTTAGTAATGTGGTGCAATACCCAAAAAGTGGCGTCACCTAAACTAAGCCCATCTGTTTAACAATATGCAATACTAATAGGTGCCGGGCACCCAACTTGCTCCCATCAATGCTATTTGGTACTTTTCCTTACTTGGGATTACTATTTGTTGGTGTTAAGAGTAGCTATAAAGGGGCACGGCTTTGGTTGAATCATCAGTTTTTATTTTTATTGGTTTGTTTTTGCTCGCTGGGGGCAGAGCTATTGGTTCGCTCATCCACCAAAATTGCCCTGACTTTTGGGATTCTCCTTGGTTATTGGTCTGACAATAGTTGCGTTTGGGACAAGTGCTCCAGAGCTTAGGGTAAGCCTTTTTGTACCATAAATGGAAATCCCGAGATCGCCTAACCAACGTTGTCGGAAGTAATACTCCCAACATTGGATTTATTCTTGGGTTTTGCGCAATAATCTCTCCCCTTGTCGTCAACCTTCAGCTCATCAAATCTGACGTACCTATTTTAATTGGTGTTTCTTGTTTGACGTACTATTTTTGTCATAATGGTGTTTTGTCCCAAGCTGAAGGCTTATGTCTTGTTTGCCGGCACGTTTATTTTATTCTTTTGGTTAATTCATGCGAGCAAAAAAGAAAAAGCCGTTGTTAAGGAGTTTGAAGGTGCAGCAAAGCCAATTTCTGTAAGTACGCTATGGCTAGCCATTTTTTTAGTTTTTATCTCCATTGGGATTTTGGTTGTTGGTTCTAAGTTGCTTGTAACTGGCGCAACCAATATTGCTGGCCTTCTCGGTGTTTCAAGCTCACTCATTGGTCTAACTATAGTTGCTGCAGGCACTTCTCTCCCCGAAGTGGCCACTTCAGTAATGGCAACTTTGCGGGGCCAGACTGATATTGCGATTGGCAATGTCATCGGGAGCAATATATTTAATTTGTTATTAATACTAGGCCTATCATCCGGGATAAATTCTGGCTTGAAAGTAGAGGCTACTTTAGTCAATTTTGACCTGTTGGTTATGTGGCCGGAATGGCTATATTGAGCTTTCCATTTTTAGTTACAGCAAAGAGACTTGTTCGCTTGGAAGGGGGCAATATTACTAACTGCATATGTTGCCTATATATTTTACCTAATTCAACGTGGTTAACTTCGGTAATCATGAGACCGACTAGGCGGCGAGTTAAAGTCGCAGAGCCTAGACCTAAATATTATCCTCAACATCGTAGATAAAATTTTGAGCAATCCTCATAATATAAGAGTATAGTTGATTCTGCCCTATTTGGAGGCTTTGGGTTGGGCCCCCACTCATATACAAAGAAAAAGCTGGTATCCCATTGAAAGCGCTTAGAGGCCGTAATTGAAGTAGTGTTGAATCCATTCATCAGTTATTTGATGAGCGCGACCCCACGCCATTCCGATTAAGAGATTTAGATGATGATGCTGTTGAGTATATTGTCTCATCAGCAGAAGACATAGGCCCTGATAAGGTTGGACGCATACGCATTTACTGCAAAGAGGAACTCAACGAAAATGACACTGCGGTAGTGCGCCATGCAGTCGCTGATTATTTCAAGTACCGAGTTGAGATTACTCAAAAGAAATTTCAAACTGTCTTGCGCTTGGAGCTTCAAATCGCTCTTAATAGGTTTAGTTTTTGTCTTTCGCTGTTTTTGCATCAAGTCTCGTTGTGAAGCTTTATTCGGACCAACTTTTAGGTCGCCTGCTCAAAGAGGGCTTTTTTGCTTCTGGGTTGGGTCTCTCAATGTGGAAACCCATCAATACTTTTCTTTATGATTGGTGGCCACTTAAAGAACTTGCTGCAACATATTCAAAAATATCTCAAGTGCCCGTAGAGTTAGTTAAGACCCAAAGTGAGAGTGACGGGTTCACATTTGGCAAAAATATCATTGGCAATCCCGATGGTAATAAAATAGCTTAAGTTCATGAACGATATTTTTTATAAATTAAATATATTAGCACAACACCGACAGAGACCGCATGCGGCCCCACTTGTTTGCATAGTCTGTACACACATTTAGGTCTCAATATTTCGATAGATGAAATAATTAAAAATGTAAAATACACTCAAGGGGGTGGCACCCTTGGGGTATTACTAGGCCAAGAGGCCCAATCTCAGGGCCTACAAGCAGTAATTTACACCCATAATTTAATGGTTTTTGATCCCAGCTGGTTCGATCTAACCAATGAAGAACTGATCGAAAAGTTATTGCTCCAAGCTAAATCCAAAAAAGATAATAAAGTTATAGAAGCATCACTTTATTATGCCGAGTTTTTAAAAAATGGTGGGGATATCTTGTTTGAAAATCTAAAGCCAGAATTTTTATACAAAACACTTAGTAAATACGGCCCCGTCATCTGTGGACTGAGCGCGACCTATTTATATATGTCAAAGCGCGAATTTGGTGGGAAACTCTGCATACATATATGATGACATTAAGGCAAACCCCAGAGGTCATTTTGTGATTCTTGGTATTAGCGGTGATTTGCAAAAAGTAACTTTAGCAGATCCAATGGAGGGCAATCCATTAACTAACTGCACTGAGTATGAGGTGGACACTCAGCATTTTATCAATGCGTTGCTTATTGGGGTTATTACCTATGACGCTAATATGACAACCATCAAAAAAGAAGAAGATTGATGAAAAATTTTGTAATTGTCAGCAACGAAAACTTACAAAAGAAATTAACTGAACTGGGCTGCAAGGCCTACTCGTTTCGAAGCAGAGAATACTTACAAAAATCTGTGAGCCGTGATGATAGGCCGCGTATTTACAACATATGCAATGACTATTCCTGTGCAAAAAAGGCTATTACGTCTCTTTGCTGGCTGAAGCTCGTGGCCATAGGCCAATACCCTCTATGCAATCCATTTCCAGTTGCACAATCGACACTATTTAAAGCTTGTCTCTGAAACATTAGAGGACTCTCTACAAAGGTCCCTTAAGGATATCAAGTCAGACAGTTTTGAAATCAGTGCTTACTTCGGTAAAAACCTAGCTCAGCGTTATTCTGGCTTAGCTAAGCAGCTATTTTCATATTTTCAAGCACCCATGGTGCGAGCCTATTGTGTAAAGAAAAATGGAGAGTGGCATTTTTAGAAGTGTCTGAATGATATCGTTGCAAGCCGTACCTGAAGCGCACTATGACTTTTTTGGTAAAATCTATGAATGAATATTTTGGATACCCCCAGTCTGTCAAAAAAACCAACTTAAAAAATTATAAATACGACATGGCGATTTTGTACAATCCAGAGGAGGAAATCCCCCCTTCGGATAAAGGGGCCATAGAGCAGTTTATTTCTGCGGCTAAAGATCTGCGGATATCAGCAGAGGTCATTGGCAACAAGGATATTGGAAACCTAAATCGTTTCGACGGATTATTTATTCGAGAAACTACAGACATTATGAATCACACTTTTCACTTTGCTAAGAAAGCCGAAATGGAAGGCCTGATTGTTATAGATGACTCTCAGTCCATCGTACGTTGCTGCAACAAAGTCTTTTTACATGATCTGCTTAGTAAAAAGTCCATCAACACACCGCAAACTACGATTTTGTACAAAAATAAAAAATTTGAAGATATTTATGAATACCCATTGATAGTGAAAAAGCCCGACAGTGCCTTTTCTGCGGGAGTCAAAAAAGTAAACAACTTTCAAGAGCTCAAGGCATGCACTGATGAGTTTTTCAAAGGCTCAGATCTATTGATCACACAAGAATATATGCCAACAGAATTTGACTGGCGAATAGGAGTGCTTAACAACGAGCCACTGTACGCCTGCAAATACTATATGTCTTCGGGCCACTGGCAAATTATTAACCGTGAAGGAAATAAAACCCGAGAAGGCAATGTGGAGACATTTGATGTACACACGGTGCCCTCGGAAGCCGTTAGGCTTGCTTTGAGGGCCTGCAAGGCAATTGGCGATAGTCTTTATGGCGTCGACATTAAAGAGCGCGACGGAGAATTTTATGTGATTGAGGTGAATGACAACCCCTCTATAGAAAAAGGTTGTGAGGATAAAATACTTGGTCAAAATCTTTATAAACGCATAGTTGATGTTTTTTATAACAGAATGGAAAGCCGATAATGGCCAAATTTAAAATATTAGAACGCTTTGGCATTGAACTTGAGTATATGGTTGTAGACAAAGACACCTATAACATTCGACCCATTGTTGACAATGTCCTTAAAGATACCGTTGGCAGCTTTATGCAAGAAATTGATCGACCCCGCATTAATTGGTCAAATGAACTGGCCTTGCATGTGATCGAGGTTAAAAATAAGGACCCTGAGCCCGATATTTCTGACATGCTCCCTGACTTTAATTTGGAAGTTAAAAGCATTAATGAAAGCTTAAAAAAATATAATTGTGTGCTTATGCCTGGCGGCGTACACCCCTGGATGAATCCAATGACCGATGCGAAACTTTGGCCGCATTCGAACAAAGTTATATACAACACCTATGACAGAATATTTGGTTGCAAAGGCCATGGTTGGTCAAACTTGCAAAGCATGCATATTAATATTTCTTTTGATGGGGACGAAGATTTTCACAGACTCCATAGTGCCATTCGTGTTGTTTTGCCTTTAATACCTGCAATGTGCTCCAGTTCGCCAGTTATTGATGGTCAAAAATTCGACTATATGTCATCAAGGCTATACCACTATTTAAAAAATCAAAGAAAAATAGAATCTATCATCGGTAATGTCGTACCTGAGGCCGTGACATCACAAGCCGAATACAAAGAAAAGATCTTAAACAAGATGTACAAGGACATTGATCCTTTTGATACTGACAAAGTTTTACAGCATGAGTGGCTCAACTCCCGTGGAGCCATAGCCAAATTTAAATACGGCTGCATAGAAATTCGATTAGCTGACATTCAAGAGGCCCCCATAAAAGATCTGGCCACTGCAGAATTTTTTACTCAGCTTATCAGGGCATTTGCATTAACAGACTTCATTGATCTAGAGAAAGCGGACAAAATCTCTGAAATAGAATTAAAAGAAATCTTAGTTCAATCAGCCCACTTTGCAGATCAAGCCATGGTCACTAACGAAAAGTACTTGGACCTTTTTGGCATTAAAGATCCGTTAACCACATCGGAGTTATTAAATTATTTCTATGAAAAAATTGATTTCAGTGACTCTGATATGAAGTTTAAATATGCAGTTAAGCATAATCTTGATCAAGGCCCGCTGTCTTACCGAATTTTAAAATTCCTGAATTCTAACTATAAAAAAGATCATCTTCTAGAGGTTAGCAAAGACCTGTCTCATTGCCTGCAGAAAGGAATCTTTTTTGAAGCCTAAGATCATTTTAACCTGCGAACACGGTGACAAGGAAGTCCCAAGAAGGCTAGCAAAGACCTTTAAAGTTCCAAAGTCCGAACTCTTATCACACAAAAGCTGGGATTATGGCGTAAAATCTATGACGCTAAAGCTTTCCAAAGCAAGAAATGTCACTAGTCATATCAATTCTACAACACGACTACTTATTGATATGAACAGGGAGCTTGAACAATATAAATCTAAGCACAAATACCTGCTGAGTACAGGGCTTAAGAAAGAAGAACTCGTCGTTCCCGAAAAGCTTTATCTAAAGTATAGGCGCGATATTGAAGCTTTAGTGAAAGAATGCATACAAAAGAAAGAGCCGTTTTATATTTTCTCTATGCACTCTTTTACTAGTGTGATGAATGGTAAAAAACGCCAAACAGATATAGGTATTTTATTTAGAAAAGATAGAGAGAAAGAAGCAAGAACTGCCCAAGCATTGAAGTCTCATCTGAAGTCAAGCACGAGACTAAAAAATCTAAGTGTACATTTTAACCGCCCCTATCGCGGCCACACCGATTGCTTTTTAAATGACTTGTTAGATAAATATGGCAAAAACAAATATTGCCTAGGTGGCTGCTTTCTTGAGTTCAATGCCAGTCTATTAAAGCGTTCCCCAGAGAAAGTTACCCATGAGATAAAGAGCTTTTTTGAAGATTTAGCTTAGGTGCCCGGCACTTTTTGACATTCGATTTTAAATTCTAGTGTGGCGATTCGCCCTACCCATTTTTTATCTTTTAAAACCTGTTCATCAGCCCCCACGTCAAAACTGATCCGCTTAGAATTGGGTTCGCTATAAAATTTAGATTCTCCACTCGATGAACTCGTAATTGCGCCTGTGTCATCTTTTTTAAAAACTCGAATTAGAATCCCAAGCACCTCACGTGTTGTCCATTGCAACTTTACCTCTCCGGTAGCCCCATCTCTTTTATCGAAAAGGGGTGGAGCCTTTAGGGTTAAAGATTTTTTATTGTCGTCAAAGGAGGCTTGGCACGACTGCTCTTCTCTTTTTTCATCGCAGCTAATTTTAAATTCAAAATTCGGCCCCGGTTGCCGCAGATAACGGGTCTTGTATTCGAAAGCATCTTTACTATCGATGGGCCAACTCTTTACTTTTGATCTTTGTTTTTCCGCTTTAGCGGCCTCGTTAAACCGCTTTTTGCCCACCTGTAACAACACCTGTTCACCAAATTCAGTGGAACATTTATAATGAACACCTGCAAAGCTCAATTCCGCAGTTAAAATAAAACTCAACGCAATTGCTATATGAAGTACCGTTGATTTATTTAAACCAGTTCCAATAAACATCATAACTTACCTTTTTTTATCTTGCAAAAGCGACCAATAGAGATCATTTGAGGGAGCCACTCGAATTTCATCATTATTTTGAGTTTCTATAAATTCCACCGGGTATTTTATGATAGCAATTGGACAAGATTCACTCCCCTCCCCCATACAAAGAGTGGCTGCGGCGGCAAGTGTATCAGCAATGTTTAATTTTGTGTTCTTTAAAGGCCGCCCGAATAAATCCTCTGTACCGATTAAGCTTTTCACCCCTCTAAACCCATAATAGGCAAGGGCTACTCCTCCGACTCCCGTGCGCAACGGGGATGTCTTAGAGTCCGTGAGAATGACTCCGAGCTGCTCCACTCCTAAGTTTTTTCGAAGTTTTTGCACCAAGTATTTTGCACTATCAAAGGGGCTGTTTGGGTAAAGAATAAAATTGCCTACCTCTGAGTTGGATTCATCAATTCCCGCTGAGGGGATGAGTAGCCCCTCTTTGATGGTGAGATGACAGTCATAACCACAGGGCCCAAGGTAAACATCCGATTCCTTTTTTATTAGCTCCTCTTTTGAAATCTCCGAAATAGGGACCAGTCGATTTTCTGCGAGGCTCACAATTTTTGACGTTACGGCAACAATATGGCCCTCGACAGACTCGCCCTGTAGGTGCTCCTTAAGAAACTGAACCAGATCATCTCCAGCTCGAAAAATAGATGTCTTAATAGGTTTTACTTGCAGCATGGCACTCCACCCTCTTCGCTTTTATAGTTAGGTGCCCGGCACCTAACTTTTTCTTTGAATCAGCATGGCAGCCAGTTTTATTTTGATTCGCAAAAGTGGATTCTTATGCCCCCACGGGCGCCAACTCTTTTTGTATTTGTTGAGATAAGCATCATAGTGCAAAGACCAGGGAGCTTTGTAAACACAACCTCGATTTAATAATATTTTAATCGCCGTACTTGCCGCCACCCCAGCACACAGAGCCACCCCAGCAGGAGTTGAAGGTACTTTTTTTTGCTCGATATCTACGGCCGCTCTGTAAACCATATATTTTAAATGCATACTCGACGGGGCCACACTCACAGCAAAGCGCAGTGTTTTTTCAGTAAAATTCTTGGCCTTGTGAAGAGCAAAATAATCATCAAAGCTCATGGAGTCTTTTGTAAATACCATCATAGAAGCGCCCATGCCCATTGGGGCCACAGTGACAGCCGGAACTTGCGCCACACGCAGTTGCGCAAAGACCTTTTGTCGAATATCCAACGCAAACAAATCAAGACCATCAAGGTAGAGGTCGGACCCAGAAATAAATTCCCCCATGTTTTGCTCGGTGATACCTTCGGAGAATATTTCGACTTTTGCATCGGGATTGATGTCTAGAATTTGATTTTTAGCAACTTCAAATTTTTTGCGTCCCAATGTGCTCATACCTGAGCCGTGCTGACGATTAAAATTATGAATTTCGAATGAATCAAAATCGGCTATTTTAAAGTGACCGACTCCAAAACGCGCCAGTGTTGTGCAATAAAGTCCTCCCACTCCACCAAGTCCCGCAATGGCCACAGTGCTTTTTTTAAGTTGATCCTGCTCTTCTGGAGAGAGCCAGCCTAAGTTTCTAGAGAATGCCGTGTTGTAATCAAATTCGTTCATGTTGCTTTTGCCAGTGTTGCATATCTGAATTCTAGTGCATCAATTTGTTCTCACCAACTATTATCTTGATAAGTTTGGGAGTTCAGTGCCCGGCTCTATTTGAGCTTCAAGTGCTACGCTCAATCAAGAAGTCTGCCCCTTTAAGGCAACACCAATGGGAACAGAGCCATGTCATGCCCTTGAGGATAGGTGCCATTATTGACTTGAGTGAAATCACCGCCGGCAAATATATTAATGCCGTCTGTGGCTAGCGAATATGGGGCACCACCAATATTGGGACTAAAAGAAGTTGCCACTCCACTTGTAGTATCAAAAGAAGCAAAACGCCGTCGAGATAAATTGGTTGTTCCCTGGTTGGACTCCAATTAAAATCGCCACCCACGAAAATCGTCGTACCATTTATTAGGATCGCGATGATGCTATTGGATTATCTGATCAAACGTGGCAACTACTCCGGTGGTTGGATCAAAAGAGCCGTTATTGCGTGTATCATTGGTCGCCCCTGATTGGATCAGAGAATTGACCGCCGGCAAAGATGATGCTGGTTATAATCCAAACACCATACACTGTTGTCTAAATCAGGGTTAAAAGGGTAATTACACCCGTAGTGGGGCAGCAAGAAGCAAGGTAGTTTCGATTGTCGTTAGTTGTGTTTCGGTTCACTTGGGTAAAAGCCCGCAAAAATATTGCTACCATCATAAGCCAGCGACGTAACTAAGCCATTTACGTTCGGGTTAAAAGGGGTGACCACCCCAGTCGTGGGTCAAAAGATGCAAAATAAAAAAGCGAGTTGTATTGGTCGTGCTTTGGTTGACTAATACAAACCCACCTCCACGAATATGTGCGTGCCATCATATAAAAGAGCACGGCCATAGGTATTGGTATTCGGATTGAACGCGGTAACCACACCCGTCGTGGAATTAAAAGAAGCGATGTGATTACGAGTTGTATTTGTCGCTCTGATTCACTTTAGTGAAAACCGTATGTAGAAAATACTAGTTCCATCTGTGGTCATGGCATAAATGTCGCCGTCGACAGTCTGGACTGGAAATGCGCTGATTGCACCTGTAACTGGATCAAAAGATGCCAGACGATTACGATCAACTGCTGTCGTGCTTCGATTTACAAGGGTGAAGCCGCCACCTATAAATGCATCTGTACCATTAAAAGCTAAGACTCCACCAATGCCATTTAAGTCCGGGTCAAAAGCTGAAGATGACTCCAAATGTGGGGTCGAAACGATACTACGTAATTTCTAGTGGTATTGGTCGTCCCTTGGTTGACTCGCGTGAATGCTCCACCCGCAAAGATATGCGTGCCATTAAAAGCCAGGCTGCTGACGTTGGTGTTGTTAACGTCGGCGTTAAAAGCTGTAACAACTCCAGTTGTTGGGTTAAAAGAAGCAAAGCGATTTTCGAGTATCATTCGTCGTCCCCTGATTCACTCGAGTAAATTGGCCGCCAACGAAGATATTGCTGCTATCAGAAACCAGAGCAAAGACGGTGTTGTTAACATCAGGATTGAAAGCCGTGACGACTCAGTTGTAGGGTCAAAAGAAGCAACGCGATTTCGAGTGGTATTAGTTGTCCCCGATTCACCGGGAGAAAAACTTCGGCAAAAATATGTGTACCATCATATATCATCGTATTGATGGGACTATTTAAATCGGGATTGAACGCGGTAACCACACCCGTTGTGGGGTTAAAAGATGCCATGTAATTTCGAGTTGTATTCGTCGTCCCTTGATTGACCAAAGTGAAGTGCCCGCCAACAAAGATATTACTGCCATCATACAGAATATCTGTAACGGTCGTACTAACATCGGGGTCAAAAGTTATGACAGCTCCTGTTTCAGGGTCAAATGAGGCAACTCGATTTCGAGTAGTGTTGGTGGTCCCCGATTGACTTTTGTGAATTGGCCGCCGGCAAAGATATGGATTTCCGTCGGTGGCAAGAGCTTATTGTGCTATTTACATCTGATTGAACGGGTGAACACTACCGTCTGCATTGATTCGAGCTATATTGTTTCTTGCAACATGACCAACGGTTTCGAAGTTTCCAGCAATATAACCACCTTCACCGTCGGGAAGGGCCGCACTAACCGATCCTCGAATTTTGGTTATTGTCGAAAGGGCCTGGACAGATTGGCCCGTTGTAGAGTTGATAATCACCCCTCCACCGGAGCACGGTCCCAGTTGAGTGCCTGTACGCGTGAAGGGCCTTCCTGATATAAACCTTGTTGTTGGCATACACGGTAGCATTAATTGCGTCATTTGCGCAGGGATTTCAGCCATTGGCGTGTATTCACCGGCGATCACTTCCGACTGTAGCCGACGAGCTATAAGAGCGAAGTTTAAAATAAATTTTCTTTCCCCGCTCTAATGTGATGTTGGCCTGGTAGGGAGAGGTTGCTGTTTCCCAGGCTCGTAATATGGCATCGTCTTCACTGCGATGGATTTGCACCTCAGTGTAAAGGGCATTCGGATCTTGGACAAATTCAAGTGGCGGTGTCTGACCAATAGAATAAAAGCCGTCAATTTTCAAGTTGAGACCGGTGACTTCGTCAGGTGCCACAGGATCCGAAGTCACAGACGTCTGCCCGATGTGACCATCAAGCGGGAGACCATCACAACCTGTTAAAAATACTAAGAAAATTAAACCAAAAATATTCTTCAATCTACGTACCGCCTAGACCTAAGTCTTATCGGCATGCGATTGAATTCCCTCTATAAAATATCGAAATTTCTCAAGTTGAAACGGTCTTGCTGTTTGGTGCCTGGCACTTTTTTTAAGATGCGGTGCAATCCCAAAAAGTGACCGTCACTTTAGTTGATCACACTCATGGTTTTCCATTTGCCTTGCTTAAATCTTAGAAAATAGATCATAGCAATAAATACCACGTAAAAGGTCACGAAACCCCAGGCATAATAAACGTCATTGGGTGTTTCAGCATCAAAGTCGGAATCACAAATGTTGGCCAAGCGTACTAACAATGCCACTAAAGAAACAAAACGTGTGTCGCCAGCTCCCTTAAGTGCAAATGAAATGTTAAAATTGATACTGTCAAATAAAGTAAATGCTGCAACAAAATTAATAAGATTGAAGCGATCTCAGAAACCTGTGCCCATAGCATCTGATTTTGATTGTTTTCAAACCACATAATATAAAACTGTGGAAAGACGACAAAACTAAGACCCGCGATAAAAATATATAGAGCCGACATCTGTACCCCGATATAGGTGTCTCTAACGGCATCTTGTGGTCGACCTTCTCCTATGTGCTGACCGACCAGTGCCATCACACTTTGGGCAACACCCATTGAAGGCAAAACAGAAAGCATCATTACCGTAACGGCAATACTACTCGCTGCCAGCGCAGCCGCTCCGTTTGGAAAGCGCCCGATGAAAATTAAAAAAACAGTAAATGCCATTCCCTCCAGCGCCCATTGCAAACCGCTGGGCAAGCCATACTTTATAAACCTTTTCATAATATCAGCATTCCATTGCCACCGACTAAGAACTTTAAAATCACTTTCGTGTCGAGCACTAAACACTTTGATGGCACCATAAACCGCACTTCCCACTCCCGCTATCGCAGTAGCGTAGCCGGCCCCTTCAATTCCAAGAGCCGGAAACCCTAAGTTGCCGAAAATAAAAAGATAATCAAATAGAACGTTGAGGGCCAAACCCACACCGTTGATCTCCATGACAACTCGGGTACGCCCAAGGCCGGTAAAAAACCCACTGAAGGCCGCGACAAGGGCTGTTGGTAGCGCAGAAAATGCAATCGAATTGTAGTAAAGCACTTCTAGTTCTTTTACCTTAGCTTCATGACCGACCAGGCTGAAAAAATCTTCAGAGAAAAAGTTGAGAAAAAGAAACGCTACTCCCCCAATTACACTAAAATAAATACCCTGCCAAAGCGCCACTCCTATGTTGTCACGGTTTTCAGAGCCCAAATACTGGGCCACAAAGGTGGTTACATAGGCCGATGTTTGTTGCAAAAGCGCCATGGGTGTCCAAAAAACCCCCATAACAGCCATGGCCGCCCCCAGTGCCTCGATAGAGTAGGCTCCTAAAAAAACGCGGTCTATGGTCATTTGTAAGGTCCAAAAACTATTGGCTACAATCAGTGGCCAGGCCATACTAAAAATTCGCTTCCAATGGTTTTTCATTTCGAAATTCCTTACCAATTCGATTAATTCAAAGTTTAAGCTTAAAAAATATCTATTTTAAAAAACACTTCAGAAGCCTTAATATGATCTTATGGAAAATATAGTAGAGTGTTTAGAAAAATTAAAACGAGAGGGATATCACGACAACCTAACTGTCGACAACGGATGTCTTTATTCCAGCGATAAATTATTATTGCCTTTGAATTTTTGTTCAATAGATAGGACATATCGGATCGAGGGCGATTCGGACCCAATGCACCAAACGGTGATCTATGCAATATCTTGCGATCGACCTCGAAAAACAGGGGTCATTGTGAATAGCCATGGGGCGTACTCAGAGCCGGACAAGGATAAAATTATAGAAAAAATCAACAGCGTCAATTCGCCGCCAGAATAAGAAGCTGCCTCTCTCAACTAAAGATTTCAAATTTCACGTCAATACCAGTACTTTACTTGATAATTAGATCCTAAGTTGTTTAAAATTTAAGACGATTTGGGGGTGCTATGAATTACATTATAGTTTTATTGGGTGTTGTATGGTCTTTTGGGGCCTTCGCCTGCCCTCAACTACAAGGCCGTTTTGTGTGCAATCAATCCGGTGAAGATATTGAAATCGTATTTGAAGAACTCTCAAGAGACCCTCTCATTGTTAAAATAGATGAGCAAAAATTTTCAGAATCAGACGGCTGGACAAAGTACACAGAACAAGGTGTGGAGGGGCTTAGTAAAACTCACCTGCGAGTTTTCGAACAATTCATTGATTTTGCATTTTAAGGGCGACTTTTATAATTCAAAAAATAAAAAGTTTGGCACCTTCGATGTCGTTAATTATTACAATATCAAAGGTTCAAATATATTGCAGTGGGACCAAACGGGAGAGTATAAATTTGATTTTGATAGTAACCCTTAAACCCCGTCTCTGAGTTTACGACGTGTAGTAAAACTTCAAAACTTGTAGACAACTGATTTGAGAAATTCATGATGAATCAATTTTTCTTTGCACTACACCCATCCGTAGATTTAAAGGCTTCTTACCTTGCTAACCTTTAATTCTTTAAATAAAAAATCCGATAAATTGGACTGGATCTATTTAGGCGACAATGCCGACATCGAAATGCCATAACGCTTTGAAGAATACGTTGAGACACTTTTAAAAAGAGAGACCTGCCCACCACCAGGGTTTGTTTGCGATACTATTTGGTGGGCGATCTGTGGCAGTGAAATGATCGGGGCAATTTCATTTCGACATGAGCTCAATGACTTTTTAAAAATAGTTGGCGGGCATATCGGGTACATAGTTCACCCGGCCTGGCGAAATAAAGGGGTGGCGACCTGGATGCTGGGAGAGGTTTTAAAGCACAAAAAAGTCAGAAGCGTCAAAAAGAGTATTACTCACCTGCGACGATTCAAACTTGGCATCGAAAAAAACTATTTTAAAAAACGGAGGCGTGCTCGAAAAGACCATTGATATTGGTCTGAAAAGCCGCCCAAAAAACACTTTTGGATCGATGTTTAGCATACTCGGTGCCTACTACCTTTTACGGATGCAGTGTTCTAACTCCGTAAAAGATAGTAAACTTTTCTCTATTTTTAAACTCGTACAGTCACTCGCAAAAAGGTCGCTGGAATAAATGTTTTATTAGGGTCATCACTTCTGTTTTCGGATTCAGAAAAGCTCTGTCAATTCTTGTAATAATTGCTCGCCTGCTCGGCTTTTTCTGCCGCCTCAAAAGCGTTCATAGTTGGGCCGTAATAAACTCGAAACAATTCTAAATACTCACGCGGAGATCCATCATAATGAAAATTATAGGTCTCTTTCTCGCAAGTGATGTTTTCAGCAGGAATTCCAGCCTGACCAAATCGGTCTACAACATTTTCTTCAAAACCCCAGAGTCATCGGGCTAATGGAGCCCGCGAGATACAGGTAGGTACGCAGAACAAATTCGTAAAATTTGCGCTACTAAAGTTGGATCATTAGGAATCAGTTTCCCATAGTGATGGTTGCGCCTGGTTTCGCCACTCGGGCAACAGCACCGCAAACGGGTCTGGCGCAAACATCGCCCCAAACACGCTCACAACTCGATCAAAACTATTGTCTTTTTGATTTACTAATGCACAGGCATTACCGTGTTCGATTTTTAGGTTCGAAAGGCCTTCACGTTGTGCGCGACGATTACCGGCCTCCACTAAGTTTCGTGATATATCGACTCCCAAGACGTTGGCTCCTCTTTTAGCGGCAGGTACTGCTGTTGTCCCGTCTCCACAACCGAGATCAAGAACCGCCATGCCCTCTTCAATTCCAATACCACTGACAATGTGTTCACCACTTTCAATCATGCTGACTGAAATTTTTGTGAAATCGCCTTTTTCCCATAGCGCTTGATTCGGACTGATATTTTGAATTTTGATTCATTTGGATTCTCCCTGTTTGTTTTTAAAGTTTTGCCTTAAAAACAAGATCGGTGATTTCGGGAAAATTGTATGTGACGTATGTCACAGATCAATGCTGATCTGCGAAATCGATGGGATTCTGAGGTTTAGCACGTTGATTTGACCGCTGGCGTAGCTCGACCCACCCACGATCGGCAAAGGATTTCAACAGCCGGCTGACAATCTCTCGCACGCTCCCTAGCTCATCGGCCAGCGCTTGATGGGTAGTTCGGATAAAGTTGGTTTTTTCAACCAATACAGATGTAATCGCTGATCCAAATTCTGAAAAACTACCAGCCCATCACCATTTCAGAGTCAACTGAGTAAGGTGCAACGATAAGTCGACATAATGTAATCCCGAAACGTATGGCTTTTTGCAACCAAGTCTTTAAAAATCGGCAACGGAATACCAATTAATTCATAATCTTTTTTCAAATGGCTCTCGCATTTAATGTTGAATCATTGACCATACTGCCGGTCGCGAGAACACATGTATCCCCTGGCCCCACGCTGTACAAATGCAATTCTCTGCCATTGGGGGCCAACTTATAAACTCGACCAAAATCCATTAATTATAAAAGGATAGGCCTGCATTTTTTCGGCCTCCAGTCCAAAGTTGCTGGCCGGATTTGTACTGAACCAATAAAGCATTATCGAGTGCCTTTTGCAGGTGGTCTTCTTCCAGCTGCGACAAAATAGAGATAGAGCTGAATGAGTTTCTGTCTATGGTCGGCTTGGATCATTATATTATGATTACCATTATTTAGATTTGAGTGCCTACCACTTTTTTCGGATGCCGGGCTCAATTTACTACAATACATCCGAAGAAAGTAGTAGGCACTAACTGAATTTTTTAATTGGGTTCTAAAAGAAAATCTCTGAGAAGAATTGGTTTAGAAATTTCGAATCTTTCTTTAGAGGCCACAAAATAAAGTGGATTAATCATTTCCATCCAGCATTATAGGTATTCTCAAAGAAAGTATTTTACCTTCCTCATGACCCTTCTCTTTCTAAAAAGCCCGTGAAATTCTTTTTCATAGGTGTATTCTAAGTTGGTTTTAATCCATTTTGTCATGTCGGACTCAATAGTAATCACCTTATCTCCATGATCCATTTTAAGCTCATTTAAATATTCCAGTGCTGGAATTCTCGAAACCATTAAATTGCTAAATAGGGGCTCGGCAAACTCCTCTCGAAAAAACATATTTTTAAAATAGGCCGCTCTTGATTTTGGTACAAAAGGTCCATCCAGGATAGACTCATCTAAATCAAAAATTCCCCGTGGAGTATCTAATACGACGTGAGCTGTAAACTTACTTACTTGCCCATGATTACGATTACGTTCAGGAAAAAGCCAATTGTGACTGCGACTAAATAAAAATAGCACTTGAGAGTTTTTAAGAAAGTCCCTCTCACCGAGTTGGTTTAAACGCTGAATAAATCTGTAGATATTTGTATTGCAACATTTGGGGTCGTAATCACTATTGTATGACCTTTCATACTGTGAATAAATGGGATCTAAAAAAAGCTTACCGCAAGTCATTGCCCCCCAAGTGACCTCAGAGATCAAAACCAATATTAAAATTAAATTCAATCGATGCACTGAAAAAGCCTTAAATTAGGTCCCAATAGACCTGTCGACAGATTCTAATCTGCAAATTAGACTCCGCCCCGCACTTTAAATCTATACGCTCCGACTATTATTTTAGTGTCAAAAACTTAAACACTTGGGAAACTCTTGCAAAACATCTCTAACTATTTCAATAGATTTAACTTAGGGGCTCTTAAACCTGGGAATCAATAGCGATTGTTTTTAAGAAACTGACTATAAGAAGCAAGACTGGTCAATCACTTGACTATTTGAAAACCAAATCAATTTTTACTTCACTGCCACTCGCTAATGCTTGGGCCTTTCTCACGTTGGCTTTAATCGGGATCAACTAACATCCTAACTTCGAATCAAACCAAATAGCCGTTTCCCATTTAGTACTTTTAATTGAGGCACAAGTTTTAAGGCGACCCCAGCCTTCTTCGGACGCAAGGTGGACATTTCTTATTTTTTTCGATAATTCTTTCGGAAGAGTTACAAAGTGCCAACCACTCGGGCTTTTGTGCTTCCAGATCTTACCTTGAAAGCTATATTTGTACTCTTGAAGAACTTCCGACTTTTTAGATCTAGGTTTTTTCATTGATTTATTTTCATCAAAAAATTTTGTGTTGTCATTGTGATTAACCCGGCTGGCTGCTCTTTATGATTGATGCAGCCAGTCCCAAAAGTCGGTCCGCACCTTTTAACTAGTAACTCAATCAATCCATTATGAGAGCACTGGTATCCCAGCCATCGGCCTTCACCCAACTGATCAGGTCGGCTAAAAGATTTTCGTCCATCACCTCTTCACGTCCCATAATCCAGAGGTAACGCCCCTTGGGCTCCGAAACGATGACCCAGTTGTAATTTTCTTCGTCAAGGTGGATAACCCAAAGGTTACCAGCAACTAAGTTACCCGGAAACCGGTTCAGTTTAACCTTGAGTTTTGAATTACCTTCATCTTGAACCTCTGCTGTACCTGTTACTTCAATTTGCTCTCCCGGATTTTCCACATCGTCGCATACATTTTTAACTCCAATTACTTTCGGATCTTCGGTGAGTGAGTAAACGGCAAAGGAGTTGACGCAGTCTTTTTCAAAAAACGAAGGCATGCGAGCAGCCACGTGCCAGGTGCCAGGTGCCTTGGAATCTGTCGATATCAACATAATTGACAGTTGTCATCGGTGACTCACTATTTCGCTTTTTTGAATCACACCCCAATAGAAGAAAAAACATCATAAAGAAAAGGACAGTCGTTTTGATGATATTCATATAAACTCCTTGTTTTAGGCGCAGACAGTAGATCAATTTACAACTTAATCCAATAAAATCATGTTGTCTTATCTTGTAATTTTCAATTCTTTCGGAGTTGTCTGATTGGCACCAGCTCTAGACCTTTAAAAAGTTTACTGCAGCACGAAAAGATTTATTTAGGGCCATCTAGGATTTCTTTATTTTGGTTGTAAACCTTCCGAAAAACACAGGAGAAGGCCACCTATGAAACATGATAAAATTGCTGCAATTAACAATGAGGTCTATGAACTGGCCGCAAACATTAAGATTCTGAGTCGAATTTCTTGGCCAAGGTCTTGCGAAATAGAGTTTTTGACGGCCTATGAAAAGGGTAAAAATTGGCTTCCTGAAATCAATTATGAAAACCCGACTCAAGACGAGATCGAAAGTCGGCTTTTAAAACTCCAATCGGGGTTCTCTGCCCACGACCCACTCGAAGTTCTAACTAAAAAAACAATCCAAAGCTTTCTCGATTCAATACAGCTGGCAAAACATATTGGTCAGCCAGAATTTACTGATTTATCAAAAAGGATTTTTGGTGCACCTGGAGATTTTATTCCCGGGTCCGACAAAACTAATATTGAAGTCGCACAGAAAATTGTTGAACTCTCAAACGAGTTTTCTTTTCCAGTTCTTGAAAATAAATCCAACCAAATCAATGCCGAACAAATAAAATCTTATCTCGAACGACGCATAGAGGGTGTATTTCAAGGGTCTGGCCCCGAGGTGCTCATTGTCCCCGATCTGGCCGCAAAAGCTACGGCGACCGCAAAGAAAATAAAACTCCGCGAAGGCAATGGCTTTAGTCACTACGACTTTAAGCAACTTTTTTATCATGAAGTCATGACCCATAGCTTGACTTCGATCAACGGAGAAGCTTCAGCCTATTCTTAAATGTCTTGGTCGAAGTTCTTTAAGAACCCTCAAGACTCAAGAAGGTCTCGCCACATTCTCCGAAATCATCACTGGCGGCATGGATATTCAAAGATTGAAGCGGCTAGCTCTAAGAGTCATCGGCATCGATATGGCACTTAATGGGGCCAACTTTATTGAAATCTTCGAATATTTTAAAGAAAGCGGACAGGATTTGAGTGAATGCTTCAATGCCACTCAACGTATTTTCCGTGGGGGTTACCCAGACAAAAACATTGTCTTCACAAAAGACAGTGTCTATTTGCAAGGGCTATTGAATATACATACGTTTTTCCGTTGGGCTATGAAGAACAACCGTTTAGAGCTCTGCCATTTACTTTTTAGCGGTAAAATGTCGTTAGGCGACGTTTTTGAACTCGAAGATGCCTATAGGTACCAATGGATTGCCCCTCCTAAATTCTTGCCCGCTTGGTTTTCTAAAATTGAAGGGCTGGCAGGAACACTCAGCTTCTCTCTTATTGCAAATCTAGTTCGGATTGATATTGCTGAAAAATCTATGAAATGGGCCGCTTAACCAATACCTAACCTGCCATTGATTTAGGTTTTATGAGTGGGTTGCGCTGTGTTATATCCAAGCGAATTCAAATACCTTTTGAACTCCTATACTGACAGGCGTTAGCTTTTCATAAATTGGATCAAAGAGTCCCTTGTAACAGGCCAAGGATAAAGCTATGGACAAAGAAATTAAAGATACACACTGCTGTCACCACGACCACCATCATGGTCACCACCAGGGTGAAAATCCTAATTTAAACGCCGACCCAAGCGCCATTTATACTTGTCCAATGCACCCGGAAGTGAGGCAGGTCGGACCTGGAAGCTGCCCCAAGTGTGGGATGGCCTTAGAGCCACTCATAGCAGAAAAAGAAGACGTTGAAGAGTTAAATGATATGAAAAGGCGGCTCATCACGGCCTCAATTTTCACGATCCCCTTATTTATCATATCCATGGGAGACATGTTACCGGGAGAACCCATTTCCACAATTATGTCTCCAAAAATCAAAATTTGGATGGAGTTTTTATTAGCTACTCCCGTTTGCTTGTGGTCCGCCTGGCCATTTTTTATTCGAGGCTATGATTCCGTCAAGTCGAGAAACTTGAATATGTTTACACTTATAGCTCTCGGAGTGTGTGTTGCTTATTTTTATAGTTTAATTGCTACATTGTTCCCGGGGATATTCCCTCCTTCATTTAGAAATTCTGACGGACATGTTGCTGTTTACTATGAAGCCGCTGGCGTCATTGTTACTCTCATTTTGCTCGGCCAAGTATTGGAATTAAAAGCTCGCAGCCAAACGGGTGCCGCCATTAAAAAGCTGTTGGGGTTAGCCGCAAAGTCCGCGCGAAAAATTCTAGACGACGGCACCGAAGAAGACGTTTCCCTTGATGATGTTAAAGTCGGTGACAAATTAAGAGTTCGACCTGGAGAAAAAGTTCCAATAGATGGGATTATATTGGAAGGCAGAAGCACTGTCGACGAGTCAATGGTTACTGGCGAGCCCCTTCCGGTAACAGTTTCTGAGGGGACGAAGGTCATCGGTGCAACAATTAACGGCACTGGTAGTTTTGTCATGCGAGCCGAAAAAGTGGGGGGTGACACACTACTTTCAAGAATCGTACACATGGTCGCTGAAGCCCAGAGAAGTAAAGCTCCCATTCAAAAGTTAGCTGACACGGTAGCTGGAATTTTCGTTCCCGTAGTTATTTTGGTATCGATTATTACGTTTATATCCTGGGCAATTTGGGGGCCCGACCCTTCACTTTCTTATGCCATCATCAATGCTGTCTCTGTATTAATTATTGCTTGCCCGTGTGCACTCGGACTAGCCACGCCTATGTCGATAATGGTTGCAACCGGACGAGGAGCCTTACAAGGCATTCTTTTTAGAGATGCCGAGTCGATTGAAGTTTTAAGAAAAATTGACACCCTAGTGGTCGACAAAACAGGGACTCTCACTCTCGGTAAACCTAAACTTATCACCGTGCAACCAACAGACAATATAGACTCTAGTGAACTTTTATCATTGGTTGCGAGCCTGGAACAGGCAAGTGAGCATCCTCTTGCACAGGCAATTGTTGAAGGGGCGAAAGAGAAAGCCATGATCCTCAGTGAGATCAAAGATTTCGAATCTGTCACCGGAAAGGGTGTCCGCGGGAAAGTTCTTGGAAAACAAATTGCACTGGGAAATAAAAAATTTATGCAAGATCTTAATATTGATTTTAAGCAATATGCCGAACAGGCGGAGAAATTCAGAAGCGAAGGGCAAACCGTTATGTTTGTGTCCGTTGATACCAACTTTGCTGGAATCATCGGTGTCGCCGATCCCATTAAAGAGAGTACTTCTTCTGCAATTAAAAAACTTCACGATGAGGGAATTAAAATTGTCATGGTCACGGGAGATAGCAAGACAACTGCACAAGCCGTTGCAAAAAAACTGGGTATTGATGATGTAGTCGCGGAAGTCCTTCCACAGGACAAGGTTGAAGCTATTGCTAAACTTCAAAATGAAGGTCATATAGTTGGAATGGCCGGCGACGGAATCAACGATGCTCCCGCACTTGCGAAAGCTCATGTGGGTATAGCTATGGGTACCGGAACTGATGTTGCGATGGAAAGTGCTGGTGTCACATTAGTAAAAGGTGATCTTTTAGGTATTGCTCAAGCTCGAGAAATCTCTCGTGAAACAATGAACAACATTAAGCAGAATTTGTTTTTTGCTTTCTTCTATAACTCTGTTGGTGTCCCCGTGGCGGCGGGTATTCTCTACCCATTTTTTGGAATTTTGCTTAGCCCAATGATTGCGGCAGCAGCTATGAGTTTTAGCTCGGTCTCTGTAATTGGGAATGCTTTGAGATTGCGAAAAGGTAAAACATAAGATTTCGCACACTTCAGCCTTCCAATTTCGTACTATTCTGATTCAATTCTATTTTCAGAAGTTTTATATGCAGGCTCCATACGTAGGATCTCGAGAAGAATTTCTGCGTTCTTAATTAAATTTGCAAAAAACATATACCAGAATGAAACGCTTGAGCAAAAAGTGTATTTAATTCAGTAGGTTGCTGAATTGACCTTTGGAAATTCCGATATTTTAAATAGGAGTATTCATGGGCGCGGCCATTCAACTTAAGAACCTTCAAATTGAAATACCGGGTGTGAAAATTGGGCGACTGCTCAATGAAGGTAGTTTTAGTTATGTATACCTCGCCACTTTGGACTCTACCGGACAAGAAGTCATAATCAAGGTCTCCAAAGACTCAATTGAATCTCAGCAGATTCGAAGAAATTTTATTTTAGAAGCGTTTAGTTTGGGTTCAATTAAACATCACAATGTGGTGGATGTCCTTCATTACGGAGAATCTAATAATCACTGCTATTTGATTTTAGAATATGTTTCGGGTCAAAGCATTCGAGAGCTCGTAAAAGGTGGTGCGCTGCCATTTGAAAAAGCTATGGAGCTATTCAAACAGATGTGCTTGGGTATTCAGGCCATTCATAGAAAAAACATTATTCACAGAGACCTAAAGCCCGAAAACATAATGTTAGATGCCAATGGAGATGTTAAAATCATCGATTTGGGCCTTGCCGAAGTCCAAGCCGAAAAGCCAAAAGAAATCAGCGGCCTTGTTGGTAGTTTACTTTATGCTGCTCCTGAGCAAATTGGAGCCCTCAAACGTCCCGTTGATGAACGAAGTGATTTGTACGGCTTAGGTGTTATTTTATACGAAATGCTCACCGGCGAAAAACCGTTTGATCATAATGAATTCAATGAGCTTTACAAATGGCACACCTCCGGAACCTATGCCGACTACTCAAAGATTGACCTGCTCGATGGCGTCGTCTCTGCAGTCCTACAAAAACTCTTAAAAAAAGATCCAGATGATCGGCTAAGTTCAATTGATGAACTGTTATTTTTACTAGGGCATGTACAAAAAGATGATCTCGATAGCATCCTTATTGGTCGAGAAAAAGAAGTGGAAATTCTTGATGAAATTTGGACAAATTTTCAAAACAAAAAGAGTCAGCGACTTATTGTTTCAGGTAACCCCGGAGTCGGGAAAAGCTTTCTTGTCAGAAAATATTTAGAGTCTAAATCTAAAAACGATTTCAAAATTATTTACACAAAATCAGAGTCCGGTATTCAGGCCCCTCTGTACGCACTGAGACAAATGGTTGGCCAGCTGATTAATAAGTTTGATGGCCAGAGTGATTTAAAAAGCAAAATTAACGCACGCTATTCGATTTACGATAAAAAAGTTCTGCATGGGGCGTTTCCGAATTTGAGCAAGTTTTTAGAGTTAGGGGTCGAAGAAAAAGAACCCTACAAAACTCTTCCAGAATTGTTTGAAATTGTTGAGGTTGTATTTGATGAGATCTTCGCACAATCACGCGTGATTTTATATTTAGACGACCTGCCCTGGATTGATGGTGAAACTGCCAACTTTCTACCTCGACTGCATAAACTTTCTAGCGATCATGGCCAACTCATTATTTACACCGCTCGGAATGACGAAACCAGTCAGGCCTATGTTGACGATTTTAAAGAAGCTCTCAAGGGTCATATCGAAACAATTAACGTTGAGAAGCTCAGCGAAGACGACAGCAATCGACTTGTAAAGGCTCAACTCGGGAACCGGCCTGTGCAGGGGGATGTCACACAGCTCCTTAATGCTAGAGCCGATGGTAATCCTTTTTCATTAATAGTTTTTATCGCCGCTATGAAAGAGTCTGAAATTGTCAATTTTAGTTGGGGAAAATGGACGCTCAACTCAGATAACATCAATGACTTGAATCTTCCCAACTCGGTCATGGATGTTATTATTAGCAGAATTGAATCCTTACCCGACGAAACTAAACGCTTTTTAGAGGTTGCTGCTTTCGACGGAACTAAGTTCGATCTTGATCGCTGTATGAAGGCCGCCGGTATCCATGCAGATCGAGTACCTTTTATTATTTCTGATGCAATAGAGGCAAAGCTTGTTGAAGTTGATGACTCCGAGAAACTTGCATTTGTGTACGACAGAGTTGTTGAAACACTCACTTCGAAAGTTTCCAATGAAGAGGCAGAGAAGGTTCATACTCTGCTCGCTAATGAACTCATAGTTGGTTTTGAGTCCGGGGATCACCAAGATATCTACTCCTTGTCAAACCACCTTCTAGTGGCTGGCCCGGGGATTGATGCTGAAGTCAAAGGGCATTGGATTGAGAAAGCTGCTGAACAGGCACTTAACGAACACCTCAACCGTGAGGCAAAAAGGTATTTACTCGAGACTTCGAAAATTCGAGAGACTAAAAATATCCCGTTTGATCACAAACTCTATGCTATGTTGGCTCAAGTTCATTTTAGAGACTTCGAGCTCAACGAGGCATTGGACTATGCGTTCAAGGCCGTCGAAACGTGTGATGATAAATTAACAAGAATTAGATATCGATTGCTGTTACTGAAAACGATGATGAGTCACGCGATGATGTCAAACCCCAATTTCTACAAACAGGTAACAGAAACCTATAATGATTTAGGAAAAAACCCAAGCGGCTCTATTTTGTTTCTTATTGGAGACAGTTTGGTAAAGGCATTGATCTCTTTTTCGGGATTAAAATATCTCTTTAAACGGCGCCAAGAAAGGTTTCGTCTACTGTCAATTTTAGATACCATCAATGCACACGCTCATTTTCATGGCGCAAAAGTTGATATCAATAAACCGCTTTTTTACACATTCAGGTCTTTCTTCTACGCAAAATTCTATGGGGAATCTATTGAGCTCGCCAAGGCTTCAAGCCAGCTTTCTCTACTTTTTGCAACACTGAAGCTCGAATTTGTCTCGGACTATTTTAACAATAAAGCTAAGAAAATCGCAGAGCGTTGTTACGATAGAACCGTGGGTGCCGAATGTCTACTCTGGGAAGCCATTGGGCAAGAGTTTTTAGGTAACCACGTTCATGCATCAAATTTGGCCGCCAAGCTACATGCCGAAAAAGGTGAGTTCCTCCATGGCATGGAGTATATGAACGTTTGTTTTGTGTTGGTAGTTACTTATTTCATGAGAGGACACATAAATAGCGCTCAAAGGTATATGAAGTTCGCGCACGATCTTTTTAAAAAACAAGGCTACACCCTGCTAGGAGTACCGATCATGGTGGATGGTACAATTTCTCTGCTCGATTTGATGCAGGACAATCGATCAAAAGAAATCGCCAAAGATTATTTAAGCTACCCTACAGAGCATGTCGAAGCAGCAACGAGGGACAAATTTACATTAGGACATGTTCTCCCTGAAATGGTCATTTCCAGAGCTTTTCGTGGTAAGACGACGGTGGAAGAAATCGAAGAATGGGACGGAATATTTCAAAGAGAAATTGGTATTCCACCGACAATGTCGTTTTTCATGCCTTATTCATATATTTTTGTTTTTAATTGCTACGCATACATGTTTTTGTGGCTTGAAGCAAAACTAAACAATTTAGATCCTGGGGATGCCCCAAAAAGGTTCAAGAAGCATTTATTTAAATTATTAATTGGTACACACTTCAAACTTTTTAAATCACATTATTTAATTCTAAAAGCCTATGACTGTTTTCTTTCCGGGTACACGGAGAAATCTAGAAAATGGATACAAAAGGCGCTCGATTTTGCTCGCGAAATTGAAAATGCTTGGGTCCAGGTGGAATGCTACCGACTGCTCGCACTTATTGCCAGAAGCGAAAATAACGAGTCTGAGATGAAAGCTTCGGCCAGCTATGGTATCAGCGTGGCCCAATCCTTTGGTCTTAACATTTATTCAAGAATGATTCGGGACGAGTTCTTCGGCCAATCGACCACTTCAAAAAGCTACTCGAGAACATACGACCAGTCTTCTAGTTTTTCAATTGCTGAATCGCAACCCCATTTGATTCAACAACGTCAGTTTGAGTTTTTAAAGCAAATGAGTCTGGTCTTGGCTGACGGTTTGAAGTCAGATCACTTACGTGATTTTGCTCTTAAAACCATTGGAGAAACATTGGGGGCAGAAAGAGTTCTGTTACTTGATAGAAGAGAAAGCGGCGAAGGCTACACTGCCATCAATCGATACAGCCAAGATGGAAACACAGAAAACATGGAAGAAAACATTAGCTATACCATTGTAGACACCGTGTTCTCGTCCAAAAAGCCGATTATCTACTCTGGTTTTGATATGGATATTGGTAGTAATGAAAGTATCATTGCCAATGATATTCGTAGCGTTATCGCGACACCCCTAACTCTAGGAGATAAATTTTTTGGCGTCATCTATTGTGACAACACCATTGTTAAGGGAGCTTTTTCAGAAGAAGACATAGACCTACTTCAAGCCATG
The DNA here is from genome assembly GCA_041391465.1 of Bdellovibrionales bacterium. Lineage (GTDB taxonomy): Bacteria > Bdellovibrionota > Bdellovibrionia > Bdellovibrionales > UBA1609 > UBA1609. The sequence continues at coordinate 45,763 of JAWKNX010000019.1, forward strand.
GGTAATCAGATTGCTTTCTCACTCGCTATGGTCCAGTCTGCCAACGTCGAATTGTCTAAAAAGGAATTGGAACGGGATATGGAGGTTGCCGGAACCGTACAATCTCTATTTGTTCCGTCTCAACTCGAAGGTGACACTGACTCAGTGTATTTTACAATTCACTACGAATCCGCCTCAAAATCTGGGGGCGATTGGATTTGGCATAATACCGTGGATAACAAAATGCACTTTCTTATAGGTGATGTCTCTGGACACGGTGTTGGTGCCGCCATGGTTACTTCAATAGTTGCAGGTACTTTCTATACTCATGAGGAAATAAAGCTCGTTAAAGGTGATTCTGAAAATATTATTGATTCATCCTCCCCCGCTCAATACAAAGATGGTCTTGAATATATGGATACTGTTCTTAGTCGAATCTGCAATAGAGCCTACTCAATGACCTGTGCTTTTCTCACTTTTGATTTTAAACAAAAGTCACTTGAGGTCACCTCTTCGGCAGCACCGCCTGTTGTCGTTGTCAGAGGCGATGAGGTTCACTATTTAGGGTCTGGCGGATCTCTGTTAGGGTTTGCTGAATACCTGCGAGAGACGGACTCCATTAACCTCCAATCTGGTGACAGAGTCATCGTATTCACTGACGGCGTTTATGAAATGAGCAATCCTCAAGGGAGAGATTTTGGCTTGAGAAGATTCGGCCGATGGGCACTAAAGCATAAAGGCCTGCACTGCGACGCTTTTAAGAAAAAACTCATCGAAGATTTGTTTGAATTCAGGGCCGGAGCTCCCTTAGATGACGACCTCACTTTTGCGATTTTCGATATTAAGTGAATAATAAAGGCTTATTTAATATGATCATAAAATTAATTTTATTTTTAATAGTGCATGTTCCCCTTCAAATGGCTCTGCAGCACGATAATCACCACCTATGATATTAGTACAAAGGAAAAACTATGAAGACTACGAATGATAATAATTTGGCGCCCGATCGGATTTTGATGACAAGCAAAGTGATTTGGTTCGCGCTTTTGGGTGCCATATTTCTTTATGGAATTATTTGTCATATCACCTTACAAGGCAAAGACATCTTGCCGCTTGAAAAGCGCCTGTTATTTGGCGTTAGTGTAATGGCCCTAACAAATTTTATAGTGCTTATTTTAGTTGATAGAAAGTTGTTCAGTTGGGATCAACTAATTGTTTTTGCTAAAAAGAATATTTCACATCAAGGTAATTTTGAAGACAGTCAGTGGCCCCTGTCACTTGCCCGCCAACTGTTAGTCCGAAGAATTTTACTTTGGGCACTATCTGAATCTATTGCAATCTATGGGCTAACGCTGGCATTCGTGTCTGCCAACATTAATTACTATTTTCCATTTGCGTTGGTTGCTATGTTATCACTTATTTTCTATCGCCCAAAAGAAGAGGAGTTTAATAAACTCCTGAATTTGTCAAAACGCACAAGTGCAATGAGTTCAAATTAAAAAATTATTTTATTTTTTTAACTACTGAACATTTTAGGTAAATCGACCCAAAGCCGGGGATTTTACAGGAAATATCGTGATTATCCACGGGCTCATCCAGCAGTCGAATGTTTTTAACTTTTGTCCCAGACTTGATGGTGTCTTTGCCTACTTTTAAGTCTTTAATGGTCGACACTGTATCGCCGTCTTCAAGTAAAACGCCGTTTGAATCTAAAAATTTTTCCGTCATTTGAGGAGCTTCCGAATCCGCTTCCTCATTTTGGCCATGCGCCCACTCATGAAAGCACTCTGCACAAACCCAAAGATTTCCATCTTGATAACTATGTGGAGACTGACATTTTGGGCAAGGTGGGTTGGTTTGTGGCATTTGTTGAAATTACCTATTGTCTGATTGTATGTCAAAAAAGTAATATAAGCGCTATGGATTGGCAGGTTTTTTTACGACATTTACTATGATATTTATTGCAGAAATGGGTGATAAAACCCAATTTGCTGCGCTGGCTGCGTCTGCGGGGACCAAATCAACCTTTTCTGTAATGATTGCTGTTGTTTTAGCCCTTTCCACGGCGGGCATTCTGGGAGTTGTTGCAGGAAAATATTTGGGTGAATATTTAAATCCTCAATATTTAAAATGGGCCAGCGGAACTCTATTTATTGGCATAGGTGTTTGGATATTGACTGGTAAATAAAATGCAAAATGTCACGTTACTCACAACAAACGAGACCGATCGAGGTCAGGCCGATGATCTTCTTTTAAAAGAAGAACTTCTTCGACGTGGGTATTGCGTTCAAATCAAACCTTGGGAGACCCTTCAGGACGAAGGCGAAGATCTGTTTATTATTCGATCTACATGGAATTATACCGATCGCTATGATGATTTCTTAAAATGCATTCAATCTCTCGATAATCGCCTTTGGAATCCCCTCCCCTTAGTGAAGTGGAATTCAAATAAAAAATACTTGATAGAGCTCTTCGATAAAAATTTTCAAGTTATTCCATTACAATTGGCACGCGATTCTAAATCTCTAGAAAACGCTATCGATGATCTGGGTGGCAACGAATTTATTGTCAAACCCCTTGTAGGTGCAGGATCAAGGGGTTGAAAAATTTAATCGTAATCAACTACCCCACCTAACTGAAGAGGTCATCGTTCAACAATTTTACCCCGAAATCGTTAATGGAGAGATTTCGTTGTTTTACTTCAATAAAAAGTTTGCATATGCTTGTCGAAAGACACCCAAAAAGGGTGAAATTCGAGTCCAAGAAGAATTTGGTGGAAAAATCACCGCATATCAGCCTACACAAGATGAGTTGAAGTGGGCTGAAGATATATTAAACTACCTCCCCTATCGTTGGCTATACGCACGCGTCGATATATTGCCAGGTAAAGGTTTAATGGAGTTAGAATGCATTGAGCCGAGTCTCTACTTTGACGTCTCTCCGAACGGAGTTCACCAAATGGCAGATGCTATTTCTAATATCTCAGTTTAAGAGCTCTAGAATCATTGTAATTTTTTGACAATAAGCTTGAAATATAGAACTGATTTAAAATTCCCTTTTGAGATTTTCATATAAAAAATCCTTAAATACTTTCACGTGATTTGCCGTGAAATTTGCAGGACGCGTGAGTATGTACAATGATCTTTTTGATGAAGTGACACTATCAATTGCCACTTGAAACTCCCCTTTTGCTATCTGAACTGGACAAATAAATTTAGGTATTGTGGCTAGCCCCTTATCGGTGGCTATAAAATTAAGTAGAACCGGTATTGAATTCGAAGAGAAGCTCGGTGAACCATATTCAATAATTTCTTTATGCATTGGGTTGCCATAGATATCTCTCATTATGGCAAAGGTGTGCTGAGATAAATCTGATAGTCGGTCTATTTTGGGAGAGCTTTTAAGGTACTGTGCGCTTCCAATAAGTGAGACTTCAATATCGGAAATCTTTCTCTGTATTAGATTTGAATCCTCCAATTTGCCGATTCTCAGAGCAAGATCTATATTGTGCTCATTAAAGTCTAAAAATGTGTTGGTAGAATAAAGCTCGATCTCCACGTCAGGATACATACTCATAAACTCAATGATAAGAGGTGAAAGCAAGTAATAGGAGACATCTTCTGGGGCGGTTAGCTTTACCTTTCCTTGCATTTTTTTGGAATCACTTTTCATTTCCGTGATTGCCGACTCAAGATCATCCATTCGCACTTTTATTTTTCTTAATAGGTTCCGACCTTGCTCGGTGAGTACAACTCCGCGTGGAGATCGAATCATCAGGACCTCTTCCAGCTCCAATTCCAAGCGGTCGAGGTGCCGACTCAGTTTCGACTTTGGAAAATTAAGAACTTTAGATGCCTTGGTAAGGCTCCCCGTTTCAGCTACTTTTATGAATATTTTCAATAGGTTAAGGTCCATATTGAGGTGTTCCTTTTTAGAACATTATATTGCATATTTGCACTCTATTGCAACATGTAATAATCGGCGATAGTTAGTAAAACGGCTTACATGGGAGGAACAATGAAAGCTTCAATTTATACAATGATCTTATTAGCCCTTACGACGACTGCGGCAAATGCAGAATCTATTGACCTTAAAAGAGCTCTTTCACATGGAAAGGTTCAAAAATCGTTGGCGATTTTCACACTGGACCCATTCAAATGAAAAATGCCAGTATAGAAAATGGAAAAGGCATCATTGTTGCCGACATGAATTCTATTGACGAAACCACCCTCAATGGCGAGATGAAATCAAAGTTTCTCACCCACATAAAAAGTGCGGATTTTTTCGAAGTAAAAAAATATCCTACGGCTCAACTGGCGATTGAAAAACTAGAAAACGGCCACCTATATGGAAAGCTGACCATTAAAGGAAAGACTCAAGATGTGACTATTCCGTATAAGAAATCTGCTAATACCTATTCGGGTACACTATCATTCGATCGAACCAAGTTTGGGATTATATACGGGTCAGGAAACTTCTTTAAAAATTTGGGGGATAAAGTCATAGCTGATACTATTACTCTTAATTTTAAAGTGGTAACTCATTAAATGATTTTTTAGGGGTTGGAGTTAACCACCTCACCTCCGACCCACCTCTTGTTTTGGAGATTAAATGCAACCTTTAAGCAGTAAAACACTACCATCTCTTTTTATATGTCACGGTTCGCCAATGAACGCCATCGAGGACAACAAATATACTCAAACATTAAAGCGCCTCGGCGATTCTATTGAACGGCCAAAAGCCATTTTAGTTATTTCTGCACATTGGGAAACCAATGGTTTATTTATCACTGGCATGGATAAACCCCGGACCATTCATGATTTTTTTGGTTTTCCGGAAGAGCTTTTTAAAATTCAATACCCGGCACCTGGTAATCCTAATCTCGCGGGTACCATCGCGGATGCTATTGGTGCCGAAATTGATGATTCCAGATGGGGCTTGGATCATGGTACGTGGGCGATACTAAGACATATGTACCCGGAGGCCGACATTCCCGTATTGCAATTAAGTTTGGACAAGCCGAGGACATTAAAAGAACACTTTGAGCTAGGATCTCGTCTGGCATATTTACGTGCACAAGACGTTCTTATTATTGGAAGCGGAAATATTGTACACAACCTAATGGAGATTAAATGGGCACCCGGTTCAACCCCACACTCCTGGGCAGTAGAGTATGACCAGATTGTTAAAGACAGTTTAAAAAAAAGAGATTTTGATTCTTTAATTCAAAGTCCAAGGTCTAATAAATTAGGTCGAAATGCACATCCGACAATAGAACACTATCTTCCACTCATATATATACTAGGTACAAGCAATGGCACAGACCAATTAACTTTTGAATATGAAGAGATTCAAAATGGGTCCATATCAATGACTTCTTTCCGATTTCAAAATAGGGAATAAAAATTGAAACGCCATTAAATCATAAATCATTTTTTATCTGAAATATGAGATAATAATAAGTTCATATCAATCGGTTTGGAAATAAGTGCTGTTATACCTTTTAAATTATCTTCAGTTAAATCTAGATCTGAAAATCCGGTAATTAAAATAAATTTTTTAACATTAGTTCTAATTTTCTTTATATTTTCATACAATTCGACGCCGCTCATTCCTGACATCTTCACATCCGATATAACTATTTCAATGTCCGGATTGCTTTTCACCAACTCCAAGGCTGCCTTGCCGTTGCTTGCAGTTAAAGTCTCATATCCCGCATCGTTTATTGCATATTCAACAAACATGCAAATGGCCTCTTCATCATCAACAATTAGAACTCTCATATTAAGCCACACTTCTTACTAGAATTTTCTGAGTACATATCTATTACCTGACTCAATCACGTCAAGCAATAAGATGCCAATAGCCACACGCTCAATTACAGTGAGATCTTATTTAAATAATTTTTGGAGATACTTTTGCGCAACTCGATATACTTTGTTTATTGAAAACACTCGTTGGCGAACATGTCTGTCATTTCGTTATTTCTTACTTCACCAGGAGTTAAATTTGAGTTCGCCGGGGTGTAGAGTCTGTAGTCCATTCCAAGTGATTCGAGAGTTAAGTTTTCAAAACCTTCTACTGAAGGGGTACCGTTTATCGCATAGATTCCAAACTCTGGACTATGAATATTGTTTTCGCCGAAATTTCTCGCATACGAAAATAGAATTTTAATATGTGCATCATCAGCCGACAAATGAGTAAGAGCTGATGCTTCCCTAAAGCTACTCCCATGTACTTCACGAACGCCTTCTGGATCACTCGCAATTTCGTTCGGCGTTACTCCAAAAAATATCGATAAAGCGCCCTCGGCATAAACATTACTATCTGGAAAAATCTCTTTAATCTCGAGTGGGTTAATAGTTGTTTGAGTTTCAAACAATCCTAAACAAAGCACTCTTGTCGACTCTTGATGTATTGGATTTTGTGCCTCCACCGAACGCAGGTCATCATGAAGACCTAACCACATTGCAATTCCGCCACCGGCAGAATTCCCAGTCAGAGCCACTTTTGTTTTATCAATTCCAAGGGCATTTGAGTCCATTTTATTCAAGGGCTCACCTCTGCAAAGCCTACGTACTTAACCGGCGTATTAAATGGTCAACCTGTTGCGGAATTTAATGGGGCCAACTCTCAATTTATGAATTCTGGATTTAAAGCTCCAGGCGGCAGCAGTGCGAGAACCTTCGTTATGGTCGTCAATAATGGTTCGGCAGGCTGGCTTATGGGATACGGTTATACCGTTTCCTGTGGATCTAGATTCTTTGTACCTTTTGACGAGGGCACCGGATACCTTGGAATTGCGCGAAGCTGTAGTAATGATGTAAGTACCGCAACTTCTACAACTGAAGCAAAAATAATCGTAATCACATATGATGGCTCCGTCTTAAAAATGTTTGAAAACAACACTGAGGTCTTATCGGTGAATACGACTCTTTCAACAAACGCATTGTCTTCAATCAAATTAGGCTCTGACCACTACGGAAGCGGGAATCACTTCACTGGGCAGATCGCCGAATTTTTAGCCTATGACTCATCATTAAACACAACGGATCGCCAGGCGGTTCAAACCTATCTGGCGACTAAGTTTGGTATTACTCTTAATTAATCATTCATTGATAAGTATTTAAAAAATTCAAAAACGAGGACCAAGATTTTTCATCCGCTCGTTTTCTATATCTGTCAGAATCAAATACCGTGAAAGCATGAGGAGCACCCGAGTAGACCTCAATTTCATATTTAATGTTCGCAGCCTCGAGTTCTTTGGATAACTGACTCACGTCATCCATAGGTATGCCTGTGTCGGCACCACCGTGGGCAATAAAAATAGGTGCCGATTTCGTAAATTTTTGGCCTTCAGGTGTTTTTAAACCACCATGAAAGGTCGCGTAACCTTTGACTGACGGGGCTGCTCCACTTCTTGAAAGCTCCAAAACTGCTGCTCCTCCAAAACAATACCCCATAACAAATGGCCGATGTTTGGATATCTTTTTTGCCTGCCCCAATCCAGCCAAAATGAGTTCTCGCATTTTTTGGCGGTCCTCATAGAGCTTTTCCGTTTCCGCTTTTTTCATTTTAGTTTCAACAGGCCGATTGCCCTTTCCATAAAGATCAACAGCAAATGCGTCAAAACCCAATTCTGATAGCATTTGCACTCGCTTTTCTTCGTATTCGGTCAGCCCATCCCAATCGTGAATAACTACGACCAACCCCTTGGAGTTACCGTTGGCCTTTTGAAAATAACCCTCGTAAGCTGCATTTTTGTATTTATATTCAATTTTCGATCCAGCAATTCCACCGTTAGATAAAAGTAAAATTAAAGCGCCAATAAAAATACGCACAGCTCACTCCTCTGTTGTTGATAAAACATAAATCAAACTCAAATCATTTTCAAGGCAATGAAAACATGATTGACCAATATATCTTCTAGATGACTACTATCTTTAATGGTAGGCTTCCTTGGAAGGAACAAATTATTTATGGCAGATCAACTTACTATTTTAAAGCCCGACGATTGGCATCTGCATTTCAGAGATGGCGTGTTATTGTCTGACACGGTCAATGCAACTGCTCGCTGTTTTCAACGAGCTATCGCCATGCCAAACCTCGTTCCCCCCATCACCAATGTAAAGATGGCTCTGGATTATAGAGATAGAATCTTAGACTCTTGCGAATTTAATGGCTTTGAACCGCTGATGGTGATTTACCTAACAGATAAAACCTCTGCCGAAGACCTGAAGAACGCAAAGGGCTCTGGTGTGGTTGCAGGAAAGCTTTACCCTGCTGGCGCTACGACGAATTCAAGCTCCGGCGTTACTGATATCGAAAACCTATACCCTGTATTCGAAGAGCTTGAAAAAAACGATCTGCTATTGCTTGTGCATGGAGAGGTCACCGATTCAGAAGTCGATGTATTTGATCGAGAAAAAGTATTTATTGATCAATACCTGTCAAAAATAACTAAAAACTTTCCCAGCTTGCGGGTGGTTTTTGAACATATCACTACTAAAGACTCCGTTGAGTTTGTAGAAAGTGGAAATGAAAACATTGCGGCAACGATTACGCCCCAACATTTACTTTTTAATCGCAATGATTTATTTGTTGGCGGAATTCGGCCACATAACTACTGCCTACCTGTCTTAAAAAGAAATGTTCATCAAAAAGCTCTACAGAGATCTGTTAAGTTGGGAAATAAAAAATTCTTTTTAGGGACGGACTCAGCACCCCATGAAAAATCTAAGAAAGAATCTCATTGCGGTTGCGCCGGTTGCTACTCGGCCCCCATCGCTATCGAGCTGTATGCGCATATTTTTGACCAACTCGATGCACTCGATAAACTCGAAGGTTTTGCCAGTCAATTTGGACCTGATTTTTACAGGTTACCCAGAAATCAGAAAACTATAACTCTGGTGAAAGAGACTTGGACCGTTCCAAATCATTTTAAGTTTGGACCAGACCACAAGGTTGTGCCCCTCATGGCTGGTCAAGAATTGAATTGGAAATTGATTTAATTAAATTCACTTGCAACCAATATTCGAGAAGAAAATAACTATTGCTCCTCTTTGAGTTTCTTTCTTTTTCGCATGGCCATATTTATATTTCTCCAACGTTTTTTAGCATTAGATGATGCGACTTTGTTCGTTTTTCGTTGCACAAATTCCATTTCCCGACGGAGTTTTAGAAAGTTCTCCCACTCCTTCGCATCGAGATCACCGGACTGCAGAGCCTCCTGAATCGCACATCCGGGCTCACTTTCGTGTCTGCAGTTATTAAATCGGCAGGAATTGACATAGGCCTCTATTTCCGGAAAAACCTCGCCCATTTCATCGAGTCCTCCAAAAACTTGAACTTCTCTTACTCCCGGAGAATCAATGACCATTCCACCATTAGGAATAAAGAATAATTCTCTTCCCGTGGTTGTGTGGCGTCCTTTGTCGTCATCCGAGCGAATTTCCTGAACAAGCTGCACATCACTTCCTAATAACCGGTTTACAAGACTCGATTTGCCAACCCCAGAAGATCCCACAAACAAAGATGTACTTCCCAAAGGCATAAGCTCCAAAACATTTTCAATTCCCAAATTAGTAATCATACTCGTCCCTATTACCGGCACCTTCAATTTTGCACTGACAGTTTTAATTTGCTCATCGGCATTTTCAATTAGATCTATTTTAGAAAGAATGATTATAGGAGAAATGCCCCCTCTTTTGATCAAAAGCAAAAAACGATGCAGTCGGTTTATATTTAGGTCCTGATTTGCCGACGTCACAATAAATGCTTGATCTACATTAGCTGCCATTACTTGCTTATTGTTCCCCATCCATCTTGCCATTTCAGACTTTCTTTCTAGGATTGAGCGTACAATTGCGGCGGGTCGCCCCTGCTCATCTTCAAATTCTGGTGTAATTGTCACCCAGTCTCCAACACAAGGGGGCTCATCAATATATCCTGAGAGGTACAGGTTTATTTCTTTATCTTCGGTTCTCGCCAGCAAATGCGACCTATGAACCGCCAAAACTCTTGCTACAGACTTAATATCACCTTCATATTTCTCAGAAAATGAAGACCAACCCAACATGGAAAGATCCATTGGTAACTCCTATAAAATAAAATTTAAGATTTTTAGATTTATATGAAATTTGGACTTAGAAGCCATTTTATCTTGATTACATTCATAATAGGCCTCCTTGGTTGGAGGTAAAGACTAGCATACTTAAAAATAAAAATGCAAATTCGAAATTTATGTTTTTGTTTAGTGTCACGTGCCACAGAATGTTTCATGAACTTTTTCACTCACACTCGGTGGTGACTGGAACGCCAAATACTCGGACTTCGAGTTAAATGGGTCAGCATAAACCTTTAGTAGAGTGTAAAAAGGATTCATCTCGCCGGCATAGGCACTTTCAATCGCTTGTTGAATGTGATGATTACGAGGGATATATACTGGGTTAATTTGATCCAATAGATCGACATTTTTCACCCTTGCCCTCCAGGCCACTAAAAATTTTTGTAAATCCGGTGTCGAAGGGTAAAATTCCTGGACTCCCTTAAACAGCTCCTTCAAGTTTCTGAACGCCAATGTAAAATCGAGCTTTTCGTCTTCTAAATACTGCAAAAACGTCATAATCAATTCATCGTCCGCATCCACATAGTCCTTTATTCCAAGTTTTTGTGCATACATTTGCATTCGTTTATAGTCAAATCGTCCGAAATGTTCAAAAATTTCATTTTCGACAACTTGAGATGCCTTTTCCAAATCTTCATCAATGAGGGGCAATAAACAATCCACTAGTCTTAAAATATTCCATTTGGCGATCGGAACTTGATTAAAGTAAGAATATCGCCCGCCTCTATCTATCGAACTAAAAACTTTTTGGAACTCAAACTCATCCAGAAATGCACATGGTCCATAATCAATGGTAATTCCAGCAATAGAGCAATTGTCCGTATTCATCACACCGTGAATAAAACCAAGGCCCGACCATTGAGCGACCAATGTCGATTGAAGTTCAATGACCTGCTTAACGAGTTCAATGGCTTTTTCTCTATAGGTCGTCAATGCTAACAAGCTCGGGTAGTGGCGTCGAATGGTATAGTCGATGAGTTTCTTTATGGCATCCACGTCATTCTTAAAGGCGAAGTATTGAAAAGTGCCGACTCTGATATGCGACTTCGCCACTCTTGTAAACACTCCACCTGGCTCGAGACCAGCCTGCCTTCGCACCATTTCACCAGTGGTGACTGCACACAACGCTCGTGACGTCGGCACACCTAAATGATGCATGGCTTCGCTAACTATGTATTCTCGAAGTACGGGTCCAAGTGCACTCTTACCATCCCCACCCCTCGAAAATCGAGTTGGCCCACTTCCCTTGAGCTGAATGTCATGCCCGCGCGTCTCCCCGAGTAAGTGTGCTCTGCCATCCCCTAATTGCGGAACTGGATGTCCAAACTGAAAACCAGCATAGGCCAAGGCAACGGGTTCCGAGCCAGGGATCAATTTTTGACCTGAAAAAATAAGTGCCAAATCTTTGTCGGAAACACCTTGAAAATCCAAGCCCAATTCTACTGCGAGAGATTCATTGAACTGAATCAGCTTAGGATTTGAAAATTTCGCCGGCTTGACTCTTTCATAAAAAGAATCTGGCAAATCAATATAAGTGTTATCGAATTGAATCATTAGGACCTATAGAGATCATAGATTTTAAAGTTTTTCCACCTTTAATACCAAAATCAATTGTCCTAATTGGAAATGGAATAGTGATATCATTTTCATCGAATGCCTTTTTTATTTTTGTCACAATATCGTGATGCGCTTTCCAGTAGTAGTTATCACCCGGGTAAATTATCCATACATGTAAAACAAAGTTAATCGAACTGTCGCCAAATTCCTTAAAGTAAAATTCAATATTTTTTTCTTCATTTCGCCCACGTATGTCCACAAGCGCATTTCTTGTTACTCTTTCTACTTTTTCGAGATCTTCCGCATAGGAGATACCCATAGTAAAATCAAGGCGCATATCTTTGGTTAAAGTGTAATTAATTAATGTTGAGGTATACATTTGCTTGTTTGGAACTAGGACCTCTAGTCCC
>JAWKNX010000020.1:0-57438 GCA_041391465.1 Bdellovibrionales bacterium
CGGCAATCGTCCAAGTATTTTAACTCAACCCTACCTCGTACCATATATTTTGTGCGCTGATCCTGAATTGAAAGAAGAAGCCTCACAGGTGTTTTTAGAGGAAGAGAAAAAAGGGAAAGTTACTTTAAGAAGGACAGGTTGGAGAGTTGCTGGTGAAGAAGGTAATGACTTCGCGGCAATTGTCATTCCTGAAGAGATGGAAAAATTAGAAGGTAAAGAGGTAATCTTTAATTATTTCGGTATTCGTCGGGGAGACTTTCAAGAAGATTCAATTCAATATGGCGAAGGGTCCCCAATAGAAATTAACATGTCATTTTTTGAATTCTTCTATCTGATAGACAACATTTTTTATGTTGATGAAAAAGAGATTGTTGATGTATCCCTCACTGATTTTGGCATCGACTCAGAATTCCTATTGGAAATGTATCCCAAAAAAGATGATATTCTTAGCAAGTTCCATCCCGGTGGAATTCGTGATTTTTTAAAAAACATGTTTGAAAAAACCTACAATAAATCCACCGATGATATTATTGAGATGGTGGTAAACAAAAATTACGATGCGCTCAAAAAATTTGCTACCGCAAGAAACTGCAATCGGATCACCTATAATAAGGACCTCAATGTGGCAGAAGGAATCTCGGCCTACGGTTTTTCTCCTCTTATGGTTGCCGCTCTATTGGATGACGAACAGGCTGTCGAAATTCTTTTGGGAGTAGAGGGCATAGACCCGAACTTTGAGTCGCCAATATTTAGAAGCACCTATACTGGAATTACTAGAGTACGACGCAGCACTTTAAGGCATATGCAATCTTTCGGGACGGGGAGGGGATCAAGAGGGTCGGGTGGATCGTCGGCAGCCTCAAGTAGGACTGCGCGACAGTATAACAATTATGAAGGATATACGGCACTGATGATCGCAGTGGCTGAGCAAAACTGTGAAGTAGTGGAAGACATTTTGCAAATGGAGCCGGAGACCATCAACTTTAAAACCGATCGAGGAATATCTGCTTTAGAGGTGTCCACTCGAAATGGCAAAAACCTATGCTTGGATAAGCTGTTGAATGCAGGAGCCTTTGATGTTGAAATTTTTAAGGATCCTAGAGTGTATCCACTGGTAAACATTGATATTACTCAATTCCCTAACTCAAAAACCGATGCATCTGTCGCAGTGGATTGGGTTGACTTCGTGAAGAATGTCGATGACAGGGTGTTTGCTGATGCAGAAATCAAAGACGAGGTTATTGAATTTCTCGTAACGGGTCGGCGACTGCCAGAATTAAAAAATGAACTGATTAAACGTGTTCCGCTCAATGCAGAGAATGTGAAAAAGCACATTGGTCGAGGTGCGGTTCAGTTTACAGTTAAAAACACGAGCGGAGTTGGACCATTTAAAGAAGATATCGGATTTGACAACATTGGTTTTGGTGTTGATTTGGATGTTCTCAATAATGCTGGAATTGATTTAATCAATGAAAAGCTATTTGGTGAGAACAATGACCAAACACTAGTGAATTTTGTTGTTAGTCAGGTGAACCGCTTCAAAGATACGGATCGAATCGCCACAATGCTAGTATACTTTTTTGCTGAAATATCTGTTAGAAATCCCGATGCATTAGTGAAGTGGATTAATGCTCCCGATTCTTATAAGGGCGGTAACCCACTGGTTATGGCATCTATGTTTAATGAAGTGGGGATTGTTAAGGCATTACTCACAATCGATGGTATAGACCTGAATGTGAAGAGTGTGGGCTCCGATTATACGGCAGCTCAATGGCAGTATTTGATTCATCCCACCTCCCGACATGTTCCTTACTCTGTTCTTCGAATGGCTGGGCGGCCTGCGATATTGGTAGATTTATTGGAGCGAGGCGCGCAAATGAGCGATGAATTCAGTCAACTGTTTGGCACACCTTATAGTACGGACCAAGAAGCCATGTTGGAGATTTTAACTAAGACTGAGTACCCTTTTGCTTTAGAGTCTGACACAACGAAAACTCAATAAATTTGTAAAGTGCCAGGCGTCTATTTTGGAGGCTCTGCATCCAAAATAAACGCCTGGCACCTTACACTGTTGGAGGTGGCTTTCGGTTGCAGACGAAACGTGCCAGTGGCACGTTTTGGTGCAACGTCGTACCTCAACGAGTGAGCGTTATGAGCGAAGCGAATGCAAAGCGAACGGAGTGGACACTGGCAGCGCCAGTTCAATAAAAAAGGACCCATTGGGTCCGTTTTATTGAGTTGGAGGTGGCGGCCGGAATCGAACCGACGTCCAAGGATTTGCAGTCCTTTGTATAGCCACTCTACCACGCCACCAATTGCCTAGATAGTTTGCTGTGACTACAGCAATTCAAGGTCGCCATACTTTCATAAAAGGCTCCGGAGGAGCAAGTGGAACTATCGCTGCTGCGCCGCATTTCAAGGTGGAATTATTGGATTTCAACCACCGCGTTTAACAGCGCTGGACATTTTCCAAATAGGTAAAAAGATGGCCAGGGATAAAACGCCCACAATGGAAAAAATAATGGCGAGCAGCAGGGGCTCAATGGCCTTTGATAGGTTGGCGAATTTGTAATCAATTCGCATTTTATAAAACCGTCCGATTTTATGTAAAACCCTATCAATGGCACCGGATTCTTCACCAATGCGAATCAAGTTCACCAGCATGCCTGGAAACACCTTGCCCTCTTGTAACGATTCGCCAATACCCGCACCCTTCTTTACTTTTTGTTGGCATCCTTCGATATCTTGCACGACCGCTTGGTTGGTAAGAGTGCCCTTAATGATTTCGAAACTTTTTAAAATCTCAACACCACTTTTTAACAGCAACTCCATAACGACACAAAAGGAGTTCATTTCGATCTCCAACAAAAGCGGCCCAAAAATGGGGACTTTTAATTTAAACGAATCCCAGGCGAGGCGCCCTTTTTTAGAGGTTATAAACTTATGAAAAGCGTAATAGGCTGCACCGGCTCCAAAAGCTAAAACAAAAAAGTAACTCGTTACGAATTCAGAAAAGTTCACAACGGCTGTGGTGATTCCTGGAACTTGGCCGCCGAGTTTATCGTAAAAAGCAGTCATTTTTGGGACGACAAACTTGGCCATAACACCAACAACTACGGTAATCATAAATGCGACCATTTTTGGGTAAAATAAAGCCGATTTTACTTTAGAACGGTTGTCCTCTTGGGTTTCGACAATGGTGTAAATGCGCTCGAGCAGGGGTTCTAGTTGGCCTGAGGTTTCACCGACCTCGACAAGGCTGCAATAAACGGTGCTAAAAATGCGGGGGTGCCGACGAAAAGCTTCGTGCAGTTGTAGACCTTCAGAAAGCTGTTCAATGATATCATCCAGAGCCGCAACCAGAGTTTTGTTTTCCGTCTGCTCTCGAATGAGAGAAAGGCCTTTGATCAATGGGATACCCACCGAGTAGATGGTTTGCAATTGCTGGGTAAAAATCAACAGCTCTTCTGCAGGTACTCGGGTGAAAAAACCAAAAAATAAATCTTTTAATTCATCCAGAGTCTCTTGAATTTTTGAAGGACCGACTTCGACGGGGACCAGGCCCATTTGAGAAATCAGAGCTTTTGCCGACTTTTCATCCTCAGCATCCACCTGTCCACGGACAGCAACACCTGCCATATTTCGAGCTTTGTAAAAGTACTTTTGTGCTCCCATGGGCCTTCCGTGGTTTTTTTAAAAACTAACGACGATATCGTCGCCACCACCTGAAGCACCGTCGGGTCCGTAGCTGGTCAAGGTGCGAGCCCCTGAACTGTATTGGATCGCATTGCCCCAGGCATCGTTATTCCAATCGGCATCTGTATTGGAAATATAAGGGCCGCGCCATCCAGTTTTGGTGAAAGGGTCGTAGTTCGCTTGTGCACCTTGCGTGGCCAAGTCGGTAAGGCTCGACGGAAGTCCATTCATGTGGGCCTCAAACCCAGGGCTTAAAAATTTTCCGTTGGCCACCTGCCGAGAGTCGCCCACAATAGCTCGTTTGAATTCATTGAGTTTTTGCGTTGTCGTAGCAATGCGAGCATCGTCACCAAAATTGATAAATTGCGTGATGGCCACACCGGAGAGAATTCCGATCAGTACAATCACCATTAAAATTTCAATGAGTGTGAAGCCATTTTTGTTGTGGAAATGAAATGAGGCAAATAGCTTCATAGAAAAAAATTAAAGACCTTCGACGTTGGCAGAGTCAGCCCAAATTTCACCCGTCGATGAATCATAGCACCATGTGTTGTCATAGGCGACACCACCATCACAAGTCGCGGTTAAACCGTTGGTGCGATCGCAATCAGTACAGGCCACAACATCATCAGCAGTGGCACCAGACCCATATGGGTTCGCCGGTATACCGCCGACAATAAAGGCCCGATCAGCAGCCGTTGTCACGTCGGCAATGGTGCAAACACTACTGCCGTTTGTAATGTCATTGGCTTGAATGTCGGCAGCGGCCGGGAATTGGTTCGAGTTGGCTCCACATCTCAACTGCATTTGTGCATATTGGTTAGCAATGGCTCCGCGAAGGGCTGCGAGGTTTCCACTGACGGCAGCCTCTCTTGCGTCGTCCTGGAAGTTGATAAACTGGGTAATGGCCACCGAGGAGAGAATCCCCACCAACAGTATCACCATTAAAACTTCGATGAGGGTAAACCCTTTTTTGTTTTTGATTGGCCAGATTGTCATGCAAATTCCTGTCGTACTCAGTGCAGCTTATTTTTTTGCTTTATGCGTTTACTTGATTTTATGGAATGGGGTGAGTAAAATCAACCATTTGCAATTGTTAGAGGAATGCTCGCCTTAAGTAGAGTGTAGATCGCAATTCTGAACAGACCTTCGTCCATAACCCCTTGATTTTTAAAGAAAAAATGTAAATTCCCCGATGAGTTTAATGGAGTTGTACATATATAGATAGAGAGGTCTAAACGGTGTTCAACGAATTTTACAATTTAAAAAGCAATCCGTTTGCGGAGACTCCCGACACGAACTTTTTTTACAAGTCGAAGTCTCAGTGCAATGTTTTAGCTCACCTTGTGAACTTACTGGATCAGGGGCAGGGTTTTGCCATGCTCACCGGAGAAGTGGGGTCGGGAAAAACTTTTTTAAGCCGAGTTCTTTTGTCGGTGTGTGAACCATCTGCCGAAACCGCATTGCTCCTGTACCCTAAGCTGCAGGGTGCGGAACTGTTTGAAGCACTCTTGGAAGAGTTTGGTGTTTCTCCGAAGGCGGGAGCTAACCAAAAAGCTTTACTAAAACAACTGACCGAGTTTTTAATTCAAACGGCCCAGCAAGGTAAAACCAGTGTGGTCGTTGTGGATGAAGCTCAGCATTTATCGCTAGAGGCGTTAGAAAACATACGGTTGCTCAGCAACATCGAGTTGGAATCAAAAAAATTATTGCAAATCATTTTAGTCGGACAGCCTGAGTTGGCATCACATCTGACTGTGCACGAGGCACGCCAGATCAACCAGCGGATTGGCTTGCGCCTCCAACTGCAACCCTTCTCCCTTCGAGAAACGGAGGAGTACATCAAGCATCGCATTGAAGTGGCGGGCGGGGCGAACTACATTGGATTTTCAGAAAAATCAGTGGAGCTCATCCATCGCCTTTCTCAAGGCGTCCCTCGACTGATTAATTTACAATGCGGATTGATTTTAAGTTACGGAAAAGCTCAAGGTATTCGCCGAATCGATGAATCGGACGTTCGAAGGGCTTTATTGTCTGCACGAGTTTTACGAGTTTCAGAGAGTATTCTTCCTTGGCGTCGACATGAGAGTTTGGTGCAAGCATGAGTCAAATTTTGCGCCAACTCAAACAGCTGCAAAAAGATGTCAAAGACAGTCCGCGACCGCAATTGCGATTGGTCCCCCAATGGGAAAAGCTCAGTGGCCTTAACAATCAAAGTATAAAACTCTGGGCGGGGCGGCTGTTAGCAATCGGCGTTCTCATTTCTCTTACAGGTTTTGCTGGCCTTAAAACTTATGATTTTTTTACTTCTACTCCCGTCCAAGAGAGCGAAAAAGTTTTAACTCTTGATGAAAAACTGCAACAAGACAATCAAACGGCGATGTCCGCTTATGAGCAAAAGAATTTTGTGACAGCACAAAAAATATGGAAGCAGTTGCACGATCAATTTCCAGATCGAACGGAGATAGCCGTTAATTTGGCGATGAGTGAACGAGCTCTTGGAAGATATAAATCCGCACAACAATACCTAGAGAAATCACTAGAAACCGACCCTAAAAACTCATTGGCACTCAGTAACTTGGGATTGGTACTGACGGACTTAAAGAAGTTTAAAGAAGCCGAAAAAGTTCTGATTGAATCGGTACAACTGGACACAATGAACGCCGATGCCGTATTTAACTTGGCAACGCTTTATGAATTAGAAGGCGATTGGGTTAAGGCAAACAAGGCCTACAGTCGGTATGTGTCACACACCGGCGCCAAAGAACATCTGGTGAAGACAATCAATGATCGTTCCCGCAGGGTTCGGTCATGGGCGACCTTGCAATACAACGAGGAGGTCAAAAGTGAATGATATCCTGGTAAAGTTGCAAAAGATGTTTGAACCGAAAGCCACCATTGGTGTGGATATGGGGCGAAGAAACATTAAAACATTGAGCCTAAAAAAACAGGGGGATAAGGTCCTTCTTGAAAACCTTTTTATGCTAGATCTTGCTGAATCGAACGAAAGTTTTCCAGAGGTTGCCAACGCCCCGGAAAAATTAAAAGCGGCCATCGAAGTGCATGGTCTTAGAGACAACAAAGTCTCTGTTTCTATGAATGACGACAGCATCGACAGTTTTTTAATCAATATTCCTGAAATGCCAGAGAGCGAAATTTATTCGGTTGTTGAAAACGCTTTGGAAGCGCGCATTCCTTACCCGGTAGAAGATGCGAGTTACGATTTTACCATTTTGGAGAGAAGCCCTCAGGACAAAGATAATTTGATGACAGTAAAAGTGTTTTTCGCCTTGAAGAAAAATGTCGATACCCTACTGGATCAGGTCGAGCAAGCTCGCCTTAAACCGGTGTCTTTAGACATTAACAGTCTCGCCATTGCCACGATGTTGGAATTCAACGGTTATACTGAAAAGGGGCATAATTTTATTTTAGTAGATTTGGGTGAAAGCCAAACTACCACGTCACTCATTATGGATCACGATGTGGTATTTTTAAGAAGTGTGCCTTTTGCCTATGGTTCAATTAACCAAAGCTTACGAGAATATTTAGACTTTAACTATGCTGAAGCGGAAAAAATCAAACAGCGACTTAATGCGATGGGAGCAGAAGAAGCTAATGTTGAAGAGCAAATTCACATCAATTCGCTAGAAGACGCTCAAGAAACTGTGGATTACGTGGTTGCTCAGCATGACGCGCAAAAAATTGCAGATCAGAACTATATACATATATTAGATAGTGTGCAGGAAACCATCGACTACTACTTGGCCCAATCCAATGAAGCACCGATTACTGGCATATATTTGACCGGAGGTGGTGCTAACCAAGAAGTCAAAGAGGTTTTTGAAAATCACTACGGAGTCGAGGCGACCATTGTGAATCCATTTCGAAGAGTGGAGCTCTACAATGGCGGTCAAGACACGCAAAATATAGATCAATACTCTCCCTTTATGGCAACTGCCATGGGTTTAGCGCTTCGGGGGATAAAATGGTAAATCGACGTAGAATTAACCTCATTCCAAAAAGTAGAAGAGTAGCCATTAGTTTGCCGGTGGATCAAATACTAGTGGTTGGTGCAACCGTGGTCATTGTTCTTTGTTTGGGACTTGGGGTATTTCAGCTGACAGAAAAACGATCCTATCAAAATTCATACGCGTCGCTTTTGAATCAGGAAAAACAAATTAACCAACAACTCGCATTGCTCGAGACAGTAAAAACCACTGACAAGCAACGGGCGGCGCGTAGAAATCTCATAAAAAACATCACCGGCAATCAATTGCCGTGGGCCGACATGTTCAAAGAGTTGAGTTTATTGGTTCCTAAAGACACCTGGCTCACCGAGCTTTTGATGCAGAATCAATCGGGTCAGTTGGCGGTGTCGTTGAAAGGTGAGGCGGTTTCTCAGTCAAGAATGGCGCAATTTTTCTCCGTCCTGGAGTCGTCAGATTATTACCGCAACGTCTTAGTAAAGTACTCGGAAAGCTTCAAGGCGTGGCGCCACCACTTCCCCTTTATGGGTTTGAATTTGCCTCGCTCAACGTGAAAGCCCCGGTAAAGATCACTCAAGTGGAAGGAGAAGAATGGAGGCATTATACCCTCCCTTAAGGGAAAGACTCTTCTTTTGCCATTTTTGCTTAGCCTCACTGTGGCTTTCAACAAATTTTTGTGTATGCAAAAAGAATAAAAGCGAATTGAACATGGTGAAAAATCAAATTGCGACTCTTCAATCAAAAATCAATGCCTCACAAAAGTGGTTGATGGGCTGCAAAAAAGAAAAATGGCTTCAATGAGAGAAAACAGAGAACAGCGGAGAGCTAAGTAACTACATTCGAAGTAATAAGAGTTTTTCTGGGAATCTAATACGTCGGCTTGAGCAGATAAGTCAGGTGCACCGATTCAAGTTAACAAGCTCACTGTAGGGGGGCACTCCGAAATTAATAATAATTTTAATAAAAGTAATTTCAAATTGGATATTGAAGCCTCGTTTTTGGCGTTGGGACAGTTTCTGGAAAGAATTGAGCAGTCGCAGCTACTCATCGAGGTCGTCAGTGAAGATCACTCGAATCTCTAACGATTTAAAAGGTGCAACGCTGAGATTGAGCTTTTCGGATATACGGCCAAGGGAGGAATGTTATGAAAATCATATCCTTCTTAATGGTGGTCTTAATTTGCGGGTGCTCTAAAAGCCGAGCAAAAAAGCAGTTTGCCCACAATCAGTGAGAGAAACGAGAGAGCGTAGTACAGAGAAAAATTAATTACGCTTGGAAAAGGGACCCGTTTTATAAACAAACTGGGTTTGTACCTGGTGCTGAACAAGAAGTGCATTTTGAATTAAAATCGATCATTTTCGCGGGCGAAGAATCTATTGCCTATATTAACGGACAAGAAGTGTTTTTAAATACAGTGATCGACGGATTTCGAGTTTTGGAGATTGGAACAAACTATGTGTTGCTTGAGAAGAACGACTCCTATTTTAGAATTGCAACTACCCTCCGGTGCGTGACCGGATTCGGCAAGCATTAGAAACTGATGATGAGTATAATGACTAAGGGGCGATAAATGAAATTTTGGAAAATCAGCTTAAAAATTTCGGTACTTCTGGCCGTGGCAACAGTCAGTTTGGCCGATAAAAAAGACCTCACAGATTAATGATAAGTTTATGAAGAAAAACAATACACTATCAATTTTCAATAATTCGACATCCAAGAAGCCCTGCAGATGGTCGCTGCTCAGGCGGGTTTTCGGCTGGAAGTATCGTCGGACATGACAGGGACTATCAATTATTCTTTGCCGACGTGACCCTAAACGGACTGAAGCAAATGGGCAAAAAATTTGGGGTTTGCTTATGAGTTAAAAAAGGTGTTCTGCGCGTCTACCGAGTCGAAATGAATGATGGCAATGATCATCCGGCATCTATTGGCGGGGCTGCTTTAGGGGATGCAAAGTTGATTAAGCTCCGATACCTGACGGCTCAGGGAAGCCGAAAGTAAAGTTTCGTCCATCATAGGTGCTCAAGAGAATCGTCCAAGATCTGCCGACCAACTCATTAGCGTTTTTTGGTTCAGAGACCAGTTACAATCGGATTCGATCCATATTGAATCTGTTTGATAAAATGCCTCAACAGATTCTTATTGAAATCGCAAATTGTTGAAATTAACAAATCAACCAGTTTGGATTTGGGATTTTCTTACGGAGATCTGGAAGACCCAACGTTACAGATGTACAAGATTCTGCCGTTATTATTAACCCGCAGAATGCGCCAACCCCAACATGGCCATTCAATGGGGCATCGGGCAAATCGATGGCAGCACTCTTCGGCACGTATTGCTGCCGCTGAAAGCAATGGTGATGCGAAAGTAATTTCAAGACCTAAATTGTTACCATTAATAACAGATAAGGTACTGATAGCGGAATCACCTATAACGTGAAGATTCTGACTGGTGCAAACCAGTGATGATAGCAGTTCGAACTCAACGAGTTCATCGGGCCTATCTGGTGGTTTACAACAGGTAACAGCGCTTAACACTCAATGTGACCCCCACGATTGTGGATGAAAATAAATCAAGATGACTGTAAGTGGAAAACAGCGAAGCCGATTTAAGTACAACGGTGGACGGAATCCCAGGGATTATCACCAACAGCGCTTCGACTGAAATCATTGTCAACAGTGGTAATACGGCTTTATGGCGGGATTGATTAAAAATCAACACAGTGATTCAGAGGGTGGTGTGCCTTGGTTGTCAAAGATCCTTATTGGGCTGGCTGTTTAAGGGATCGCAAAAAGCCACCCGCGACAAAGAGCTGATGATTTTTATCACACCTACAATGATGCCAGAGACTTTACCCAACGCGGAACTGAACGCAAGGCTGCCGCAAAATTGCAAAATGAAAAAGGCTCCGGAAGTCGATGCAAAAACCAATGTCATCGAAACAGAATGATTTGGATTTTGAAAAAAGATTTCGCTCGAGTTAAAGTGAGTTCAGTAAATATTTTTATAGTTATGACTTTGCCTCGAATGGTGGTGCGTATCGAGCTGTGCATTGCCCAAAGGGAATGCATTGCTTGAGACGACCTGCTGCCATGAGAGTGAGAGGCATAGCTATAAAAATATTTACTGAACTCACTTTAACTCGAATGAAAGAACAAAAACTATACTGTTGCTTTTAAGCACTTCTTCGACAGAGGTAATGCCCTCAATGATTTTGCGAATGCCGTCCTCGCGCATGGTGGTGAACCCTACTTGGCGCAGCAACTCTTGAATGTCGTGGGCCGAGGCGCCGTCATTAATGGCCTTGCGAGTTTGATTGTCGGGTATGAGGAGTTCGTACACGCCCTCTCGGCCGGTGTAACCTGTTTCAAAACACTTTTCACAACCCTTTGCGCGGTAGATGGTATGGTTTTGCTCTAACAATTGCTGATGCAATGGGGTTAGATTGTTGTCGGTGGTTTTAACTTCTTCTTTGCAATGCACGCAGAGCTTACGAACGAGACGTTGAGAAACCACACCGAGCAGTGATGAGGAAATCATAAAAGGATCAATACCCATATCCACTAATCGACTGACAGCAGTAGCAGAGTCATTGGTGTGAATCGTGCTGATGACTAAGTGACCCGTGAGTGCAGCGCGCACAGCAATATCGGCGGTTTCTTTATCTCGAATTTCCCCGATCATTAGAATGTCGGGGTCTTGTCGAAGAATTGTTCGCAGTGCCGAACTGAAAGTGAGATTGATCTTTGGGTTCACTTGAACCTGGTTAATGATTTGAAACTGATATTCCACCGGGTCTTCGACGGTAATTATGTTTTTTTCCATGGAGTTGAGATGGTTGAGCATGGAGTAAACAGTGGTGGTTTTACCACTTCCCGTGGGTCCGGTAACAAGTAAAATGCCGTAAGGGTGTGAGAGTAAATGTCGAAACTGATCTCCCATCTCTTGGGTTAAGCCCAGTCGATCTAAATCAATTTTCATATTTGATTTATCAAGCAGACGCATCACCACTTTTTCACCACGAATAGTAGGTAGGGTGGAGACCCGAAAATCAATATTTTTTCCACGAGACACATAGTTAAAGCGTCCGTCTTGCGGGGCTCTTTTTTCGGCGATATCTAAGTTGGCCATAATCTTAAGTCGCGACACCATGGCAGCGTGGAGCTTCATAGGTACATCTAAGCTTTTTTCTAGAATCCCGTCGATTCGCTCTCGAATTTGCAACTCGTCCTCTTGAGGTTCAAGATGAATATCACTGGCTTGATGCCCGACAGCTTGATCGAGAATTCGATTAATCAAGGCCTCGACCGAGCCGGGTTTATCGGAAACATGAGTGATGCTTTCCATGGCTCGGTGTGCATTGTCCCGGCTTTCTACTTTTTTTTGGTCTTCTTCGGACTGCTTTTTAAGATAGAAGTTTTCAATGCTGCGTTTTACTATGGACTCCGGCCCAATAGATATGATCACGTCATAGGGGAGCAATTTACGTGATTGCGTTACATTCAATGCGGCCAAAGGATCAAAGGAGACAACTCTTAAAGTTTTGTCGATCAGCGATAAAGGGAGGATACCATGCTCCTGCGCCAATGGGTAAGCAATCAATTCAAGAGCCTCCGCTTGGGCTTCTTCACCCCGTAGATCATTATAGTCCATTTCAAATTGTTGGGCGATGGCGCGAGCCAGGTCATTTTCAGAAATAATATTTTGTTCAACCAAATACTGGCCAAGGCGTGTTCCGCGAATTTTCGCTTGTTCAAGATAGTTTTTTATTTCACCTTCTGAAATATATCCCATCTCGACAAGTACGTTGCCGAGGAGCTTTCTTGATTTGAGCGATCGTCGTGAGACGGACATATATGCCTTTCTTAAAGGGTAAACCCCTATTGTATGTTTCGGATTTTCTTAGTTTTTTCTTGAAAACCCTGGGCCTAGATCTAGGCAGAGTATCTTGCTAAATCTTAGTGAGGAGAGATAAAATATCATGAAGGAATTCACAATATGCAAAAGGCACGAAGGTCGAGTGAATCAGAAGCAGAAGTTGATTAAAAATTCAAAAGGATTTGGTTTTTTATCCATGGTGATTCTCATTGCCGTGATTGCGGCGGTGGGGAGTATTGTCCTCGTGACTTTGGATTCGACCACCAGCAACCAGCAGTTTGCTGAGACGGCAGAAAAAATGGACATCCTGATCGATGCTATTGAAAAATATCAGGCCGACACGGGAATTGATCCCGCCACGTTGAATGATTTGGTAACGGACGCAGCTGGTGTTGGGGCATGTTCAGCAAATACTGCCACCTCAGAAATGGAAAACTGGTGCGGGCCATATATTGATTTGGTTTTTCAAGAAGACCTTTCCGACTTCAGTCGGGACGGATGGGGTACTGCTTTTAACTACAATGTAGGAGCGGACAATACGCCAGGTAACGGGACACTCACCAGTTATGGAGCGGACAAAGTGTCGGGAGGGGGAGATGATCTCACGCGCAGTTTCTAATCGAGGTTTTACACTGATTGAGATTTTAATGGTGATTGTGCTTGTGGGAATTCTTTCTGTTGTTTCAGTAGAGGTCATCACTGATTCCGTAGACGATGCCAAGTTTGATGAAACAGTGGATGAGATGCGAGCCATTCAGTATGCCATCGTTGGCAATCCCAAACTAAGAGATAAAGGGGCGCGAACTAGTTTTGGATATTATGGCGATGTGGGCGCACTGCCCACCAGCATTTCTGATCTCATCACAAAACCCGGGGCTGTCGCCGCTTATTCAGTGAATGATGCGTCGAATTGGCTGTCGGTTGGAATGGCTATCTCACCGGCGGAGACTCCGGAACGGATTACACCACAGATGCATGGGGCAATGCCTATGTTTGGACTCCGGCAGGATCGCTCCCCACACTGGTGAGCCGAGGAGCTGATGGCGTCGCAGGCGGAACGGGCTTGGATCAGGATATTACAGTGAGTTTTCCGGCCAGTGAGAGAAATGCCACTGTGACAGGGTTTATTTCGGATCAGGGTGGACCATTTACAACTGCCGCTGAAGCAGAAGTGAATTCACCTGACGGAGCTGGCGGGATCTTTTCAGTTGACTGATGCGAATTTAGGTTCGAACAATGGCCGGTTTCCATTGCAAATGTGCCCGCTGGGTGTTCGATCGATTTATATCGGGGAGCCAGATATTGCGACCAGTACGCAAAGCGTGGGCCCCGTTGTAATTACAGTTGATAAACCCAATTTTTTTGTGCCAGCATCGCAGTTGGATTTTAACCCTTAAGTGCTTTTATGTTTTTTAAGAGGAAACTGATTTTGAGAGCTCAAACTAAAAAGTCAAAACGCATTTCAAGCATTCAAAAAAGCCGTGGATTCACTTTGGTTGAATTGGTATTGGTTTTAGGCTTGGTTGCAGTAGCCTCAGCGGTGGTAGTGACGGGGACGATGGGCACATTTGATGAAGATGGTTGAAGAAACCCGCATTGAAATGATTGCTATTCGCAATGCCATGGTTGGTGATCCCACTATTAAAACGCGAGGAGAAGAATCTGACTTTGGATATTTGGGTGATGTAGGTAGTTTGCCCGTAGCCTATTGATCTTATCACCCAGCCGGTGGCCGTGTTTCCAAGCCTACACAGTGGAAAACTCGACCAATCGAATTGGTTATGGTTGGAATGGTCCCTATATTTCAGAGCGAATAGCTGGTGAAGATATCACCACGGATGCTTGGGGTAATAATTACGTATGGAATCTCTCGCTCAGCTTCCCCGCCGACTCTTGTTAGTTATGGAGCTGACAGGTGCGGATCAGGTTTAAATGCTGACATTACGATCACAAATTCCTACGAATATGCTCACTTCATCAGTAAGCGGCTTTATTGTGGATGGGGGTAGCAACCCGAATGCAGAAGACGCAAGCATTACGCTTTACTATCAAAAAACGGTACCACTGGAGCTTTAACCTCGGCTACGGACAATATTCTCGCCGCCGACAATGGATATTTCAATTTTACTAACAATACCCTTGGGCGTTCGATCGGCAACGCTCACAATTGGTGCCACCAAACGATTGGCCCGATCATTTTTAACATAACTCGGCCCAGCTATACTATCCCTGTCAATTTAACCGACAAAAGTGGTGGGGGCGGTGGCGGTAGCTGCCGGGCAGGACCATTGATTTTGCTACGACTTTAGGAGCAGAGCCGAAAATGTGCCAAGTAATGACATTGTTATTCAGCTCAGTGCTGCATGCACTATGTAAACCATCACCGTGGATTATGCAACGGCAGACGTTACCGCGACGGCGGTGCGGATATACGGCGGCATCCAGGGACCTTTACCGTACCAGCGGGTGATCTGACAGCAAACTTAACGCTGACTTTACTGGATGATGGTTTATCTGAATCAGCAGAAACGACACGGTGACACTCTCCAACGCCGTAAGAACCGGATACCTTTGGGTACAGAACACTGTTCTTACCTTTGAAATTGTTGACGATGAAAACCCACCAATACCGGCAATTACGGATTTGTTAGTTTCTAACGTGGGTATCAATCAATTGGATCTCAGTTGGACGCAAGCGGCAGCGACGCCAGCTGACGGACTTCGTTATCGAATATAAAGAGGGGCTCAGCCTCCACTTGGAATGTTTTTGCCGACGGTGCCAACACTAACACGACGGTTACAGTGACGGGGTTGACTGACGACACCGAATACAATTTTAGAGTGAAGGGCTATAATGGCAGTTATGGCCCCTATTCTAATATTGAAACCGAAAGAACCGCTCCAAACGTCGCCTTTTTTGACCCCAATCTGATAGCGGCATTTAATTTGGGCGGGGCCACAGACAGTACCGTTGTTGCCCTAGAGGCGGGTGCGGTGATCACTTTGACAAACGCCACTTACCCCACCGGAACAACACTCACCACATTAACTAATGCTGGCGATACCTATCGATTTACCAGCGCGCTAAACGACCAACTCTCTTCGGATAAACAGTTTTTTGTGGCTGGTCGCAAAGGCTCAGGATCAATAACTCAAAGGAGAGCAGCATTGTGTGGAATCCACCGGCCTGGGCGGGGACCAGTTTTAACTTTTCAGGGACGGCGGATGCCCCTCACTTGGTCACCATTTATGCCTTTACTAACTCCACCGTGACAGTGAACAGTGGTGGTACGCTGGTGACGAGCCAAGCTGTGACGGCCGGAACCAACCATACGTTTTCTTTACCTCATGGCAGTTATGAGATGTCCAGCACGGGGATTATCATAGGTTATATTATTTCCTCCGGAGGGTCGGGTAATAAAGTGGGAGACCCCATGGCGCTTCTACCCAGTAGCTCTTCTTTGTTAGGGATTCCTTCGAAAACTCGGTACTGGCTACCGACGTGGATGGCAATGCCTACAACTACTATGACTCAAATGGAAATACGGGCTCGGGTACGCTCACCTTAGGTGCCACCGCAACAGTGGCCGGAAATGCACCGCCGGGCCCAGGGGGGCAATACACTGAATACGCGACAAGAATTATTGCAGCTTCGCCTCTGGTGGCCTCCTCTACGAATGATGGTAACGGAACTTGCCGTGCGCCGCGCATGCCGACAGCAATGTTAAAAACAAAATTTGCCGTAAATGTGGATTCGAATTGGGCGGCCTTTGCTTCCATAGCTTCTGGGATAATCACTCGGACCAACCCAGGTGGGAGGAACATCCGACTTTAACACTCACTCGAGCGGGAACAGGGGAACGCTCCGTACAAAGCCTATGTGTCTACGGTGGCTGCCGGTGGTACTCGATTTGAAAGCACAGCACCCATGCAAATGTGGTATCGAAGCCCAACAAGTGCAGGGAGCTGACCAAGATGAGACGATTGCCTACGGATTTGATTAATCGGAAGTCAGATCAAGTTTTTGTGAATTGTCTGTCTCGAAAATAGATTTCTCTATGCTAACAATGAAATTTGTTCCAGGTAAATTTTCTATGAGTGATATAAAGCCCAGAGTATTGATTATTGAAGACGACGCCGATGTTCGTTTTCTCTATGCAACTAAGCTGGAAGAAACAACTGATCTGGTGCAGTTTGAAAATGGTCAAGAGGCCTTGGACCATTATGTTCAAGTCAAAGTTTTGACTTGGTAATTACCGACCAAAGAGCTTCCAGATTTTTAAAGGTGAGCTGGTATAAATCAAAGAAATAAGGGCCGATCAGCGAATCGCTTTAGTTACTGGTTTTCTATTCGGTAAGTTTCCGCCCGATCTCAAAGTAAAGAAAGTGTTCCCAAAGCCTGTGAACATTCAAAAAGTCGTGGACTTCTCTCTGATTGGCGCACAAAGTTTCGCGCCGCTAAATAATGTTTTTCCTCATTTCTTTAAATAATCTCTCTATTTTTTTGTGAACTGCAGTAGGTCGTCCCCTCGTAGAGCTCCTCGTCTCTAACGCTGCATCAGCTTCTTTACTCTTGCTTTGAGCATCGCCAGCGGCATTGCGTATCCGTGTTGCGTTCACAAAGTGACGCAATGCGAATACGCAAAGCTTTCCGCGAGCGCGCGATAATTAAGAATGAAAGTTGAATAATGGAACAATTAAATTTTAAATTTAGATGTGTTGTTTTTTGCGTTTGACTGAAACGGGAACGTGCTTTTGGTGCGCTCTTAGATTGTGCTTTATGAGTTTTGCCAAGAAACTTGCGTCAGGTCTCTGGAAAGACCAAATTGGCCTCTTGATAGGGAAGCTCTTGATCTCGGGGAATTTGGTGAGTTAAAATCAAAAGGACTCTGCAGAAGTTTTTTCTTTTGAGGATTTAACAGTTACAGATTCAATATCCATAACGAGTATTAATACTGCAACGAGAATGGAAGTGCCAAGAAGGGCTCCGTAAAAAAGCCCTTCGTGGTTCCTAAATATCCAAATAAATACAAGTATAACATTCGAAGCAAGTACCAAGTTTGTTAAAGGTCGCAGAGTTGGCATTTATAACCTCTATAGTCGAGTGTTCGAATCTTCTTTAGTTGAAATCACCAATTCGAAATCCAAAGAGTCGGTGTCGTTGGATACAGTCACTCTTGGCTCCCAACCAAACTGTCGTCCTAAGTATTTTGAAACCACATTAATATAGCTTTGTGGAGTCGATTTGCTTGTATTGATGGTCACAGTGTCGACTTTTTTATTGTTGGCATTAATGCTTGCTACGAGCGGAATTAATCGATCAGCACTGTCCTTGCTCCTCGTAACCGTTTGGAATCGATCAAAAGCAACGATGAGCCTGTGAGTTTTATTTCTGATTCTTCACCACGATCAACATACTTCACCATGTCTTTTGAAAAGATTCGGTTGTAGCTTTCGATGGCTGCCATGGTTTGACTGGCGTTGCTCTCGGGCATTATTTCTTCTTCGCGTTTGATATCATCATCTACAAGTACATTGGCAATGCTATCTAACTTTTTGAGTCGGCCACTTAAATATTGTGATTCGTCATTGATTCTTTCTAAAAGAACTTTGAGTTTTTGTTTTTTTGTACGTAAGCTTTCCAACTTTTGACGATCATGCCCAATGGCTGCTGTCACCAAGTTTTGAATTTTTGAAACACGTGGTTTATTTTCATCTTCTTGAATAGCCATCAACTCATCGTCTGGATTCACCGGCGAGATGGCTTCTGTCATTTCACTAGTGCTGAGGACTCCTGGGCCTCCAATCACATTAGCCGAATGTTGCGATTGTACTGCCGGTACAGATTGAGGGGCCGTGGACTTTTGAAAACTCGGTCCTTCCCAAAACATATCAACAAGAATAAAACTCGAGCTGACGGCTGCTAATATACAAAGTGAAACAATAAAAAACTTGGACTTCATTTCCCATCCTCCTTGAACGGTTATACATGTATTCATTGGGTAACAGGTTACTTATCGTATTAGTTTGAGATGAACTTTACGAAATCATCTGGGGCCAAAGTCGAGATTTGTCCAAGAAAGATACAAAATTGGATGTAGTCTTGAGACGGGTCGAGAGAGTGAACCATGCTCTGGACATTAGGAGGACTTTGTTTGAATTGAGCCGTGTTAATTTAACTTTGAACCAATATTAGCGGTAATTTAACAGTCGTTTAGCTGAACTTGTAACATAATAGTCTTTGACTGATGTTGCGTTTTGTAATTAAGCATTTGACTAGGTCAAATTGGAAGTTTATTTCTAATTGAGGTCTAAAATATAAATTGTTTATGGTAGGCAAACACTTTAGTTAAAGGTAAAAAATTGGAATCAAAAAAACTACAAAGTACCAGAAGTGATAAAACAATAGATTCAAAACAGGCGATTTTTAAAGAAGCAGCAAGGCTTTTTGCCACTAAAGGATTTAACGGCACCTCAGTGAGGGATATATCTAAAGCGGCTAACGTCAACGTCGCCCTCATCAATTACCATTTTAAAACAAAGCAGAACCTTTTTAATGAGGTGGCACTGTATGGTTTTAAAAGAATGGAAACGAGAAAAACCACCCTACGAGGCATGGCCTTGGATGACATGATTGACGCCATTTTTCGCTCAAACATTGATATTTCCGATGAGGGCGATGGCTACTATTTGATTGTTGTTATGGATTTATTTAATAGTCCGCAACAGTTGAATAAGGAGCTGGCATCAGCCATTGCTGGGAATGCCCAAGGCGAATGGATGGAAGTGGTCGTTCAAGCCGTCAAAGAATGTGTACCAAATAATGTGCCTGAAAATGAATTATTGAGTGTTGCATTTATGATTAATGGTTTCCTAACCTGGATGTCCCAAGTGACATTTGGAATTATGGGGGAATCGCCGGGGTTCGTTGGGGATCTTTCAGGAGCTGACGACACCGAAATTCGAGTGAACTGCATTCGCGACCAGGCTCATCGATTGGTAAGTGAATTAAGAACACGCTATGCATCTTAATTAAGAGATTGTTATTTTTCCCTTTATCAGGCAGTGTCGCCGAACAAGGGGGATGCCTTGCCGAAAGATCCGTTTTTTCCAGTCATAGATTTACCTGATGAATATCCCGTTTTTGACTTGTCCTCACAGCTTAAGGGCAAGCGCAAGCACAAGGTTCTCAATTCGGTGTGGGTCGCTATTTAGAAAAGCGACCTTAATATGTATGTTGGCGATGCCTACGAATTAGAAAAGCGCGACATTCACATGGGTATCGATATACAAGCACCGGCAAGGACTCCGGTTCGAGCGTTTTATTCCGGTCGTATTTATGGATTAAAAGACAATAATCAGCCGCTTGATTATGGGCCTACAATAGTGACAGAACATTTCATTAACGAGACAAAGTATTGGGTCCTCTGGGGGCACCTATCTCGCGAAAGCCTTTGTCGTTGGCAGGTGGGTGACCCGTTCAACGGGGGTGATGAAATTGCCACTCTCGGTGAACCAGAGGTGAACGGTGGATGGCCATCGCACCTGCATTTTCAAGTGAGTTTAGTTGAACCTGACGATGTGAACTTTCCCGGTGTGGTGAGTGAAGGGCAATTGGAAGCGGCATTAAAGAGGTATCCCGATCCCAGATGTTTTCTGGGTCCTATTTATTGATAACGACAGAGTAGCTTTGTGTTGGTGTCGTCGCTTTTCTCGTTTGCATTTTCTGAGAAATTTCTGGCTGAAAGTAAAAACCTACTGCAACGGCCACTTGAAGGGTCACAATAAACACTCTTAATGCAATTTGTGACCGGGTTGCATTTTGTTCTACAAATTCTAAGTTGCCCATGTTTTACCCTTTTGTACAAAATTGACTGCTTGCTTCAAAGCTTAAATGGAATTTGTTGGGAATCTATGATTGAGATGTTTGATTTTTGCAAGGATATGGTCTTTAAATACCCTCTCAGTCCATTGAGAATCTGATTATTTGGGGGGGACCTTATGAGCCAAAACAGCCGGCGAAAATTTTAAGTCAGCGGTGAAGATATCGGGTGCAGCAGCGGCAGCACAATGGGGGCCCCTTATGTTTTGGCTAAGAAAGCGACCCAATGGAAAATGGTGACCACGTGGCCCAAAAATTTTCCGGGGTTGGGAACGGGTGCGAACCTGCTCGCCAAACGTATTTCTGAAATGTCTAACGGAGACTTAAAGGTTCGAGTTTATGGAGCGGGTGAACTGTGCCCGCCATGGGTGTGTTTGATGCCGTGTCGCGCGGCACAGCCCAAATGGGGCACGGAGCTGCTTATTACTGGCAAGGTAAAAACCCGGCTTGTGCCTTTTTTTCGGCTGTTCCGTTTGGTTTGACCGCATCTGAGATGAATGGGTGGCTGCAGTATGGAGGGGGGCAAAAACTATGGGATGAGCTGTATGCTCCGTTTAACCTCATGGGTTTTGCTGCCGGGAATACGGGCGTTCAAATGGGAGGCTGGTTCAATAAAGAAATCAATACCATTGAAGATTTTAAAGGCTTAAAGATGCGTATGCCCGGTTTGGGCGGTAAGGTCCTTAACCAACTTGGCTCTGCAGTGGTTACACTCTCTGGTGGGGAAATCACCCAGGCCATGCAAACCGGCACCATTGATGCCACTGAATGGGTCGGACCCTATAATGATTTGGCATTCGGGCTCCACAAGGTTTCAAAATTTTATTATTGGCCGGGCTGGCATGAACCCGGTACAACTTTAGAGTGCATGGTGAACAAGCAAGAGTTTGAGAAACTGCCAAAACATTTGCAGGCGGTAGTGCGCTACGCCTGTCAAAGTGTGGATTCAGATATGCAGGCTGAGTTTGCAGCCAAAAATTCAACGGCACTCAATCAATTGGTGCAGCAACATAAAGTTAAGTTAAAAAAGTTTCCAGACCCCGTATTGAAAAAACTGGGGGAGTTATCGGAAGGAGTTGTTGCCGAAGTGGCCAAGGCCAACCCCACAGCAACTAAAATCCATAAATCTTTTCAGTCTTTTAAAAATTGCCAGCGGGGGTTGGGGAAGATCTCTGAAAGCGCCTACGCACAAGCGAGATCACTCACACTATGAGTCGTTGGATTACACAGTTTAACAACACCATTGGCAGAACACTGTCTTGGTTAAATATTGCGACGGCCGTTCTGGTGTTCGTTATCGTTATCTTCCGTTACGTCTTTGATCTTTCATGGGTTTGGATGCAAGAGCTATCCAATTACTTTCATGCATTTATAATTTTAAGTTGTATGGCTTACACCTAAACCAGAACGAACATGTAAGAGTGGACATTTTTATAGAGAATTATCTGATCGAAAAAAGTCAGTGATCACTCTGGGCGGAAATATTTTTTTGCTATTCCCATTCTGTTACATAATGATTGCACGTTCGTGGCCCTATGTAATGGATTCTTGGCAAGTGTTAGAGTCTTCTGCGGATGCCGGTGGTCTACCAGGTGTTTTATTTTGAAATCTCTCATCCCCTTTGGGGCTATCACATTGAGTTTGCAGGCCGTAGTCCAATGTTTTGATTGCATTAAAAAGTTACGAGGGGGCCAGTCACATGACTCCTGAAATCTTTTTGTTGCTCAATGTTTGCAGGGACGTTTGCCCTATTGCTGACGGGGTTTCCGGTGGCCTTCAGTTTGGCTGGATCGGCAATATTGTTTGCTTGGCTGGGTGAAGTTTTTGAAATTTTTGATGATGCTTTTTTATCGGCCTTACCCGAAAGAATTTACGGCATCATGCTGAATCAGTCTCTGTTGGCCATACCCATGTTTATATTAATGGGAGTGATCTTGGAGAGATCAAAAATCTCTGAGGATCTTTTAACTGTTATGGGTGAACTCATGGGGCGCGTGCGTGGCGGATTGGGCCTGGCTGTGTGCTTAGTGGGTGGTCTGTTGGCGGCTTCCACGGGGATTGTTGGAGCTACTGTTGTCACTATGGGCTTAATCTCCTTGCCAGTGATGTTGAAGCAAAAATATTCTCCTGCTTTTTCTACAGGGATCATTTGCGCTTCTGGCACATTGGGGCAGATTATTCCACCGAGTATTGTTTTAATTATTCTCGGCGATGTTATAGGCTCCGCCCACCAACAGGCTCAGTTAGAGCAGGGAATATTCTCTCCCACTTCAGTTTCTGTAGCGGATTTGTTTGTCGGAGCATTGGTGCCGGGCTTAATTCTTATGGGTCTTTATTTGGTTTATGTGCTGCTCGTGGCATTTATTTTTCCCGATGGGCCCCCGTCCTGAAGGGCATTCCCAACTTAAATTTGACTCTGGTTTTCGACGTCGATTGGCCACGGTGATGGCACCTCCGCTGTTACTAATATTGGCCGTTTTGGGATCTATCTTAGCTGGAATTGCTACACCCACAGAAGCGGCCAGTGTGGGGGTGATGGGGGCATTGTTATTGGCATCAATAAAGCAAAAAATGGACATTGAAAGCCTGCGAGAATGTGCCGAGCAGACGACTAAAGTTACGTCTATGGTCTTTACAATTCTTATTGGTGCTAGCGTTTTTCCTTGGTATTTCGTGGTTTTGAAGGGGACGAAATTGTACGTGACTACTTGACCAGCATTGAGGGTGGAGTGCTTGTATCCTTTATGGTCGTTATGAGTGTTGGTGTTATTATGGGGTTTTTCTCGATTTTTTCGAAATCACTTTTGTTGTGGTCCCGGTAGTAGGGCCTGTTTTATTAAATATGGGATTAGATCCTATATGGTTGGGTGTGATGATTGCGATGAATCTACAAACGAGTTTTCTCACTCCGCCCTTCGGTTTTTCATTGTTTTATTTACGAGGAGTGACTGAGGAGTCAAAACTCAAGATATCTATAAGGGGTGATTCCTTTTATTGCCATTCAATTATTAATGCTTGTTTTGCTTTGGCACTTTCCGAAGCTGGTGACTTACCTGCCAGGTGTCGTGTTTGGCGGGTGAGCTTATTGATAAATCTGTAGAGCGGGACAAAAGGCCTTTAAAGTTTGAAGAGCCTGCGCTACTGGTTTTTCGATGTTTCCTTTTTTAAAACCTTCTGGATTAAATCGAAACTGCAAGTCAGCGCGAATGATTTCACATTTGTTTTGCGCCAGCAACGTGGGTTCAAGGGCCTCATAGGCCTGTTGTAATTTCGCCAAGTAGAGGTACTTTTCATTTTTATCTTTGGTCGTAGTGTTAGCAATATGATTGCGTAACTGAGTAAGAGACTTTAGTTTTTGATTTATATCTTTTTGTTTTGCGATCTGAGTATTTACCGTGGAGACGTAGTCACCCAGTTTTTTTTGATTGAACTCTGCTGAAGCATTGAAGGTAAAAAAGATGGCAAAAAACATTAAAAACTGGAGCATGATAGGCTCCTTCGTCAGTCTGGTGTCGAGTTTTCCAGAGGTTCCGCAGCTGATCTGCTGATGGATTGGTTGTTCTTATAAACCTCGCGGTTATTTTCAATACCCCAGAGCTCTGTATGAATTTTGCGAGCATATCGCGTGCCCTCTTTGTCCCGTCCTTTTTCATCTTTCATCGAAGTGAAAAATGCACCTAATGGGTCGCCACTTTTAAAGCGAAAATCTGCGTCGGTCAGATTGCCGGACTTAGCTTGAGCGAATTTGCAGATCTCAGCAATCATATTACCAGGTCCTATATGGTAGGAGATCATTGCCAATTGCGGAGCATTTCTAAGAATCACTTGTTTGTTCGTATCAGATAAGTTGTGCGAGCATGAGTTGGGTTTGCCCGGTCTAAAGTTACGAGTCAGGTAACGCTTTGCTATGGTGTAGGCAAACTGGCCATAAATCATGCTTCGCTCTGGAGTTTTGATGGGTGAATGAGCTGGCACTGTTTCAAGCGTGTCGAAGAGAGGATCGTGTCATAGTGTTCGCTGAACTGTTTGCACGCGGCATTGTTACTGTTTTTCAGTCGATTGATTTCGTTTCTTACGTCTCCAAGATAACCGGCATAGTTTTGTGTGCGAGTATTCCAAGCATCGATCAATTGGGTTATCCCCACACTATTAGCTGAAGTTTCAGTATTGATTTGGTTAACATGGTAGCGAGACTCATGGTTAAACATTGGGATGAGGTGTTTTTCTTCAACACTGCTATCGATTGACCGAATACATTGATGAGCTTTTCAAAGGTGTCGACCACTTTATAGACGTAATAATCATTTACACAGGGTGCATATCGTTCATCGTCGGCTTGGGGTGTGCCGTTGAGACTGTCGCACTTATTGAAAGTCTGTGACCGAGCCCCTTGGCTGCGATCTTTTTTCATATATTTAAAAACATGGATCGCTCGATACGTTTAGCGACTGGGTTATTCATATTGAGTTCACCGGGAACTTGCATTCCGGGGAACATATTGTATTGCCCAGGTTCACATTGGTTTTTGTTATCTACAACATCAGTAATGTCTTCAGTTGGTATGCGTGGCCCAGAAGGGGCGTCTGGTGTGCAATCGCCATCAGGGCAAAAAATAGGATCCACGTCACCGGCTTCTGTGGCTGAATCCGGCACTTCCACAGGTGGAGTAATGGCCGGTGGCTCTCTTGAGGGGGAAGAGGTATTTGGTCATTGTCACCAATAATCCTTCCGTCTCTACCGACGTCGCCCCCTTCAATCCTACGATTGTCTCTATCATCGCTACCTTGATTTCTTCGTGTTCCACCGCGGGCTTCAGCCTCATTTCGTGCACGGGCTTCTGCTGCGGCTCGGGCTTCGGCCTCGGCACGGGCTTGGGCTTGTGCAGAGGAGTTGGCATTCGAGTCCGACCGTCCATTTGCGGAGTTTTCGCTGTCGGATGGAGATGATTCTCCCCCTCCGGAACGGTTGGGTTGCGCCTCGTCGGGATCAACGCTCCCGGGTGGGATCTGTCGATTGTCTGTATCGTCGGGTTGTGAACTTCTTGCTCTGCCTTCTGCTCGTGATTGTCCGCGGGCACTTGCTGCAGATTGCGAATCACTTTGTGCTCGGGATTGAGCGTCCGAATTGGCTCGAGACTGTGCTTGGGCTTCGGATCTCCCATTCGAATTAGCGTTTGAACCGGCGCGCTCGCTCCGGCTGGTCCGTCCATCTCTATTGACAGTACCCGGTGGAATCACTCGATCATCTCGATCTTCGGGACGACTTTGTCTTGCGATGGCTTCAGATCGAGCTTGGGCGCGTGCGCTGGCATCGGCAGTAGAATCTGATGAAGCTCTAGAGCCAGATCGAGCCGATGCCCGTGCGTCACTGGAGGCTCGAGATGCTGACCGTGAAGAACTTCCCGCTCGGGCAGATGAGGAACTTCCACTGCGAGAAGAAGATCGGGCTCTGGCTGAAGAATAGGCCGACGCAGAAGCGGAGCCGCTAACACTGCCAGAGAGTGTGACCGAACGACTTAACCGATCCCCACGCCGGCTGTTTCCGGAAATGCTGTAGGATGAGGAGCCGCCACCGCTGTAGCTGCCACCAAAGTATCTTCCATAGAGCTGTTGTTGTGATCCAGACCCCGGGCTCGGGTAACGCCAGTTATCGGCCATTCCGAAAAAGGAACCTAATCCCATACCGAGCTGTAAAAAATTGGAACCTGACGGGAAAGGGGTATAGTTGTTCCAGCATCGTAGCGGTACAGGTGGGCACATAGCTTGTGCCTGCATGGAGAGCAAGTGAGATTGCATGCCCAAGTCCATGCCCATTCCGCCGCCGCCAAATCCACTGGCGCCAAAACTTCCACCAAAAGCAAAGTTGGCAGAGACCTGCGATTGAGCCGGTGAAACACTCAAAAAAACGGCCATTAACACGCTGAAAATAAACGCTTTTCCCATGGTTTTTTTATCGGCTCAAGTGTGTATATATTTGAGTATTTTTAATTGACGGATCATTTTGAAACACTAGTTTTTAGACAGTGGCGGGCTGAGCTCAAAAGGGTGTGACAAAGAGCAGCAATCAGTGTGTAATTGTTATCATAAAAAATTCCCAGATCCAAATAAATGGCATTTCAGCAGATATAACCCATGGCACGAGTCTTGTTATTAAAATCCGTGTTTGAAATTCCAATCAAGGAGATCGGGCGACATGAAATCGTCAATATTAGTGTTTTTGAGTATAAGTCTTTTACTTTTATCAGGCTGTGGCCAACTGGGTGAACAGCTGGGAATGTCTAAGGAAAAGAAGCCCGCGGCTCCCGTTACTTGTTATGGTCATTATTATGACCCAGCTGAAGACGTATACAAAAATGGTGCTGGTCGCCCCGTGAACTGCGAAGAAGATATCGATAGTATTCAATATCGCGTTTATTGGAACCTCTGCACGGGTGGAGACGAATTGATCGGCTATAATTTTGATGCTCAAGGGAACCGTCAGTACTGCTCGAACAGCCCTTGCAGTATGGAAGACCGAAAGCGTGGCTTCAAAGTTTTCCCCAATGGTCAAATTACTGTGGAGTGCGGATTCTCAACACCGAGCTATATCCAAGATTTTTATCGAGGGTACAACACTGGTTATCAATACACACAACCAGTTAACGGGAATTATATTCCCTATGGTCAGCAAGGTGGTTATAATTCTTATGGATATCGAACTTGGTAAGCAAAAAGGAGAATCAAATGAAGTTTCTATTATTCATCATGGCTTTGGGTCTATCTGTTGGCTGCGCAACTCAAAGAGTTTATGTGAGCGGTGATTTAACTGGACCTCGGCTTTCGAAGAAACACAGGATTTTTGGTTTGGTGGAATAGGCCAGGAAATGCAGATTAATGCCACTGACATTTGTAAAGCCAAGCGAGCGCAACTCTCCCGCGTAGAGGTTAAGCAAACAATGAGTGATGCGATCCTTGCTGAGTGACATTTGGTATTTACACTCCTCGCACAGTGAAAATCTCTTGCAAATAATGCGCGTCGTCTTGTTTGACGAAGTTATTTTAAAATCCTCATTAATATCTAATATTTTTGCAGTTCAATCCTTGAGCTGCATTCAGTATAGTGCGATTAAGCCGAGCAATGATATTATGAAGGGATTTGAGTTGTGACAAATGAACCCATAATTTATGTCGTAGAAGATGACGATGATATTCTAGAACTCATTCGATTTAACTTAAAAATGTCTGGATTCAAAGTCTACGGCTTTTCTAATGGATCGGAAGGTTTACAAGCCCTTAAAATGCCAAACCCCATTTAGTAATTTTAGATCTCATGCTCCCGGGGATGTCTGGATTGGATATTTGCGCCTCGATGAAAAAAGATGAGGAGCTAAAGAGCATACCCGTGATTTTTGTAACGGCAAAAGGCGAAGAAAAAGACATCGTTCGTGGGCTTGAAATGGGAGCTGACGACTACCTGACAAAACCATTCAGCCCTCAAGTGTTAATTGCGCGAGTGAAAGCCCTTTTGCGGAGGACCTATGAGGGAATGGGCGAAAGCGACGACAAAGAGTCTATTGAGTTAGGACTATTAAAAATCCATAAAGGGCGTCATGAGGTCACTATTGCCGATGAATCAGTCAAATTGACGAATACCGAGTTTCAAATATTAACTTTTCTTACGCAAAAACCGGGATGGGTGTATACTCGAGGGCAAATTGTAAACGCCATTCACGGTCAAGATTATGCAGTGACAGATCGAACTATCGATTTTCAGATGGTGGGCCTGCGAAAAAAGTTAGGCTCAGTTGGGCAATATATTGAGACGGTGCGTGGTGTTGGTTATCGGTTTAAGGACGAATGACGACTCGACGCCCTCTATTTTGGCAGCTTTATCCCGCATTTATGGTGATTTCCATAGGTTCATTGTTTTTTGTTGCGGTTCACTTTTACCTCACTCTCAAGCAAAGTCTTATTTCCTATCAAGACTCTTCTATTAAAAACCAAATTGCCCT
The DNA here is from genome assembly GCA_041391465.1 of Bdellovibrionales bacterium. GTDB lineage: Bacteria > Bdellovibrionota > Bdellovibrionia > Bdellovibrionales > UBA1609 > UBA1609. The sequence continues at coordinate 28,433 of JAWKNX010000020.1, forward strand.
CGTCGACCGTGAAGTGACGAAAACCCTTGAAAGCAAACAGTATCCTAAGGCCGACAAAATCTTAAAAGAATTGGGTCCATTGTTTGGAGGACTCATTTTAATAATGGATGAATCGGGGACAGTGGTGGCCAGTAGTAAAGATCTGCCAGAGAATTACCCGAATAGCCTCCTCAATCAGGAAGTTCTCGATGCAATGCAATTGGGTTACGCAAAGTCGGTACGGTTTAACCGAAAAGAGGATACGGAGTATGCCTACTATGCGAAAGCTCTAAAGAACAAAGACGAAATTATCGCAATCATTCAGGTCTCGAAAAGTTTAAATGAAATCTATGAAAGTCTCTGGAGCGTTTATTTCAAAGTTCTAGCCTGTGTGTTTTGTATTGGCCATCGCTCTCGCAGCTATTTCTTGGTGGGTGGCGAGAAACTTGAGTCGGCCCTTGGAAAAATTAAGATACCAGGCGCTGCGCATTTCCAGAGGGGATTTCTCAAAAAGAGCAATCATCAACCCTTTAATGTCTTTAGAGGTCGACGCTCTAGGGCGGGCAATGAATAAAATGGCGGGCCAATTGAAAAAGCGATTGCAACAGATCACAGATGATAAAATGCAAAAAGATATTATTCTTTCAAGTCTTTCTGAGGGAGTCCTGGCAGTTTCCAATCATGGTAAAATCATAGAAATGAATCATATTGCCCATAAAATCTTTGAGGTTCCCATTGACCAACCCTATGAAGGGCGTCGAGTGCAAGAGGTGATTCGGGTTCCAGAAATTGATGTGTTTGTTCAAACTGCTTTGGATAAAAATGTTGCCTATGAGCAAAGTATTAAACTTTTATCTGACAATCGCTATTTATTTTTAAATCTCAAAAGCCGTCCTCTTGTTCAGCCCAGTGGTGAGAAGACGGGTATCGTAATTGTTATTACTGATGTAACGAAAATGAAAAAACTCGAAAACCTGCGCAAAGACTTTGTGGCCAATGTGTCTCACGAACTGAGGACACCGCTCACATCGATTCAAGGCTATGCCGAAACCCTGATCAATTCGGGCGACGAGATGCCTCCGGACATGCAGAAAAAATTTATTGCAACGATCTACAAACACTCCAGTGGTCTTGAGAGTATGGTCAACGACCTGCTTGAACTCTCCCGCATGGAAAATGAATCCAATTTAGGTAACACTCAATTTGAGCCTATCGATGTGCAAGAGGTTTTCACTGAAATTAAGGGGCGTTATCAAGATTTGGCGGCAGAAAAGAAGGTCCGGTTGGAGTTTCAAGACAGTTCTGCAGAAGTTCAGGGGTTGCGTGGGCTTCTTGTTCAAGCTTTAAGCAATCTTATTACCAACGCCATTTATTACACCCCGGCGGAAGGCAGTGTAAAAATTCACCTATCAGAAGAAGGCGGGTTTTATGTGTTTCACGTGGAGGATACTGGCGTCGGGATCGACAAACGCCATATTCCACGACTGTTTGAGCGCTTTTATCGAGTGGATGAAGCGCGAAATCGACGAGAAGGCGGTTCCGGGCTGGGTTTGGCCATCGTTAAGCACATTGCGTTGGTTCATGCGGGAGAAGTGACCGTGGAATCCCAAGTGGGTAAGGGGAGTCACTTCCGCCTAAAAATTCCCCGACGAAAATAATAGAACCTAACAGTATTCAAACAATAGTCATGTAATGTCGGTCCCAACTGATACTTAAGATAAATCCATATATTAAGAGGTATGAAAATGTTTCGAAAGTTTTTCACAGGTTTGTTGATAGTTATGACTTCGGCAACAACATTTGGTGCAACGGGGGATAGTTTAAAAGGTCGAGTTATGATTGACGGTTCAAGCACTGTGTTTCCTATCACAGAGGCCGTCGCCGAAGATTTTAGAAGCATCCATCCTCGGGTAAGAGTAGCTATAGGTGTTTCTGGCACAGGTGGTGGTTTTAAAAAATATTTGAATCGAGAATCTGACATTAACAATGCTTCTCGATCGATAAAGGGTTCAGAGATTGAATTGGCAAAAACAAATAAAATTGCCTACGAGGAAATTCCGGTTGCCTACGATGGCATTTCGGTGGTGGTTCACCCTGAAAATGATTGGGCCAGCAATATTACTGTGGCTGAGCTAAAAAAGATTTGGCAACCGGGAAGCCAAGTCAAAACCTGGAAAGACGTAAGATCGACATGGCCAGACAAGCCGATTCGCCTCTATGGACCCGGAACTGACTCAGGTACATTTGATTACTTTACTGAAGCTGTTAACGGGAAATCTCACGTGAGCAGAAGTGATTATACAAAAGCGGTTGACCCGAACGTGCTTGTTCAAGGGGTTATCAATGACAAGTACGCTTTAGCCTATTTTGGTTTCAGTTATTACAACGCTAACAAAGCAAAATTAAAAGCTCTTTCAGTAGCAGTAAATGACAAGGCGGCACCGGTGGCTCCCACCGAGGAAACTATTAACAACGGGACTTACAAGCCTTTGGCAAGAGCCATCTATATTTATGTCAATCCTGAGTCGTTGAAAAATCAAAGTGTGTTAGAGTTTACTAAACACTACATGACGGCCGCACCTCGATTAGTCTCTGAGGTAGGGTACGTGCCGTTACCAGACTCTAAGTACCAGGAAAATCTTGCGCGCTTACAAATACTTGTAAAATAAAGTTCTGAATAGAAAAATCTATGAAGAAGGTTATAGACCAGTCTTTTAAATATTTCTTAATAGTCCTTGTTCTGATCACGCTGGGTATTACTGCCAGCGTGATTTTTATTTTGTCGCAAGAAGCTTCTGGATTTTTTGACCAAGTGGGTTTCTTTGAATTTTTATTTGGCACGCGATGGGCTCCGCTTCTTGATCCTAAAAGTTTTGGAGTTCTTCCTCTGATCAATGGTACGATGATGATCGTACTAGGCTCCATAGCCATTGCTTTACCTGCGGGTATTTAATTGCCACTACCTTAATGAATTTGCCACCCGAAGAGTGCGCTCTGTAATTAAACCTGCGCTTGAAGTATTAGCCGGTATACCGACGCAGTAGTTTACGGGTACTTCGCATTGACTTTTACCTGCTACTACGAATTATCTTTCCAGAAATTCAACCTTAATCGTTGTTGCTATAATGATTTTGCCTATGATTGCCTCTTTGCGGATGACGGTTTTCATAGCGTGCCCAGCGCTTTGAAAGAGGGCGTGGCGTTTGGGTGCCACTCAATTTGAAGTGATCACTCAAATTACCATTCCTGCCTCTTCGACTCGGATTACGGCGGCAGTTATTTTGGCAGTTTCTCGTGCTATAGGTGAAACAATGGCCGTCACGTTAGCAGCTGGTGCCACGCCCAGAATCACAGGTAATCCCTTAGAGAGCATTCAGACAATGACGGCCTATATTGTGCAAGTGACATCCGGTGATGTTCCTGCAGGAGGGATTGAATATCAAACGGCTTATGTTGTTGGAGCACTATTATTTATTATAACTTTCATTATGAATCTTATCGGTAATGTTGTTTTATCTAAACCCGTAATTGAGGCGAGATGAATTCGAAAAATCAGCGAATGCAATTGAATAAAATATTTTATTGGATTTGTCGAGTAACCACTTGGGCCTCAGTTTTACTTTTATGTACTCTATTGGTGCATATCTTGAAACAAGGTTTGAGTTGGGTGAACTGGGAGTTTATCATGAACTTTCCGTCAAGATACCCCGAAAAAGCCGGGATCTATACGGCACTTATTGGTTCGGTTTACGTCATCGCGCTGACGGCCGCAGTGGCTATTCCCTTTGGTTTAGGGACCGCAATATACCTTGAAGAGTATGCCCCAAAAAAATCTCTTTTTCTTAGATTTGTAAAATTAAATATCGCTAACCTTGCTGGAATGCCTTCCATCATCTACGGACTACTGGGCTTAACTTTGTTCGCTCGAGTTATGGACTTGGGGAGGAGTATTATTGCCGGGAGCTTGACGCTGGGGCTGCTGGTTCTTCCCGTGATCATTATGGCAAGCCAAGAAGCGATTAGAGCCGTTCCTATAATGGTTCGAGAGGCTGGGTTTGCCATGGGCGCACGCAGATATCAGGTTATATTTGGACACGTTCTACCAGCCGCTTTGCCGGGCATTATGACGGGTTTAATTTTAGCTCTTTCAAGAGCTGTGGGAGAGACGGCTCCACTTATTGTTGTGGGAGCTTTGAGTTACGTTGCATTTTTACCTGAAAATATGTTCGATATGTTCACAGTACTGCCTGTGCAAATTTATAATTGGGCTGGTCGACCTCAACCGGAGTTTCACAGTCTTGCCGCCGCCGGTATTATTATTTTATTACTATTCTTGTTTACACTGAACTCCATTGCCGTATTAATACGAGCAAAATTTCAAAGGTATAAACTGTGACGGAACCCATATTAAGTGCAAAAAATGTCTCGATCTATTATGGCCAAAAGCGGGCCGTTAATAATGTTTCTTTGGGATTCAAAGATAAAAAAGTAACCGCCGTCATTGGCCCCTCGGGGTGTGGCAAGTCAACTCTGTTGCGTTCATTAAATCGAATGAACGATTTTATTCCCGAGTGCAGAGTCGAAGGCCAAATACTCTACCGAGGAGAAAATATTTATAAACCAAATACAGATCCCGCCGATGTAAGGCGGCGTATTGGAATGGTTTTTCAAAAACCAAATCCCTTCCCAAAAACGATATATAAAAATATTACTTGGGGCCCAAAAGTGAACGGTTATACTTTTGATGGCGACGAATTGGTGGAGTCGGCTCTACGTAAAGCGGCTTTATGGGACGAAGTAAAGGATCGGCTTCATGACTCAGCTTTTGCGCTTTCCGGGGGGCAACAGCAGAGACTATGTATCGCCCGAACTATCGCTATGAGCCCCGAAGTCATCCTAATGGACGAACCATGTTCGGCTCTGGATCCAAAGGCCACTCTGAGAATTGAGGAACTTATTGGCGAATTGCGAGAAAACTACTGCATTATTACCGTTACCCACAATATGCAGCAGGCGGGTCGAATTTCTGACGAGACAGCGTTTTTCTATAATGGTAGTTTAATTGAGTTTGGAGAGACGGAAAAGATATTCACTAATCCGGATAACAAACAGACAGAAGATTACATTACCGGTCGATTTGGATAAGGATTAAATAAATATGTCTAAGCACTTGCAGATGGAATTGGATAAAATAAAAAGCTCTCTGTTAACAATCAGCTCTCTCGTGGAGCGCAATTTGACGTTAGCGGTTCGAGCGGTCAAAGAGATTGATGCAGAATTAGTACAACAAATCAATGAGTCGGATTTTGAAATCGATACCATGGAAGTGGATCTGGAAGAAGAGTGTTTAAAAACTCTAGCCTTGCACCAACCCGTTGCCAGTGACTTGAGGTTTGTTGTCGTCGCCTTAAAAATGAATAATGAATTGGAGCGAGTTGGGGATTTGGCCGTCAATTTGGCGGAACGGGCAAAATACCTCAGTCAACTTCCAAAAATTGAAGTCCCATTTGATTTTGAATCGATGGCTAAAAAAGTAAAAGAAATGGTGAAGCAATCCATCACAGCCCTCATTGAAATGGACCTGGAGTTGGCGAAGTCAGTCATCAAATCTGATGACTTTGTTGATGAAATTCATCGAGGGATGTATGCATCCGTTTTTGGCAGAATCAAACAAAACTCCGACCAAGCTGAACAACTGATTCATTATTTGACCGTCTCACGGTTTCTAGAGCGGATCGCCGACTACTCCACAAACATAGCTGAAGATGTTGTATATATGATTGATGGATCAATTATTCGCCATGAAAGAAGACCTCGAGATAAATCACTTTGAGAACTTGCGTTGATAATTACTCACTTGATTCATAAGGCGGGCAATTTCATCGAGAGTGTATACATACTCAGGGTTAATTTTATGTACAGCCGCCATGGGCATGTCTGCAACGGCTGCATCGTCTGGGTCTTGAATCAATACCTGACCATGCTTTTGTAATACAGATATCAGGCCGTCGGTGCCATCATGATTGAGGCCAGTGAGTAGAATGGCAAGAACGCCTCTTCCGTAGTGTTCAGCAGCACTATGAAATAAGTGATTAATGGCTGGGCGACACTGATGATAGGGCTCATCATCGTTAAGCAAGACTCGAGTTTTACCAGAAAAAACAATATGGTGATCGGGAGGTCCGAAGATGCAATGCCCTGGTTTTACAAATTGATAGTGCTCCCCCCAACTCACTTCAAGGGGAGTTTTGCTGTTAATGTCTTTAATCCAATTAGAGTCAAAATTTGCGGTGATGTGATTGACACAGACGATCGGTAGGTAAAAGTCTTCATGTATTTGTGAAAATATTTTGGCAAACGCGTTGAGACCACCCATGGATGCCCCAATAACTATGACTTTTACGCGTGAAGGATCGATCATCGGATATCCAGTAGTTTTAAGCGGCCCGGTTTTGATTTTTCAATTGATCTTCCAAAGACTTTAGCTTTTGCTTTAAGTTTTGATTTTCCTCTTTATACTTCTTAAGTTCCTTACTGAGAAAAGCTAATTGATCTTCATGAGTCGGCTGTTTTCTGGCACGGTTGTTTTTCGAGTAATTCAATGACTCTCCGCCAATAGGTTTAGCTTTCAAGTTTTTTGCAACGGCAGCGTGTTCGATTTCGTTGGTATAACGGGGCTGTCGACTTAGTTCTTCTTCGATGCCTTTGGTGAAAACCAACTCAGGAGCAATTGTTTTTAATGTTATATATCCCTCGTTGATAAGTTCCCTTACAGATTCCACTAAATTGATTTTTGCCGTTTCGAGTTCAACTTTGCCCGGATTTTGTTCCTCAACAAAATGCATATGCATTGATTTTTGCCGGTGAGTAGAGCCCGACAAAAACCGTTGTCTCTGCTCCTCATTGAGGTCGTGAAATAGGACGGCCATCGTCAGGTTTTTCGTTTTAGCGAAAATATCAGCCAAAGTTTCTTCTGGCCATTGAAGGATTCTATCGAGTGTTAGCATTTTTTGGCGTATTGCTTTTGCCCAGCGGGGATCTTCCTGTTCAATTTTTTCTAATAAATTATTTCTCTTAGCTTCGCTACAAGTTTCAATCAACATAACTAATTGGAGAAAGCCACCAGATTTTTTATATCGAGTTAGTAAAGCCATATAATTTACTTTCTTACTTCGGGGTTATTCTGTCTTATCGGGACGATGGCGAGTTATATAAAGACGGATTTCAAAACGAGACAAATCTTAACCTCATTTTAAAACATGCTAGGTTGTTAAAATTAAGAGAGAATTATTGTTTAATCTTTTTATGAGAAAACTTTTTTGCGTTTTTTCCTGTGTACGAGTCCACTATCTGTCCTGTACCTCTCAGTTCGTATTTGTAAATGAGTAGACCTTCAATCCCAACAGGCCCACGAGCATGGGTTTTCGCGGTGCTGATACCCACTTCAGCGCCAAAACCATAACGAAACCCATCGGCAAAACGCGTGGAACAGTTATGCATGACCGAGGCGGAATCGACGCGCTTGAAGAAATAGCTTTGGCTTTCTTCACACTCTGTAATGATGCAATCGGTGTGTCCAGAACCGTAAGTGTTAATGTGCTCGATTGCTGCATCTAAATCGGATACGATTTTAATTGAAAGTTGTAGGTCGCCATATTCATGCGCCCAATTTTTGACAGGCTCTATCTTGGAGTCGATTTTAATAATCTTGTCACAGCCGAAGAGTCTAACAGCATGTTGTCGAAGGGAGTTAATCATTTCATTGATAAATTCGATATTAATATTTTCATGCAGCAATAGTGTTTCAAGTGAGTTGCATGCCGATGGGTATTGAGTTTTTGCATCTAAGACAATAGGTAGAACAATTTTTTCATTCATAGATTCGTCAATATAAATGTGGCAGATTCCATCAGCATGGCCTAGGACGGGTATTTTGGTGTTTTCCATGATGTATTGAACCAATTCATTGGATCCCCGAGGAATCATCAAATCAATGTATTGATCAAATTTTAGCAACTCTTGAATTTGTTCTCGCGTTTGAACTAAAGTGGCCCAACTCGAGGGCAAAAATGCGCATTGCTCCCCTAATTGGCGAATGAGTTTCATGAACGCATTATTAGTATGGTGAGCCTCCTTGCCCCCTTTAACAATGCCACATTGGAGGATTTGAGGGTCAAGGCTAATATTTGAGGAATTACATCCGGACGAGATTCAAAAATGACACCCACAACACCTATGGGTACCGATACCTGCTGAAGTATAAGGTGTGTATCTAGTTCTGTTGTAAAATTCACTCGGCCTACAGGGTCCTCGAGTACAGCCAAATCCTCAATCCCCTGGACGAGTTGATTTATTTTTCCCTTCATCCAGTACCAATCGTTGATATAGGGAGGGAGAAATTTTGCCCGCTTGCTCATTCAGGTCTTTTTTATTCTCAATTAATAAAAAGTCTTTATTTTCTAAAATGAGATTGGCAAAAGTTTGAAGCGCTGTATTTTTATCCTGATCAGTCAACGCCATCATTTGGTAGCTTGAATTTTTACAATTTTTAAGCTGGTCTTCTAAGTTCATTCTTTGTGGGTCTCCTTAAAAAGTACCATATAGTCTCGGTGAATGACTTCGTCAGGCAACTGAAAATTTTTTCGAATAGATTCTGTTTTCATTCCGGCTGTTTTTGCAATATCACTGGAGCTATAGGCGGTGATTCCTCGGCCAATTTCAAAGTCCAAAGAATCTACGATTCGAACAACGTCACCGCGATTAAAAGTTCCGCGAACCTCAGTAATTCCCACGGCGAGTAGGCTCGAGTGTGAGGCATTAATGGCGTGGATAGCTCCGTCATTCAAGACAATATCCCCCTGATACCCTTTACTGAAACCAATCCATTTTTTTCTTTGCACTTAAATGCCCCGATGGGAAAACATGTGTTCCGGGTTTATTGTCTGAATTTAAAATTTTATCAACGATATGTGGAATGTTCCCGTTAGCAATGACGGTATAAATTCCGCATTTTGAAGCAATGCTCGCAGCTTCTATTTTCGAGGCAGCACCACCGCGACCTAGCTCGGAGACTTCACCCACATTGATTTTTGATAAATCTTTGAGATCTCGTACTTCATTTATGGGTAATTCACTAGGATGAGTTGGTGGAGATGAATATAAACCATCCACGGTTGTTAAAATAATAAATATATCTACATTTAATTTGGCAGCGACGAGGGCAGCGAGCACATCGTTGTCACCAAAGCCTCTGTCCTTGGTAGACTCAAGCTCTGAGGTGCTCGTGCAGTCATTTTCATTGATAATAGGGATAGCATTCAACGCAATAAGTTCGTTCAAGCTGTTTCGAAGATTGATGTACTGGTTTCTTTGGGCCAAATCTCCGGTGGTGATTAAGATTTGCCCAACGTGAATATTATGTTCCTGAAAAAGACTTGAATAGTGGTTGATAAGGGCCGCTTGACCTATGGATGCGAGTGCTTGTTTTCTGGCCAAACTGGTGAGTTGTGGTTTCTCTTGGATTCTGTTTCGACCAAGACCAATGGCACCCGAAGAGACAAGGATGACTTCGATTCCATTTTGACGGCATTGGGCCAAATCCGCCACCAGAGGGCGCAGCTCGTCCGTCCGAAAACCATTTTTCGAATCAATGACAGTACTTGAGCCCAGTTTAATCAAAATTCTTTTGATGACAGCATCCCCATTTTGCGATGAAAATATACGTAGATAGTTGGTTCTGCTCCTATTGTTGCAGCAAAATGAGCTAGGTGTAAACTACCCAAGAATAAAATCGACTATCAAAGGGAGTTTGTTTTGTCTTACGTAGGTAAAAAGGTTTTGGTTGTTGACGACGAAAAAGACCTTTGTGAAATAGTTTCCTTTGAACTTGAAGACATCGGTTTCAGTGTAAAAACAGCTCACAACGGATCGGACGCTTTTACCATGGTAAAAGACCAAGGTGATTTTGATTTGGTGATCTCTGATGTTCGTATGACCGGCGGAGACGGTATAGAATTATTAGAGAATATAAAAAAATACGATGCCAAAAAACCCCCGGTTATTCTTATGACCGGTTTTGCGGATGTGACTGAAGATGAAGTTTTAGAAAAAGGTGCTATCGCTATCATTGCCAAGCCCATCTCGTTTTCAGAATTGCGGTCTTCCATCGACAAGGCGCTTGCAACCCTCAGGTAGATCTGCCCCTCCTATCGACAATCTGTTTCAAATTAATGCGTTTTTCAGCAAACTCAGAGGTCAATATTTTTAAGGCTCGGTCCGATAAGTATTCAAATCCAATCGGAGAATCGAGTATATGCACGAAAAATTATTGCTAGTCGAAGATGAGCTTTCACATCAACTGATCATTCGAAAGGCTTTGGGACCGTTTTACGATGTTGATGTCGCCGGCACTATGCAAGAGGCCTTGGATAAAATTGGCAGTCAAAGTTATGATCTGTTTATTTTAGATATCATGCTGCCGGACGGAGATGGATACGATCTTTGTTCTCAAATTAAAATGGATCAGCGTTTTGAGCATCGCCCCATTGTATTTTTAACCTCCAAAGAAGACGTTAACGCTAAAGTCCTCGGTTTTTCATTAGGTGCTGACGACTATATTGTTAAGCCTTGTGAACCGATCGAGCTAAAAGCACGGATCGACTCTAAATTAAAAAGACATAAAATCTATGAGAAGGCTGGAGAAACTTTCTGCCAAGGTGTATTGCATTTTGAGTTGGATCGACAAAGTATTTATACGGAAAATGATTCCGGGAAAAACTGGATCGAACTCACTCCATTGGAATTTAAGCTCGCCTATTATCTCGCGAAAAATGTAGAGCAGGTGATGAGTCGAGCCCAAATTCTCGGGGCAGTTTGGGGAGATACTACAAATGTACTTGAAAGAAGCGTGGACACCTACGTCGCAGCTTTAAGAAAGAAACTCGGCCCCTATGGGAGCTGTATAAAATCGGTCCATGGTGTGGGCTATAAATTTATAGCCCCCCAAGAGGAAAGGTTTGCCTCTTAGGTCTATAAAAAAAAGCTGCCCCGAATTCTCTGGCAGCTTATGCACTTTCTATCATCTCAATTGAAAAAAATTATTTAATTTCTTTATGTACTGTGTGCTTTCTTAAGAAAGGATTGTACTTTCTTTTTTCAAGGCGCTCAGGATGAGTTTGAAAGTTCTTTTTCGTTGTATAACGAGAAGGCGGTTTTCCAAGTCCACGAGCTTCAGTACACTCAAGTGTGATAATTCGAATTTTCCCTTTTTTCTTAGCCATGATTTGCCTCCAAGGCTGCTAGTCTTATCGATAAATCTTCGATTTGGCTAGGATTTTTTAAAAAAAAGTGATATCCACAAGTTCAAAATAAATTGAGCTAAAAGTAATAAAATCCAATGATTTCAACAATATGGGAGGCATTGTGAATTTTGCCGATGTGGTCGAAAGAGTGAAAAAATGCTGTGACGACAGAGATTGGGATCGATTTCACGATCCGAAGAGCCTCGCTTGTGATATCGCGATAGAGTCAGCGGAAGTTTTAGAGCATTTTCGCTTTCTCTCTGCAGAGGAGTCCATTGAGCTGCTTCAAAACCCACAAAAAAGAGCCCAAGTTGAAGCGGAATTGGCAGATATTGTTTTCGGGCTGGCGAGGTTCGCACAACTATATAAAATTGATTTAGGGCAGGCCGTGCTCAAAAAAATAACAGAAATCGAAAGCAAATACCCTGTCGATAAGGCAAAGGGTTCCAATAAGAAATACAATGAACTGGAAACCCAATAAACCACAGGTGTGGGGCTTGAAAACAATCTTAAAACTCATCTTTGAACTGTCTTAACTTTGCAAAGACGGTGAATTCGTCGGCGTCATTGGGAAGCTCCAAGCTGCTGTTTAATTTCCAGAGAATCACACCGTAAAAAAGGATTGGTTTGTTTTTCGATGTCAATTTTGTGGGGACCGTTGATTGGCCTAACTCACGAGCTTTCATCACATGCTGACGCCGTTCTTGTAACCTTTGGTTGCTGGGCTCCACCTGTAATGCGAAATCAGAATTGTTAAGTGTGTATTCATGGGCACAATAAACAAGGGTATCGCCAGGTAGACTCTTCACCCAAGATAGGGAATCATACATTTGCTCAGGCGTGCCCTCAAAGAGGCGTCCGCACCCCATGGCAAAAAGAGTGTCACCTATAAAAAGAATTCCAGAATTTTCAAAATAATATGCGATATGCCCCAACGTGTGACCTGGTACATATTTGACCGTCACCGGCTCGCCGAGAACTTCAATGGTGTCGCCGTCTTGAAGTGGTTGTTGAATCCCGGGTGTTCGATGAATATCATAGCTAGGGCCATATACTTTACACTTTGAATTGGCCGCGATCTCTAGAATGCCCCCCACATGGTCATAGTGATGGTGAGTATTTAAAATACCTTCAATATTCAGATTTTGCGCCTGAGTGAATTGCAAAACACTTTTTGCCTCCGCGGGGTCAACCACGTAACACGAACGGTTTGCACCAATGATAATTGGAATATAGTTGTCCGTAAGAGCGGGTAAAAGCTCAACCTTAATGCTCATGGATTCTCAACTCTTCTAAGTAGTTTTTAACAGTTTGCTGCAATCCCAAATAAAGTGCTTCACACACCAACGCGTGTCCAATGCTGACTTCTTTGATTTTCGGTACCTTTCGAATTAAAAAGCGCACATTTTGCAGATTCAGGTCATGGCCCGCATTGAGTTGTATATTCCCACGATTCAACAATTCGGCGGCAGCAATGTAAGGAGCCACAGCGGAGTCCTTTTCACCAGCAGCAAATTGAAGGGCGAACTTTTCGGTGTACAACTCAGCTCGCTCACATCCAATATCACCAATGGCGGAAACAAAATTTTCGGTGACGTCCACGGGATCGACAAATAACGATACTCGGCAGCCCCACTTTTTAAGAGTTTCTACGATAGGGATAAGAAATTCACGATTGTGTTCACAGTCCCATCCGGCATTGGATGTAATAACATCTGGTGGGTCAGGTACGAGTGTGACTTGTTCTGGACGAATATCTTGCATTAAGTCCATAAACTCAGGACTGGGGAACCCTTCCACATTAAACTCAATATGGGTGTTGTGACTTTTGTTGAAGTCGGCAATCAGTGGTTTCAATTCATAGACGTCTTTTCGTGTGATATGTCGCTCGTCGGGGCGGGGGTGAACAGTAATTCCTTGGGCTCCAAAGTTGAGTAGGTCCTTGGTGACTTGTTTCAAATTGGGAAGATCATTTCCCCGAGCATTTCGAAGAGTTGCGATTTTATTCACATTCACACTTAACAAAGTCATAAAAATTCCTCATGCTATACTAGGGTTTTATGCAGCCTAAATAGTGACCGATAAAGACTCCAAGGGGATAACATGTCCAGAGAAGTGATTGAAGAAATAAATTTAAATGGACACATTGAATTTCAGGTACAGCTCCAACTAAATGCTTCGGGATCTATTGAATCCTCAAAGGTTTATGCGGTGGGTGGCCATGAATTTTTACAAAAAGTGCAGAGTTTTCGTGAAAGCCTACAGGGGCCCTTGGAGTCCCTGATGACACCCGAAGGATCAGATATGGCGGATATGCTCATCCGTGAAATGGTTTTGCGCTTAAAAGGGGAATGGAGCCCTCCGTATACGGATTTAAATATTTGCCATTGTCGTGCAATTCCAACAGCAAAAGTGGACCAGGCGATCATTTATGGAGCGCACACGGCACAGACCGTATCAAAGATGACTTCATCTTCGACGGCCTGCGGAACTTGTCGGCCTGACGTGGAGTTAATGATTAAGTTCCGCACTGGAAAATAAATTTATTTTCTTCTCCGATGGAGTGGCCGTGCCACTTCCGGAAATGTTCCATCTTCTTCATATTGATCAATCATTTTTTGAATAAACGGGCGACAGGAGCCCCCACAAGGGCCCACTCCAGCAGAGGTTTTATCATAAATTTCATCGATACCTTCAATGCCATCTCGGATCGTGTCCTCAATGCGCTCCTGTGAAACGGCATTGCAAAGACAGACAATGGGCGATCTTTTTTTTTGATTACGCTTCATGAATTAGTTCGTTCGACTTTTAGAATCGTCATCGTTTGTTGTTTGACCATTGAGTTGGTTCGCAATGAGCTCGACAACTTTTTGTTTGATTTGTTGGTAGTTTCCATGCGTTGGAGCGCCAGCAGCAAAGCGATGCCCGCCGCCACCAAAAGTTTCAGCTATAGAAAGCACTTCAGCAATTCCTTTAGACCGTAAACTAATTTTAAACTCTCCCGGGGCGTCCTCTCGAAAAAGGGCCGCGGCTTCGACTGTTGTAATATTCATTATCATATCAATAACGTCTCTCGAATCGTCAATTTCCAAATGGTACTGTTTCAATTGACCATCCCGAATATGTAAAACGGCAACCCGCTCGTCATGAAAGTACTCTATATCACCAAGCGCTTCACTGAGAAATTTCATTTTACCAACGGTATACGTCGAAAAAATTTCTTTGTGAATGATTTCTGGGTGGTCTTCGTATTTTAACAATTCGGCGGCAACGATGTGGGAGTTGGGCCGAGCTTTGACGTAGCGAAACAACTGGGTATCGAAAGAAATACTTGTATAAAGCGCACGGGCCACGTCTGAATCCAATTGAAGGCCCAGCTCTTGGATAATATAAAATGCAACCTCACCAGTACTTGCAGCATCTGTATTGATGTAAGAACCGGCAGTCGGCAGTGGACCTTGTGTAAGCACAGGGTGGTGATCCACGAACAACACTTCATTACAGTTGTCCACCAGTACACCCCAAAGGGGTTCGACCAACCGGTAATCATTCGTATCAAAATCAAACAAATATCAGTAGGGCCCACAGGATCATGCGGTCCTTCGAAAACTTCTGCATGTTCCTCACCATTTAAAAAAGAATATTTCTGTGGAATTTCATCACCAAAAGAACTCTGACGTCTTTATCAGTTTGTTGGAGCGCATGATATAGACCAAGTATGGCTCCGAGCCCGTCACCGTCACACTGTTTGTGAGTAGTTATAAAATGGACTGAGCTTTTTTCAGCTTTTTGCAATGGCTGAGACATCTTGTTGAAAATTCGGAGTTGCGTCGCTCATAGGGCACTTTTCGAAAATGAGACCTCTGTCTTAAGTGATGATCCTAATATCAATGCATCATTTTGAGACCAACGGTCGCAATCCCCAGGAATGAAAAGAAACTGAAAATATCAGTGACCATCGTGACGATAACTCCACTTCCAGTGGCGGGTCATATTTAAACCGGTTCAATACCAGAGGAACAATCGCGCCAAAAGTCGAGGCGACGAGTGAATTACAGATCGTAGACATGCAAATGACGATAGAGACCATGGCATCACCTTTCCATGCGTACACGAGGACTCCCGCGGACAGTCCCGGATTGTGCCTATGGTGATGCCCACGAGTTCTTTTGCGACAGCTTTCCATAAGTGATAAAATTAAAATCTCCCGTGGCGATTCCGCAGTGACAACTGTCCAGAGTTTGAATGGCCGTATTGCCGCCCATACCGGCAACAATATTTTTCAACACGGCCAATAAAATCAACTCATGCATTGTTTCTTCAAAAAGACTCACCACAGAGCTGGCGAAGCCCCTAAAACAAGGTTTAAAACATCCAAGGTAATCGAGTTTTTATTTTAAAAGCGGCGAGCTATAGACACGATCGTCTTCTTGTAGACCGGCTTGGGCATAAATATTAGCAGTTGCCTGTTCTTGAATAATATCGACCACGTCATCAATGGTAATGATCCCCAAGAGTCAGTGCGATTCGTCCACCACGGGCACAGCGATAAAATCATAATGGGCAACGATCTTCGCCACTTCTTCATCGGTGTTGGTTGACTGACAGTCACCACTTCCCTCTTAACGAGGGAGTTCAAGGTATCCGGTGCGGCCGTTACCAGCGCACGCAGTGAAATCACACCACGCAGGCGATTGTCTTTATCCGTACAATAAATGTAATAGATGCTTTGCTCTTTAGCGTGTTCACGTAATAAATTGAGCCCTTCTTGTGCTGTGATCTGAATGGGTAAACTAAATATCTTTGGTTGCATCATGCGACCCGCGGATTCTTCGGGATAACTGAGCAGCTGGTCGATGCGCAGACGGGTGTCTTCGTCCAACTCCGTGAGTATTTGGTCTTTCAAGGCCGGGTTTATCGTGCTCAAGAAGTGTGCAACACTCTCATCAGGTGCTTCAACATGAGCTTCACCAGGTGCTTTCGACTCATCCCCTCCAAAATGATTCCCATTTGTTTATCGGGAACCTCCATAAGGGTCAGTTAGGCCTTGTCGATCTGCATCAAAGCCTGAATAAGAAGGCGTTGTTCTCTGGGATGGAAATGCGTCAGCAAACTGGCCAATCGGGCGGTTAATTTTTCGTAAAATAGACAGCAAAGGGCGACTGTTGCGGCCGGACAGCAATCTTACAATAGAGGTGTTACTCGGGTTCAATTTCGGCCAAACCCCAAAATAATTAGAAAAATTAAGTTATACTTTCGCGTCTCAGTCTCTGTTTGTTCTTGTTTGCGTCAAAGGTTTTGCACTATATTATCTCCTTTTTTTCAAACCCTGCTGATGAGGAGGCAAAATGCCAAAACAGCCAATGACACTGTTAGGAAAGTCCAAACTGTCGGAAGAACTCAAGCGATTGAAGAGTGTCGAGCGTCCTGCTGTGATAAAAGCCATTGAAGAGGCTCGCGGATGAGATCTCAGTGAAATGCAGACTATGATGCCGCAAAGGAAAAACAGGGTTTTATTGAGTCTCGGATTAGTGAAATTGAAGGTAAGTTGGCAGAGGCCGAAGTGGTCGACCCCTCAAAATTGAGCTCGGATAGAATCATTTTTGGAGCCACCGTAACTTTGTTGGACAGTGATTCAAATGAAAAAGTGTCGTATCAAATCGTTGGTGAAGATGAATCAGACGTCAAACAGGGAAAAATCTCTGTATTCTCGCCCTTAGCCCGAGCACTCATTGGTAAAAAGGCCGATGATGTGATTGAATTAAAGACGCCTAAAGGTGAAAAAGAATACGAAGTTATTAAGTTCGAATTCAAATAAGCCATCTAAGTCCCTTTAGGTTCTCATCGAGGGAGAGAAATGAACGCAAATAAGCCATTTAAGGCGGTGAACTGGTCATCCGGTTGGATTCCGTTTTTGCTCGGGTTGATGACCTGCTTTTTTTGGGGCGGTGCAGTTCGAGTTGTGTTCTCTGACTACCAACTCAGCCAATGGTTAAATAAACACCTACAAAATCACTCCGATCAGTGGATCCTTGAGGTGGAAGAGCCTCGACTGATGCTCTCTAGGGGAGCAGGCATTCCCGCCTTTGGACTTCAAGTTCAATTAGCGAGAGTAATCCCTAAAGACACTTGCGAAGAGCAGAATGGTTTACAGTTAGTGCAAACCTATATCCCCGTCGCATTGATTCAAAGTTTGATGCAAAAAAAAGTCGTATTTCATCAAATTGAAGTCGCCCAGGCGACTTTACTCACCTTTGATGGCGACTGTGGCGATCAAAAAATTGAGCTTGAAAAAGAGATTAAAGAGGTGGCTGAGTCAGAAACAAATACAGTTAAAGACACTTACAATTTTAAATCTGTGGAAAACGCACTTCTTGCCTACAATAAAAACCTTCCTCGAATTCAAGAGCTCCCATTAAAAAATGTCTATTTTAAAGAGTTTTGGTGGCAACGAAAAAATCGCATCATGATCTTGCGAAACCTCAGTGTCCAACGAGCAGAGCATTTAACGATTAAGGCCAACGCGGATTTAAGTCGATGGAAGTCGGGTCTTTCGGAATTTAAATCCCTACCGATCGAGGTCTCATTTTATGAAGATCATTTAAAACTAGAACTCGATGGTGCCGTCCGTGAAGGTAAAATAAACGTGTCCTTTGTTTATGATCCGCAAAAGACCAAACCAGTGTCTCTTGAAGTGGTCTTAGATGATTTTCCTCTGACTCAACTGTTGAGAATTATGGAAAAGCCTTCCCAGCCCTCGTTGTCTAGCTTGTGGTTGAACTGTAATGTTTCGGCGGAAGCTCTTGTTTCATCTGCCGTGGTTGAGACAAATATTAAGAGCTGCCAACTCATTGAAAGTGAAGGGAAGATTGAGTTGGGAGAAATGGCTTTCGAGTGGCCGTATATGCAGTCACCCCAATTAAAATCGGAAGGTATTATTTTTGTTCACCAATGGCCCATTGAAACGCTGTTAAAAATCCTCCAGCGTGAAGGTCCTTCTGGGGTGTTTAAGGATTTTGGTAAATTATCAGGTGAGATTCAAGTAGCCAGTGCGGACAAAATAAACTTCAGATGGTCCATCGAGGACAGTGCTGCTGTTTTTTCTCGCGCCAATCAAAAAACCTATCAAAAGTTATCCTTGGTTGCTGGTGAACTGGATTATCGAGATCGCCGCATTTCCGGTATCATAAATGAGGCGACCCTGGATCGGGGAGAGTTTGTTGGAAAGCTGTCCTTTAATTTAGATGATCAATTCAGTAATGGGGTCTTACAAGTCGCAATTGAGCATTTAAAGTTTCACCCGACCGTCCAAAAAGTCATGGTCGACGGAGTTCTTGGGTCTATGGGTATTTTTGGCCAAGCGGCTATTGACCAATCCAGCATTGCTCGGTGGCGAGGGAGTTTTGCTGTTGGGAAGATCTTTGGAAAGGATTGGGGGATTAAGCAAGCAAAAATAAAGTCCCTCTATGATGGGAAGAACTTTCAAGCCAATACCCAGTTGGATGAGTTGACTCTTTCTAAAGAGCATCTTTTTCACCCCTGGATGGAGACTCTTTTTGAATCGAATAAAAAAGAAAGTTGGATATTATCGCCCGTTCGATTTGATTTCAAACTCGTCGAAAATGGCGTGGAGTGGAAAAATTTGACTGCCAATTTTGGTGTTAAATCTTTGAACTCTTTTGGAAACTGGAAAGAGGGAAAGTTGTTCGGTCAAATTCGACGTAAGGGGAGTGCTAAAAAATATATGCTACTCGGTGAAAGCAATGAGTGGTTCTTGAAGGATGATAAAAGTAACCTTATACCGATTTTTGCCAACTCGGGAGTGTTGCCCACGGTAAAGGCCATTGAGCCCATTAAAAATCTGGGGCAAAAGGTTTTGGAATCTGCAAAAAAAATTATCCCTAAAGAAAACCAATAAGCCGCTTAAGGAGAATCAATACCAACGCTTGTTTTGCCAGGCCAGAACCCACTCAGGAAGACGATTTTCAACAATTTGACCAAAGCTTTCTTGTAGCTTTTCTTGAAAGGACCTTTTACCGCTCACTTTCAAAGTGAAAACCTGAAAGTGAGGAATTAATTCCATAATGTACTGATCACTGGTTTTAATTTCATCCACGAGTCCTTTTTCAAGAACTTCCTGTCCATACCAATGCTCTCCGGTGGCAACTTCAGTGATTTTCACCTTTGGCCGGCGCTGACTGACCCAGTTTTTGAAAAGCTCATGGGTTCGCGCAATGTCATCGGTGAATTTTTGTTTTCCTTTTTCAGTGATTTCACCAAAAATTGAGATGGTCCGCTTGTATTCTCCGGCAGTGATTTCTTGGTAATCCACATCATTTTTCTTGAGCAATCGGTGAAAGTTTGGGACTTGTGCCAAGACCCCAATGCTTCCAACAATGGCGAAGGGGGCCGAAATAATTTTATCGGCAACACAGGCCATCATGTACCCTCCACTGGCGGCCACTTTGTCGACACAAACGGTGAGAGGAATATTGTTTTCTTTTAAACGCAGCAGCTGTGAGGCGGCTAGGCCATAGCTGTGGACCATACCACCGGGACTCTCCAAGCGAAGTACGACTTCAGAGCAATTATCAGATAAACTCAATATGGTGGAAATCTCATCACGCAAATGGGAGACGCCGGAGGCCTTTATATCCCCTTCAAAATCAATGACGAAAACATTTTTATTGGGTTCTTTTCGTTTTTCTTTCTCTTTTTGGTCTTTTTTATAAATTTTTAGACGATCTTTAAATTCTTTTTTTACTGAGAACTTCACCGTGCACTCTGTCAGACATGTTACGAAATTTATCGTTCAGGTTTTTAACCTCAACTTCGTGACTTTGAACTTTGCCCCTGGCGATCAAACTAGCGAACGTAATGAGGACGACGACAATGCCCACCACAATCACAAAGGTTTTCAGAAAACGCGCTCACGTCCATAAGCATTTCCATAATTTGCTCCCTATAGTTTCATTCCACAAAAGTCGAGAAAAGCCGCCCCAGTATAGGCAAAAGACTGAGCTTCAGGCAATATGAATCTATGGTTCGTTCAGGTGTTTATTTATTGATGATTTTAATAGCGCTCGTCCTCTCTGAAGGTTCGTGGGCCCAGTCGGCTTCAGAAAAAGGCTGAATTTCAAAATCGAAGAAACCAGCTACGGGCTCGCTATAAGAGTTATTTTGAGCATTTTGAAGATAAGAAAAAGCAAAAAATAGCGCGTGAAAAGGGGATTATTTGCCGCTAAAAAGAAACGAGAAGCTTGGGAACAGAAGCAGGAAAAAGCACGAGAGAATTACAAAAAATTCCCGCAGACCTGAGTTCGATAGCGAGGCCCTAGAGGCGAAATGGCTGGAAAAGGAAAAGCAGCGAGAAATTCAGCGAAAAAAACAACGGGAGCGTTACGTCATGCCGCGATCGGCTCAAGCAGATTGAGGAAACGGCAGAGTTGGTCCACAAGAAGCCGAGGTAGGGTTTATTTCACCCACTGAAGTGCGCCACTGAGTCCTTGTATATCCAAATTGATTCTAAGGGGTCTTTTCTGCTCTTGGAGAGCTGGGAAGATATCTTCCATGTCGAGGCCTGTATATTTAGTAATTCCATTCTTAATATAAAATAATATGTAAAGCATAAAAAAAGTAAGTGGTAGGGCGATAACTAAAAAGCTCAGCCACTGCATATCAGCGATTTGCTCATTGAGTATACTGGCTTTCTCTAAATCTGTGAGACCGGGATCAATATCCTCGAAAATGTATTTAGCTAAGCCAAAATTTAATACGGCACTTAGAAAAAATGAGATGGCCAATAAAAATGTGGACTTTTTAAGATGAATATCAAATTTATCCTGGGTCCCTAACTCTTTTAGCTTTAGGTTCACCTTGTTCGTATCCATAATATTATCATTGAACGCCATGAGCTTGACCGCGGGTTTTCGCGTATAGGCGGTAATGAAAACAACAATGCCGATAATAGCGGGAAAGGCCGCCTCTTTGACGGCAAACCAAATTCCTTTGACTTTAAGTAGGGCGAGGCCACCTGTGAACAGAATGTTTATTATCCCCAAGAGAGATATAAAGTTTTTGCGACGATTTACATAATAATCGTAAGCTCCATAGCCTAACGGAAAGGCCAGGGCAACGATCACCGCAATTTTGGGACCATTTTCCCCAAATTGATCCGTGGAGTTTATTGAGTAAAATCACTGGAATGACAATATTGAACCCGATATTTTGCAGGTGGATTGTCTTTTTCCTCAGGTTTTACAACTTTGGCTTCAGCGTTCATTGGCCACTCAATCTTTTAAAAGATCTAAATTGAGCATTTATGTTAGGTTTTTTTCTAGTCTAGATCAAGGTCTGTCCTTCAGGATTTCTTTGTGACCAATGTGTCAATTCCCCCGTATAATCATGTTGTTATGTCGACGAGAGGATTTTGCAACTGGAACTCGTGAAACTCACATTTACCTTGCTTGTTTGCTACCAGGTTAAGCACTTCATCTGTGATTTTCCTTTGCAGCGGGAATACATGTTACGTAAAACATTGCCCGGCTGGGGATTCCTTTTGCCGCTCACCGTTCATGCGGGGAGTGCATGCGTTTTTCACTCTTGGCATTTTACTGATTTTTCAGCCAGCACTTTGGTATTTGTTTGTTTTTGATTTTATTGTTCATTTTGGTATGGACCGATTGAAGTCAGGCCCTCGGTATTTAGGTCGTTTTAATGATCACTACAAAGCCAGCTTTTGGTGGGCTTTTGGTTTAGATCAAATGGTTCATCACTTCACGCACTATTTTATAATCTACAAAATAGTCACCTACTCTTGATCATCCAAGATCGGACAAATTTTATTCCTGAGTCTTCAGAAGCCAGGTGTCTTTCAATTTCCTTAATTGAAATGTATTGGATGAGTTGGCTCGATATTCTAGAGCCCAAAAACCAAGACGTTGATAGTTTTTATTTTTCACATGGCCAGCAACTTTAACTATCATGCGATTTGTTTTGTCCTGGAATAAAGTGATTTTTGTGATGGCATTGGGTTCGGTGTCGTTGACGAGAGTTGCTTTACACTCCTCAGTGTTATTTAAGATGTAGTACACATCATGCTGTGTCCGTTTTTGCATTGCCAAGGTTTGAGTTGATAGGAATGTAGGCCTTTAATTTGACTGGCACTGAGTGTTGGTTTGACCTTTTCCCACTCTCCTTGGGCCTGCAGGATTTGAACTGTTTTTACTGGTCGTGATTCGTGATCGTCCTTGTTATGAAGGTCGGAAAAAATGCTGCCATTTTCGTATTTGAAGAAGCTAAAATCCAGTTGTGTCGCTTGGGTAAGCTGATCGACACAAACAAACCCTTTGTGAGTCGCGGAATCTTTGTACGGAGAGCATTCATAAAATGCAGGAACAAATGTGAAATAGAAACCGTCCCCCACATTAGAATTTTTGCAATTTAAACCGGGGCAGCTCTAATTTTGAAAGGTCTTTTTTTGCTTTTCGCCAATTTGATATTTTTAATGGCCTCTTCATAGAAGTCTTTGGAAATTTTATTGATGGCACTGACCATTTTTTCGTTCAACTGTTTTTGGTAATTTTTTAAAGAAACCAATTTCGAAGGTTGTTTTGCGAGTTGAAAAATTTCACTCACAGCAATACCAAAATTTAAGTTTTGAGCCAGCCGAGACCCATTGATACTCGTGACCATTCCGTAGAGTGTCCCCTCTTCATTAAAAATCGGACCACCGCTGTTGCCAGGGCTTATGGGGGCGCTGATTTGAATGCCATCAATGTCGTCTTTTTCCTTAGCTTTTTGGAAGTTAGAAACCAAACCGTTTGAAAAGGTGTAATCCAGCCCCATTGGGTGCCCTATGACATAAATAGACTCTCCTTTTTCTGGAAAAACATCGCTGGGTATGAAGGAAACCTCGGGCTTAAAATCAACTTTAATAAAACACAGGTCAATACTGCGATCATCTGAACAGGTGCCCACTTTAAATTCATGAAGCTGTTTTTTATCGTGGGTTTCGATCACAATACTATAACCTTCGCGAAATGCCGGTTTAATAACGTGATAGTTAGTGGCGATATAGCCATTGTTCCCGACGAAAAAACCAGCACCTTGAACCAAAGGGAGACCTTGTTCAAAGATAGAGATCTTGACGACCGCTTTCTTGTATTTGCTATAAAGTTTTTTGCCGATTTGACCATTCGCAAACAATTGTGGGCTTGCGAAAAGCAGCAAAAAGAAAACCCATTTTACGTTCATATTGGTGGTTCCTCTATTCTACTGCTTATCGGACCATAGTCCAGGCGCCTTGAGCGATAAGGGGATTCAATTTATTAATCTATCTGTCTGGAATTGCTGGGATATATTGGGATTTCACACAGAGCTCTATGGTCTCATCAATGGGAGGTTCCCATTTTAATACAGAGGAGGTATGTTTTTGTTCATAGCGAACCCTTTTTCCCATTTTCATGAAAGCGACCCTAAAGAGTGAGTCAGTTAACTATAGCAAGTTTTAATATTCGCTGTTACGGGTTTGGTGGAGAGTATGAAGGTCGGGCCGGGGATGAGCATCGGGATCAAGCCTTAGCGGATTTTATTTCTAAGTACCTTGGCGAGACGGATGTCATCGTTTTTCAAGAGATTTGCCAAGTCCATCGGCTGAAAAATATTTTACCTGATGATTTTGAATACGTGACGTATGAGCATGACTACAAAAGACATCAGCATGTCGTGATCGCCTATAAATCAAAATACCAAGTGATGGACCCCACCAGCAATGGATACATTGTTGACGGTGTTATTTTAAACGGCAAAACTTCGCGCCCAGCTCTCTATGGGCAACTGGTAAAGCGGGAATCGCAAACCGCTGTTGCGCACCTCATTGGCGTACATTTAAAGTCCGGAAGATTTCATACCGAGAGCCGGCTAGATCAGATGGAGGTGATTTGTAAGTTCGTTGAAAAACTAGATAAAAACCTCCCTTGTTTTATAACTGGAGATTTCAATACACAGGGGAAGTTGTTTACTGGGCGTGAAAAATCGGATTTGGAGCTATTTGACGAGGTGGCCGAAGCTCATGGCCTGATTCGATTAGAAAATCAAAAATTTACCTATAAAACTCAGTGGGAGGCCCACCTGTTAGATCATATTTTTTACACGGGTCAGAGGTGTAGAGCAATGGATGAGCTTTGGGTGCTCGACGTAAATGAGGTGTTTTCTGGTTCACTTGATCAAAAAGCATTGAAGATGTATTACGAATGGATCTCTGATCATTTGCCTATTCTTGGCCGGTTTGAAATTTCGTCAGCGGCAGAGGATTAGATGAGCGGTAAATCAATTTTGGCTTAATCTGGAGTTTTAAAATGGGGTCATCAAAAGAATTGTCATCGCTATTTTTGCGGACTATCGCTTTGGTGAGAGAAATTCCAAAGGGCAAAGTCTTGACCTACGGTGAAGTGGCCCAACTGGTGGATTCACCAGGCTCAGCCAGATATGTGAGTTATATTTTAAGCTCTTCTTCGAAAAAATATCGATTGCCTTGGCATAGAGTTATAAATGCGAAAGGGCAGATCTCAGAACATCTAGCCCAACGCCGCCAAAAAAGCCTACTCAGCAAAGAGGGAGTGGAGTTTCAAATGAATAAAGTGGATTTGCAGCAGTACATGTGGCGACCGTCCAAGTCGACGTTAGACAAAATCAACCAGTTGTAGTTGAGGGATGAATGCAAATTATTTTTAGATATTTAGTGTTCAGTGCAATTGTTTTATTCAATTCCCCGTCGATGGCGATACAGATTGTATTTGGTGAAACTGATTTTAATACAGGTCAAAAGGTTTTAATACGTGGTTTACTTGAAGACTTAATAGATTCGGAATTTTCGAGGATTGACTCCAAGCCCACCCGTTCCATCACGATCTATCAAATGAACCGGCCGGGTTATTTCTTAGAGAGCAATTTTAAACTCACTCGATTCACCGGTGCACCCAGCTATAAAATTGGCATCAGTCCAACGGTGTTTGATGAAAACATCCCCACATCTGCGTTGCAAGCCATATTGGCCCACGAGCTGGTTCACACTGAAGAGTATATTGGTAAGTCCGCCTTGGGGTTAATTGGAATTGGCTTGGGCCGATTGGGCCAAAGAAACAGGGCCCATCACGAGCGCATGACGGACTTAAAGACCATCGCTAAAGGCTTCGCCCCAGGACTGATGGATTTTCGAATATGGCAGTACCCTTTGTTAGATAGTGAACAGCTGCAAAAAAAGCAGCATGAGTACTTCACACCAGCAGAAATCGAATACGCCAGAATCACTCTTGATAAAAACCCTGAGCTATTTGAATGGTGGTTGGACGGACATGTTCCCCTGAGCATCGATGCGATGCTCGATGATATTCAGGAGCATCAATAAATGCCTGAACTACCTGAGGTATAAGGCTCCTAACAATTTCATCCAAAGATTTTAGTAAGTTACTGAAGTGGTTTTGTTTTCCACGCTTTTTCGATTTCATTTGAGTTCATGATTTTTTCACGCTGCCTCAGGGGAGTTCACGTTTTTGGCTGGTAAGGCTGGTACGGGGATTTGTACCAGCCGATGCGTACATAAAACTCAGAGTTTATTGAGATTAACGGTAGAGATTTTTTCTCTTCCTATCAAAGCGAGTAAGGCTTTTCCTGCATTTTTAATTACTCGTAAACTTGAGAACCCTTGCTTTGAAATATCATATTTGAAGATGTCTTGATCGGTCTTATAGTCTATCGCTCGCAAGAATGTCCCTTCGAGGCCAGGTCCGTCACCGAGGAAAATTACGTTTGAATTGGAAAATCCATATGAGAAGAAGTTGCCATAGGTTGGGCTTTGGGGGTGCTCGTAATAGTTTATTACAGTGTTTACTTTCTGAGCTGTAAAGATGTTGAAGAAGTTTAAGCTATTGTGGTCTCCTTCCATGTAATTTCCTTCGCTGTCGGCGAGTTCAATGTTGTCCACGCAGGTATTTGTGATTTTCTTTTCTGCATAGCTGTTGTCCATATCCCAAATGGAGAGGCGGCAAGCATTATACGAAAGAGTGACAAGCACTCGCTTCCCTTTAAGATAGAAAAACTCAATATCACGAAAGCCCTCTTCCCCTGACGTTGCTGAGAATCCTACTTTTTGGGAATTTCCGTTTGTTAAATTAACAACCTCTACAACAGCTCCATTGACGATAAATGGATCAGCGATGGCAACAAATTCGTCTTTGGGGTCAAATCTTACACGGGAAGTGTCAGAGACTCCAAAATACTCTCGCTCAAGAACTTTGGTGCCATCAATGGTGTTAAAAATCACAATGTGTGGAGACCAATAATTAGCAATCGCCAAATACTTCCCATTTGGACTTAGCCGAATATATTCAACATTACTTAGTGCCTCGCCTGGGATTTCAAATGAGGCCACCTGACTGCCATCGAGGTAATTGTAAACCCTGCCCTATTCTCTTTAGTTAAAATAGCTACGAGCGGTGATGTTTTGAAATACTTTTCTTGATAACATTACCAGGTATATTGAATTCAGTTTCAAAAGGTAACGGGTTCGCTTGGGCAACACTTGCAATGATTATTGCTGCTATAATTGTTAATACACACAATTTCATAATTCCCCCTAAATCAAATTGTAAAGAATTTTGCATTATTGTTATCTGGCTCATTCGGCAATATCTACTGTAGAGCAACAAGCTGTCAGATTTGGCATTGCATATGATAAATAACTGTAAATACTCAGCTATTTTTATCAAAGAAAAATGTTGTAATTCCGATACAACATGTTGTACAATGATTACAACAAGGAGAGCCAGGGAAAGGATGCCTGCCTGTCTGTCTCTGATTGGAGGCGACAACAATGCGTTTGGAGACTTTTTTAAGGCAAAGAGGATTGAGCTGAAGCTCACTCTGCGGAAGTTTGCCGATAACTACGAGGAAGATCCAGCCTATATTTCAAGGTTGGAAAGAGGGCTTGTAGCGGCCCCAAAAGCAAAGGAAAAACTCAAGTTCTATGCGGAGGCATTAGGGCTTGCTGAGGGGTCACCTGACTGGGATCAGTTTTTGAGTTGGCTGCCGTATCTAACAAGACTTATGGAATCGACGAAGTTCAAAATGAAAAACTACTGGAAAAGCTGCCAGTGTTTTTGCGAACCATAGATAACAAAGACCTCGATGAGGAAAAGCTCAATGATTTAATTGATCTGATTAGGAAGTCATAAAGTGATTCGCAGTTTTATTCCTCCTTCTGAAATTGAGGTGGCAACGCAAGAGTTTTTGAATGAACATCACCCAGAAAAGACGATTCCTATTCCTGTAGAGGATATTATTGAGATCAATTTGGGGATAAATATAGTACCCACACCAGGGATGATGGATAGTTTTGGTATTGATGCCATGTTTGCCCACGATTTTAGCCAAATCAACATTGATGAGCATCAGTTTAATTCTGTAGAAACAAGAGCGAGATTTACATTGGCCCATGAGCTGGGACACTATGTGCTGCATCGCCAGTATGTTGAAGAACAGAAATTTGAAGACACCGATCAGTGGAAAAAGTTTGTTTTAAGTGACCTTCATAGAGAGCCTCTTGAGACTCAAGCAAATATGTTCGCCTCGACTCTGCTCATGCCAACAGACCATGTTGAAAGTCAGTTTGAAGCGGCAAAGCAGGTCCTGGCAAAGAACCCTACCTTCGCCAATGGCAAACTTCCAGATGATGTAACATTAGCTCCGTATTTAGCTAAGGATATGGCAAGAGCATTTAACGTCTCTGAGGAAACCGCTACTTGGCGAGTGGAACGCTGGTTGAAAACCAGATAGTTTTTTCCGCCTATAAAAAAGAACTTTCGTATTCATCAAGTGGATCAGGCTCATTATTCAACCGTTCAATACGTGCTTGAACCTCTGAGATTTGTTTTTGAATCGAGGTCGTGGCCTCTTCCAGTTCTTCCGTTGAGAGTTCAGCAACGGTCACCCTTTTGCCCTTGAACTCAAAACTGCCAGGCACATGGACTTCCATTTGTTCTTGTGCAGTGACCTTGATTTGTTGACTGTATTGCTTTGAAAATCTTGTTTTTAGGGCAAAGATCAAAAGTGAAGCGTTCCTTTTATCCATGGAATTACCTTTACCAGTAATCCCCTCTATCAGTTGGCGTTCAAAAAAGTACTGAGCTGCAATTTTAGCTTGGTCAGTAGCTTCGGCAAAGTCAGGATAAGTCTGCTGCCAGTTGCGGAGTGTACGGTCAGTGACTCCTATTTTGTGGGCGAAAGTTTCAAAGCTGAAGCCTTGTGAGCAATGTTTGATGAGTTGGGTTGCAAACTTGGGGTTGTATTTGCTTGGTCTTGCCATAGAGGTATTTTCCTTTGTTTTCAGGATCATTCAAGAAAAAGCGTTGGCGACTATTGTCGTAAATGTTATGGCAACAATATGGTTGTAAGTGAATTAGGGATAGAGGAATGAAAAGTACATTGAGAATAATTTCACCAGCAGAGCCTGGAAAAAGTTTTTCGTCAGAACGAAAAAGAGTTAGGGTACACCTTCTTAAACACTACCAACCCTTTGTAGATGAGTTGCATGACTTGGTCGCAACACTTGAGAGTTATTCTAATGGCGTGGGCAAGGAGCTTCTCGAATCTACAAAGACGAGATGGCAGGTTTTAATTGATGTTGTTCCTGAATCAGAATTAAAGAGTGCCAAAGAGCCCACAGGGATA